>JAEUPF010000040.1 GCA_016790425.1 Rubrivivax sp.
GCGCCGGGGGCGCGGCTGGCCGGTGGACTGGGAGGGGCGCGCGCTGCTGGCCGAAGTGCGCGTGGTGGCCGCGCGCCAGGTGGCGGCGGCGCCTATCCACATGGTGCACCGGCCGCGCGGGTGAACGCAGCGGCCGCGGCGGCAGGCGTCAGCGCGCCTGCCAGAAGCCGCGGTGCAGCGCCGCGATCTCCTCTTCGGCTTCGGCCAGCGGGCCGAGCACCTCGATCTGCTTCTGCCCGCGCGCGAACACCTCGCGGCACGGCAGGTCGAGCGTCGGGTTCTCCGCGTGGTTGCCGGTCATTTCCAGCAGCCGCCGCTCGCTCATGCCGTAGACCAGCCGCCCGATGTTGGCCCAGTACTGCGTGCCGGCGCACATGGCACACGGCTCGACGGTGGTGACGAGCGTGCAAGGCCACAGCCGCTGCGCCCCGAGCCGATGCGCGGCCAGGCGCGCGAGCACCGCTTCGGCGTGGTTGACGGCGTCGACATTGCCTTGTTCGAGCAGCACCGTCTCGCCGTCCTCGGCGACGAGCACGGCCCCGAACGGGTGGCGGCCCTGCTCCAGCGCGCGCCGGGCCACCGCGTTGGCGCGGCGCAGGGCCTGCAGGGCTTGGGCGAGGTTCATCGCCCCGGCAGGCTACACGATCCGCTCGCCCCCCTCGACCGTCATCTCCGCCGGCCCCTCATTGCGCCTATGCTGCGCGCCCGGCGCGCTGCGGCGCCTGCCAGGAGGAGCCCGCCATGTCGATGCCATTCCACGGCCGCCTGTTCACCTTCACGCAGCCCGACGGCACCGCGGTGCAGCTGCGCGGCTGGGGCGACCAGAACCACGCCACCTTCGAGACCACCGACGGCTACACGGTGACGAAGAACCCGGCGACCGGCTTCTTCGAGGTGGCGCGCCTTTCCCCCGACGGCAACGCGCTCGAGCCGGCGCCCGGCCCCGGCGGCCCGCTGGACGGTGCCGGCGCCGGCGTGCCGCGCGGCCTGCGCCTGAGCCGCCAGCGCGCCGCGGCCATCGCGCGCGAAGCGGCGCTGCGCACGCTGGGCACGCGCTGGCAGCAGCGGCGCCAGGAGCGCAAGCAGCAGCTGCGCACGATCCGCGCCGTCGGCGCCGCCGGCGGGCCGCTGCTGGCGCCGCCGCAGCACCAGGTCGTCGGCGACTACGTGGGCCTGTGCCTGCTGATCGACTTCAGCGACGCGCCGGCGACCATCGCGCGCGAGGAGGTCGAGCGCTTCTGCAACCAGAGCGGCTACAGCGGCTTCGGCAACAACGGTTCGGTATTCGACTTCTACCGCGACAACTCGATCGGACGCTGCCGCTACACGAACATCGTCGCGCCGTACTACCGCGCGAAGAAGCCGAAGACCTACTACACCGACCGCACGATCGCGCAGCCGCAGCGGGCGATCGAGCTCATCACCGAGGCGCTGAACTTCCACAAGGGGGCGGGTTTCGACTTCGCGCCGCTCACCGCCGACAGCGCCGGCTACGTCTACGCGATGAACGTCTACTACGCGGGGCCGGTCACCAACAACTGGGCCGAGGGACTGTGGCCGCACTCGCACCACCTGGGCAGCCCGCTCGTGCTGCGCCCGGGCAAGTCGGCGTTCGACTACCAGTTCACCGCGATGGGTTCCGAGCTCGAGCTGGGCACGTTCTGCCACGAGAACGGGCACATGCTGTGCGACTACCCCGACCTGTACGACTACGGCGGCGAATCGAGCGGCGTGGGCATGTACTGCCTGATGTGCGCGGGCAACTTCAGCGAGAAGAACCCGGTCCCGGTCAGCGCCTACCTCAAGCGCGCCAGCGGCTGGGCGCGCAACGTGATCCCGATGGAGCACGACAAGGTCGTCACGCTCGCGGCGGGCAGCAACGACTGCGCCTTGTACGCGCGCAGCGGCCGCGAATACTTCCTCGTCGAGAACCGGCAGCAAGGCGGCCGCGACGCGGCGCTGCCCGATGCCGGCCTGGCCATCTGGCACATCGACGAGGAAGGCGACAACAGCGCCGAGCAGATGACCGCCGCCAGCCACTACGAACTCTCGCTGATGCAGGCCGACGGCCTGTTCCAGCTGGAGCGGCAGCGCAGCAACCTCGGCGACGCGGGCGACCTCTACGCCGGCGGCGCGGCGCGCTTCGCCGACGACACCACACCTTCGAGCAAGTGGTGGAACGGCACTTCCTCGAACCTGGCGATCGGCGAGGTCTCGGCCAATGGCGCTTCGATGACGTTCCGCTGCCGCTTCGGCAGCGTGGTGACACCACCACCGCCGCCGCCGCCCGCGGTGCGCCATGTCTCCACGCCCAACCGCGCGATTCCCGACAACAACGCGGCCGGCATCGCCGACACCATCGACGTGCCCGAGGCGGTGGCGATCGCCTCGATCAAGGTGGGGCTGGACATCACGCATTCGTACCAGGGCGACCTGCGCGTCACGCTCAGCACGCCGTGGGGCGTGCTCGTCGAACTGCACCCTAAGGGCCAGGGCGGCAACACGCGCGACCTCAGGCTCACCTACGACGAAGCGATGCTGCCGGCGCTTTCCACGCTGCGCGGCCGCAGCACGAAGGGCGCGTGGAAGCTCGCCGTGCAGGACCTCGCCGCGGTCGACACCGGCCGGCTCGTGAGCTGGGGGCTGGACTTCACCGCCGCGGTGGCGACGCCCGGGCCGGTGGAGCTGAAGGAGTCGCCGGGCACGACGATCCCCGACAACAACGCCACCGGCATCGAGCGCGCGCTGCTCAATGCGACGGCGCTGACCATCGGCAGCCTCGAGGTGTCGGTCGACATCTCGCACACCTACATCGGCGATCTGCAGGTGAGCCTGGTGGCGCCTTCCGGCAGCGCCATCGTGCTGCACGACCGCAGCGGCGGCTCGACGCGCGACCTGGCGAAGACCTACACGGCGGCGACGACGCCGGCGCTGGCGACGCTGGCGGGCAAGGCGGCGGCGGGAACGTGGAAGCTGCGCGTCGTCGACCGCGCAGCGCAGGACGAGGGCAAGCTCAACAGCTGGCGCGTGTTGATCAAGCCGTAGCCGCTGCAACGCCCAAGGCGCAGCAAGCGCGCGGCCGGAAAAGGAGAAGCCCCGGGTTTTCAATCCGGGGCTTCTGGCCCAATTCCGCAATTGCTTGCTTCAGTCGGGTCACGGCCTGAGCCGCGATTGAAGAGTAGCGCCGCTCGAGCGCCAGGAATGTCGGACCGCTTCCCGACCCGGTGTAGGACGGCTCCGCACGCGATGAGCCCGCGATGCGCGGGCCCGGTGCCGGCGAACGCGGGTGGTCAGGGCGTTCGGGCTGCCGAGCACAGCATCGAGCACTGCGCCGGCAAGGCGCCGGTGCGCAAGGCCACCGGCCTTCAGGCCGCGAGCATGTCTCGCAGGGTGCGTGCCACCACCTTCGTCGCGCGGCGCAGGTCTTCGAGCACGAGGTGTTCGTCGGCGCGCTTGGCGTTGCTCTCCAGCACGGTGCGCGGGCCGGCACCGTAGATGACCGCGGCGACGCCGGCGGCACCGTACAGGCGCACGTCGGTGTACAGCGGCGTGCCGCTCACCGGGATCGGCTCGCCGAACACCGCCTCGCCGTGCTTGCGGATGGCGGTGACGAGCGGGGCGTTGGCCTGCTGCGGCTTCAGCGCCTGCGCCAGCAGCAGCCGGCGGATCTCCACGCGCACGCCGGGGCATTCGGCCACCGTCGATTCGATCAGCGTGCGCACTTCGGCTTCCACCGCGGCGGCGTCTTCTTCGGGGATCATGCGGCGGTCGAGCTTGAGCACCACCTTGCCCGGCACGACGTTGGTGTTGCTGCCGCCTTCGATGCGGCCGACGTTGAGGTAGGGGTGGGTGATGCCGGTGATGCCGGAGCGGCGCCCGCGCAGGACGTCGTTGTGCGCGTAGAGAGCCGCCAGCAGCTTCGTCGCGGCCTGCAGCGCGTCCACACCGGTTTGCGGGTAGGCCGCGTGCGAGGCCAGGCCGTGCAGCGTCACCTCCATCTGCAGGCAGCCGTTGTGCGCCGTCACCACCTGGTAGCTGAAGCCGGCGGCGATGAGGTAGTCGGGCTCGGTGAGCTGGTGCGCCAGCAGCCAGCCCGGGCCCAGTTCGCCGCCGAATTCCTCGTCGTAGGTGAAGTGCAACTCGACGGTGCCCCTCAGCGCCCCGGCCAGTTCTTCCAGCGCCAGCAGCGCGAAGGTGTAGGTGGCGAAGTCGCTCTTGCTCACCGCGGCGGCGCGGCCGTACAGGCGCCCCTCGACGATGTCCGCGCCGTAGGGCGGGTGAGCCCAGCCTTCGCCCGGCGGCACCACGTCGCCGTGCGCGTTGAGCGCGATCACCGGCCCGCCGTGGCCGAAACGGTGGCGCACGATCAGGTTGGTGATCGACTGCATGCCCTGGGCGTGCACCTGCGCCTGCGGCACCGGGTGCTTCTCGGCCGCGAGGCCCATGCCGGCCAGCAGCGCGGCGGTCTTGTCGGCGTGCGGCGCGTTGTCGCCCGGCGGCGTGTCGGTGGGCACGCGCACCAGCGCCTGCAGGAAGCGCACCTCCTCGTCGAAGCGGCGGTCCACCGCAGCGTCGAGGCGGGCGTACACGTCGCGCGGATCGTCGGACATCGTTGTCGTTTCCAATCGAAGGAAGATGGGGAAGTGAAGAAGCGGAAGCGGAAGCGGACGAAGGCAGCGGGCCGCGCGGCGCAAGGCCGGCGTTCCTACAGGTTCTCGTAGAGGTGGCCGAAGGCGCGCACCGCCAGCTCGATGTCTTCGTTGGCCGTGCTTTCCAGCGGGTTGTGGCTGATGCCCGAGTTCTGCCCGCGCACGAACAGCATCGCCTGCGGCATCACCTCATGCAGCTTCATCGCGTCGTGCCCGGCGCCGCTGGGCATGCGGAACACCGGCAGCCCCAGGTGCTGCACGGCCGCCTCCCAGCGCTGCTGCCAGGCCGCAGCGCTGGGCGCGGCGGCGGCGCGGATCGTCATCTCGGCGCTGTACTGCAGGCCGCGGCGCCGCGTCAGCCGCGCCAGCTCGGCCAGCGTGTCGCGCTCGCAGGCGTCGCGCACTTCGTTGGTGGTGGCGCGGATGTCCAGGCTGAAGCGGCAGCGCCCGGGCACGACGTTGATCGAGCCGGAGGGCACCTCGAGCATGCCCACCGTGCCCACCAGGTCGGGCACGGCGGCGGCGCGCGCCTCGAGGAACAGCACGAGCTGCGCCGCGGCGGTGGCGGCGTCGCGGCGGCGGTCCATCGGCGTCGTGCCGGCGTGGCTGGCCTGGCCGGTGATCTCGCACAGGTGCCGCACGCTGCCGTTGATCGAGGTGACGATCCCCAGCGGCAGGTCGAGCTCGTTGAGCACCGGCCCCTGCTCGATGTGCACTTCGACGAAGCCGAGGTAGCGCGCCGGGTCGCGCTTCAACCGGGCGATCGCGGCCAGGCCGTCCGGGCCTCCCGACGCCAGGCCGGCGGCCTTCATCGCCTCGCGCATCGGCACGCCGTCGGCGTCGCGCTGGTCGAGCCAGGCGGCGTCGAAGTGGCCGGTGATCGCGCCCGAGCCGAGGAAGGTGGCCTTGTAGCGCTGCCCTTCCTCCTCGGCAAAGGCGACCACTTCGAGGCCGTGGCGCAGCCGCCTGCCGCTGCGCTTGAGCTCGCGCACCACCGCCATCGGCACGAAGATGCCCAGGCGACCGTCGTACTTGCCGCCGTTGCGCACGGTGTCGTAGTGGCTGCCGGTGAGCAGCCGCGGTGCCGCGGCATCGCTGCCTTCGTAGACGCCGACGACGTTGCCCACCGCGTCGATGTGCACGGCGTCGAAGCCGCAGTCCTCGCGCATCCACTGGGCGATGTCGCGGGCGCAGGCGCGGTGCGCTTCGGTCAGGTACGTCACCGTCAACTGACCGGCCTCGGCGAAGCCGGGGTCGCTGTGGCGGGCGAGCTGCTCGGCCCAGTCCCAGACACGGTTGCCGTCGTCGGGCGTGGCGCCGAACTTGTCCGCCAGGCGCATCTCGGCGATGCGGTGGATGTTGCGCAGCGCCTCGGCGAACTCGAAATCGGGGTGACTCGCCAGGCGCCGCTCGAAGGTGGCGATGATCTCGCGCCGGTGCAGCCCCAGGCCGCGCGGCCCGCGCACGGCGAGGATGAACGGCCAGCCGAACTTCGCGTTGTAGTCGGCGTTGAGCTTCTGGATGTGGGCGAACTCCTCGGGCGTGCAATCGGTGAGCCCGGCTTTGCCTTGCTCGTTCGTGCTCTCGGCGGTCAGCGTCTTGCTCACCATCGCCTTGCCGGCGAGTTCGGGGTGGGCGCGGATGAGCACGAGCTGGCGCTCGCGCCCGGCTTCGCGCACCGAGCGCACCAGCGCCAGCTTCAGCGCCGCCAGCGTGGCGAACGGCCGCTGCGCCGCCGCCGCCTCGGCCACCCACGGCGAATGCTCGTAGGTGCCTGCGAGCAGTGCCGCGAACTCGGCGGGTGATGCGGCGTTCAGCTGCGCCAGGGTCAACGTCGTCGTCGGCATGCTCGCTCCCGGCTCGTTGCCGTTGTCCTCTTGTCTCATTCCCAGACGAACGCGGTCGCGGCGTCGAACGGGTGCTGCGCGCGCCAGTGGCGCGCGATGTCGATGCGCCGCGCCACCCAGACGCGGCCGTGCCGCTGCACATGGTCGAGGAAGTGCTGCAAGGCGCGCATCCGCCCGGGCCGGCCGAGCAGTCGGCAGTGCATGCCGATGCTCATCATTGCCGGGCCGCCCTGGCCCTCCGCCGGGTCGCGTTCGCCTTCGGCATACAGCACGTCGAAGGTGTCGCGCAGGTACTGGAAGAACGGGTCGCCGTGGCTGAAGCCCTGCGGCAATGCAAAGCGCATGTCGTTGCAGTCCAGCGTGTACGGCACCACCAGGTGCGGCGCCAGCGTGCCGTCGCTCTTCTTCACCTGCAGCCACAACGGCAGGTCGTCGCCGTAGTAGTCGCTGTCGTACTCGAAGCCGCCGAAGTCGGCCACCAGCCGCCGCGTGTTGGGGCTGTCGCGGCCGGTGTACCAGCCCAGGCCGTGCACGGCGGCGGCTGCACCACCGTTGCCGCCGCGCCTGCCGGTGAGGCGCTCGATGATCTCGACGCCGCGCTGCAGGTGCTCGCGCTCGGTCGCCTCGTCGGTGTTCTGGTAGTGGATCCAGCGCCAGCCGTGGCAGGCGATCTCGTGCCCGAGTTCGACGAAGGCCGCGGTCACCTCCGGGCAGCGTTCCAGCGCCATGCTGACGCCGAACACGGTGAGCGGCAGGCCGCGGCGTTCGAACTCGCGCAGCAGGCGCCACACGCCGACGCGGCTGCCGTACTCGTAGATGCCCTCCATGCTCAGGTGCCGCGCCGGGTAGGACGCCGGGTTGAACATCTCGGAGAGGAACTGCTCGCTGCCGGCATCGCCGTGCAGGACGCTGTTCTCGCCGCCCTCTTCGTAGTTGAGGACGAACTGCACCGCGACGCGCGCGTTGCCGGGCCAGTGCGGGTGCGGTGGGCGCCGGCCGTAGCCGCGCAAGTCCCGGGGGTAGCGTGGCGAAGCGGGGGATGACGGGGCCGGCGAAGGGGGCGACGAAGCGTTCGATGCCATCGGATTCACGCCCGCGGTTTCAGCACCGCGGCGAGGTCGGGGTTGCGCGGGTCCAGGCGCAGGTTGCGCTCGACGCTGGCCACATGCTGTTCCATCAGGCGCACGGCGGCGCGCCCGTCGCGCTTGTCCAGCGCGTCGACGATCTGCACGTGCTCGCTTTGCGAATGCTCGGCCGAATGCGCCGACTGGTACATCAGCGCGATGAGCTGCGAGCGGCTGAGCAGGTCCGCGACCAGCTCGGCCAGCACCTCGTTGCCGAGCATGCGTGCGAGGATGACGTGGAAGTCGGCGAGCAGCCGCGTGCGCCCCGAGACATCGACGCGCGAGACGGCGCCGCGCTCTTCGCGCAGGTGGGCGCGCAGCTCGGCCACCTGGGCGTCGGTGATGGTGGCGGCGAGCTGGCGCACCATGCCGCCTTCGACCATGCGCCGCACCTCGAACACCTGGCGCGCTTCCTCGACGCTGGGCATGGCGACCATCGCGCCGCGCGCCGGCTCCAGCGTCACCAGGCGGTCGCGGCTCAACTGGTTCAGCGCCTGCCGCACCACCGTGCGCGAGACGGCGAAGACGTCGGCGATCTGCTGCTCGACGAGGCGCGTGCCCGGCATCAGCCGCCGCTCGACGATGGCGCTGGTGATGCTGTCGACGATCTGGTCGGTGGTGCTGGCGCCGGCGCCGGCGCCGGCCGCGGCTGCGGCGCCGCGCGCCGCCGCATCGACGAGGCGGAGCTTGGCGGCGGCGGGCTTGCGGGGCATCGGGGACGGCGGCGGCGGGAGGAATCGGCGCAGCGGACTGTATACACTTCTGCCGGCGGCCACAAGCCGTCAGGGCCGCGCCGGCCGCTGACGGCTGCCGCGCTGTCGCAGGGAAGCGGCTCCCGCCTCCGGCCCGCCACGACGGTCGCCGACCCGCCGGCCCGGGAAAACCCGGGGCTCCTGTGCGCACATGACTGTATACAGTCTGCCGCGCGCGATCGCGCCGGAAGGAAGTTCCTTCGATCCGGCCTCGTGCCGCCTTTCACGCCCGCCACCGCTGGAGACCCCCGATGAACCGTCGCCTCCTCGCCCGCTCGGCGCTCGCGCTGGCCGCCCTGCCTGCCCTGCTCGCGCTCGCCGCGGCGCCGGCGTCTGCTGCCTGGCCCGACAAGCCGGTGCGCATCGTCGTCACCTTCGCCGCCGGCGGCGCCAGCGACATCGTCGCGCGCGCCATCTCCGAGCCGCTGGCCAAGGCGCTCGGCCAGCCCGTCATCGTCGACAACAAGCCCGGTGCCGGCGGCACGCTGGGCGGCGCCGAGGTGGCGCGCGCCGCCCCCGACGGCTACACGCTGATGCTGTCCAACAGCACGCCGACGTCGATCGGCCCCTACACCGTGCCCAAGCTGCCGTACGACCCGGTCAGGCAGTTCACGCACGTGGCGATGCTCGGCGTGGCGCCGGTGCTGCTGATGTCCAACCCGAAGAGCGGGCCGCAGTCGCTGAAGGACCTGCCGGCCGCAGCGGCGGCGCCGGGCTACACCTTCGGCAGCGGCGGCCCGGGCTCGATCGGCCACATCGTCGGCGAGATGACCAAGGCGGCGATGAAGATCAACATGACGCACGTGCCCTACCGTGGCGGCGCGCCGATGACCACCGACCTCATCTCGGGGCAGATCCCGGTGGGCATCGACGTCATCACCGCGTTCGTGCCGATGGTCAAGAGCGGGCAGATCCGCGCCCTGGCGGTGACGACGCGCGCCCGCTCGCCGCTGCTGCCCGAAGTGCCCAGCGTGGTGGAGATCGGCTATCCGCAGCTCGTGGCCGAGAACTACTTCGGCGTCTCGGGCCCGGCCGGGCTGCCGGCCGAAGTGACCGACAAGCTCGGCCGCGCGCTGGCCGCCATCGTCGCCGACCCGGCGATCGCCAGGCGCTTCGAGGAACTGGGCATCACCGTCGTGCGCATGAGCTCGGGCGAGTTCACCGCCTTCGTCGCCAGGCAGGTGGCCGACTGGGGCCCGGCGATCAAGGCCGCCGACATCAAGCCCTGACCCGGCCTGCGGCCCCCGGCCCCGGGCCGGCCCGCGCCGCGCCGCCGAAGCAAGATCCCCGCCCTGCCTGCATCCGGCCCTGTCCGACCCCCGATGGAAGCCTACCTGCTCGATTGGACCAACCTGCTGTTGCGCTGGGTGCACGTGATCACGGCCATCGCCTGGATCGGCTCGTCGTTCTACTTCGTGCTGCTGGACAACAGCCTCGCCAAGCCCGAGAGCGACGAGCTGAAGGGAAAGGGCGTCGACGGCGAGATGTGGGCCGTGCACGGCGGCGGCTTCTACCATTCGAACAAGTACATGGTGGCGCCGCGCTGGCGCGCGCTGCCCGAGAAGCTGCACTGGAGCTACTGGGAGAGCTACTCCACCTGGCTCACCGGCTTCGCGCTGTTCACGGTGCTGTACCTGTTCAACGCCAGCACCTTCCTCGTCGACAAGAGCGTGCACGACTGGTCGGCCGGCGCCGCCGTGGCGGCGGCGCTCGGCTTCCTGGTGGCGTTCTGGTTCATCTACGACGGCATCTGCCGCCTCTTCGGGCAGAGGAAGAACGGCGACCTCGTCGTCGGTGCCGGCGTCTTCGCCTTCGTCGTCTTCGCCTCATGGCTGGCCTGCCAGCTCTTCGCCGGCCGCGCCGCCTTCGTGATGGTGGGCGCGATGATCGCCACGGCGATGAGCGCCAACGTCTTCTTCGTCATCATCCCCGGCCAGCGCAAGGTGGTCGCGCAACTGCGTGCCGGCCAGGAGCCCGACCCGATCCACGGCCAGCGCGGCAAGCAGCGCAGCGTGCACAACACCTACTTCACGCTGCCGGTGATCGTGGCGATGCTGTCGAATCACTACGGCTGGCTGGTCCAGGGCAGGAACAACTGGCTCGTGCTGGTGCTGCTGATGCTGGCCGGGGCGCTGATCCGGCACAGCTTCGTCGCCCGGCACAAGGCGCATGTGCTGGGCCGGCGCACGCCGTGGGAGCACGCGGTTGCCGGCACTGCGATGCTGGCCGCGGTCGTCGTCTGGCTGGCCCCGGCACCGCCGAGCGCGGCGCAGCTCGCTGCGGCGCGGGCGATGGCCGCCCGGCCCGCCGGCTATGCCGAGGTGCGCGCCGTCGTCGACCAGAAATGCGTGCTGTGCCACAACGCCACGCTGCAGCAGAAGAACGTGGCGCTGCACACGGCCGAACTGCTCAAGCAGCACGCGCAGCAGGTGTACCAGCAGGCCGCGGTGCTCAAGCTGATGCCGCTGAACAACGCCACCCAGATCACCGAAGCCGAACGCGACGTGATCCGGCGCTGGTTCGAGGCCGGCGCACCGGTGAACTGAGCGCGCCGACATGATCGCGCCGAGACGCGCGCACCCGGCCCGATGCCCACGCTGCTGATCCGCCACGCGCGGCTGCTGGCGACGCTGGATGCGGCGCGGCGCGAGATCGCCGGCGGCGCCCTCTTCGCGCGCGACGGCGTCATCGAATGGGTGGGCGCCACCGCGGACCTGCCCGCCTCCTGCCGTGTGGCCGACCAGACGATCGACGCCCGCGACGCGGTGGTGATTCCCGGCCTCGTCAACACGCACCACCACTTCTACCAGACGCTGACGCGCGTGCTGCGCCCGGCGCAGGACGCCGAGCTCTTCGCCTGGCTGCGCGTGCTGTACCCGGTGTGGGCGCGGCTGACGCCGGAGATGGCGCACGCATCCACGCAGACGGCGCTGGCCGAACTGGCGCTGTCGGGCTGCACGACGACGAGCGACCACCTGTACCTGTTTCCGAACGGCGTGCGCCTGGACGATTGCTTCGAGGCCGCGGCCGAAGTGGGCTTGCGCCTGCACGGCGCGCGCGGCGCGATGAGCGTGGGCGAAAGCGAAGGCGGCCTGCCGCCCGATGCGGTGGTCGAAGGCGAGGCGGCGATCCTGGCCGATACCGAGCGGCTCATCGCGCGCTGGCACGACCCGGCGCGGTACGCGATGCGGCGCGTCGTCGTCGCGCCGTGCAGCCCGTTCTCGGTGAGCCCGGGCCTGATGCGCGACGCCGCGGCGCTGGCGCGCGGCTGCGGCAAGGCCGGCGTGCACCTGCACACGCACCTGGCCGAGAACGACAACGACATCGTCTACACGCGCGAGAAGTTCGGTTGCACGCCGGCCGAGTACGCCGAGCGGCTCGGCTGGCTCGGCCCCGATGTATGGCACGCGCACTGCGTCAAGCTCGACGCGCCGGGCATCGCGCGTTTCGCGAGCACGGGCACCGGCGTCGCGCATTGCCCGGGCTCGAACATGCGGCTGGCCTCGGGCATCGCGCCGATCCGCGCGATGCGCGACGCCGGCGTGCCGGTGTCGCTGGCGGTGGACGGCTCGGCCAGCAACGACAGCGGCCACCTGCTCGGCGAAGCGCGGCTGGCGCTGCTGCTGCAGCGGGTGGCGCACGGACCGATCAAGGGACCCGCGGCGCTGACGGCGCGCGAGGTGCTGGAGATGGCCACCCTCGCAGGCGCGCGCGTGCTCGGCCGCGACGACATCGGCGCACTGGCGCCCGGCATGGCGGCCGACGTCGTGACCGTGCCCCTGGACGAGGTCGGCATGGCCGGCGCCGGCGACGACCCGCTGGCGGCGCTCTTCTTCTGCCACGTGCCGCGCGTGCGGCACACCATCGTCGGCGGCCGCTTCGTCGTGCGCGACGGGCAGCTGGCGACCACCGACCTGCCGCGGCTCATCGAGCGGCACAACCGGCTCGCCGGGCAGCTCGTCGCGGGCACGCCGGATCGCAGCGCTCGCCGATGACAGGAGACAGCCCCGCTTACGAGGCCGGCCGCGCGCGGCCCGAACGCACCGAAACCCAGGTGCGCACGGACCTTGCCGCCGCCTACCGGCTGGCAGCGCTGAACGGCTGGGACGACACCGTCTACACGCACCTTTCGGCCTGCGTGCCCGGCGAGCCCGGCCGCTACTTCATCAACGAGTTCGGCCTCGGCTTCGACGAAGTGTGCGCGAGCAACCTGGTCAAGGTCGACGAGCGCGGCCGCGTCGTCGCCGCGGGCGGCCGGCCGGCGCGGCCGGTGAATCCCACCGGCTTCACGATCCACGGCGCCGTGCACCGCGCCCGCCCCGACGTCGAGTGCGTGATCCACCTGCACGCGCCGTGGGGCGTGGCGTTGTCTATGCTGCCCGGCGGCCTGCAGCCGACCTCGCAGTGGGCGATGCGGCTGCACGGGCGCCTGGGCACCCATGGCTACGAAGGCCTGGCCCTCGGCGCCGACGAGGAGCGCCGGCTCGTCGCGAACCTGGGCACGCTCGACGGCCTCGTGCTGCAGAACCACGGCACGCTGACCGTCGGCCGCACGGTGGCCGAGGCCTACATGCTGATGCATCTGCTCGAGCGCGCGGCGCAGGCGCAACTGCGCGCGATGGCCGCAGCGGCAGCGCTGCCGCAGCGCGCCTTCATCGTCGCGCCCGAGGCCGTGGCCTCGCTCACGCACCGACAATGGGTCGGCGACGGCAGCGAATGGGACGGCGACGTCGAATGGCCCGCGCTGCTGCGCCGGCTCGACCGCCTGAGCCCGGGCTACCGCGACTGAAGCCCCGAGACCCACGACGACCCTGGAGAACCGCATGCCAACGATCCGCGTCGAACTCTTCGAGGGCCGCACGCCCGAACTGAAGGCCGCACTCGCCAGCGAGCTGACGCAGGCCTGCGTGAAGGTGCTGGGCGGCTCGGCCGACGCGGTGGACGTGATCTTCCACGACGTCAAGCGCAGCGACTGGGCCACCGGCGGCGTGCTGTGGAGCAACAAGGGCCAGGCCGGCACCAAGCCGGCGGGCAGCGCCTAGCGAGGCGAGCGGGCGGCGCGCGCCGCGCGGCGCCGGTGGCGGCTGGCCGCGGCGCCGAACTGCTGCCGATGCCAGCGCGCGAAGGCACTCGGCGCCGAGAAGCCGAGCAGCGATGACACGTCGGCCACCGGGCGCGCGCGTTCGCCGAGGTAGCGCCGCACGAGGTCGCGGCGCAGCGCGTCGACCAGCCCGCTGAACGTCAGCCCTTCGGCGGCAAGGCGGCGCGCCACCGTGCGCCGGTCCACGCCCAGGTGCTGCGCGACCACCTCGACGCGGCAATAGCCCAGCGGCAACAGCAGCACGACCAATTGGCGCACGCGGTCGGCCATCGCCGCCGCCTGGCGCACATCGCGCTCGAGCAGGCGCTTGGCGAAGCGCGCCATCACCGGGTCGGCGCCCGGGTTCCGCGCGTCGAGGTCCGAGGCGTTGCAGACGATGCCATTGAAGGCGTGGCCGAACTCCACCGCGCCGCCGAAGAGGCGCCGGTGCACCTCGCGGCTGGCCGGTGCGCGGTGCGTGAAGCACACCAGCCGCGGACGCCAGCCGGCGCCGAGGAAGATGCCGAGCACGCGGAACGTGACGCCCAGCACCAGCTCGGTGGCCTGGCGCAGCGAGCCGGCGCCCTCGGCGGCCAGCTCGACCCGGACGACAACGAGGTTGCCCACCTGCTCCAGCCGCGCCGCCAGCGCCTCGTTGTGCAGGTGGATGTAGCGCAAGAGCGTGTCGAGCACGTCGCGCAGCGTCGGCTCGTCGCGCACCAGCAGGGCCAGCGGGCCCAGGTTCGACAGCCGCCGCGCCTGCGCCATGCGCAGCCCGAAGGCGCTCTCGCGGCCCAGCAGCGCCGCGCGCTCGAGCAGGTCGCCCACCGAGCGGGCGGGGACCTTCAGGTCGGGGTCGTCGAGGCAGCGCGCCGGCAGCCCGGCCTCGGCGACGAGGGCGCGCGCGTCGAGGCCGCATTGCTCCGCCACCTCCACGAAGTGCGTGAGGCTGGCGCTGCGGACCAGCGCACCGCTGGCCGGCGACGGCGTTCGGCCCATGTCCCGAAATGGTAAGCCGGTGTCCCGTTCGGTCAAGTGAAATCTTGAACCAGGTCAAGAGAATCGCGGCCCATGAGTGATGCCGCACCCACCGCACCCGCCGCGCCGACGGCGCCTACTGCGCCTACTGCGCCGACTGCGCCGACTGCGCCGACCGCGCCGGCCGTCGCCGGGCGACCGGCCACCCCGCTTTGCGACCGGCTGCGCGCAGCCGGCCAGTGGAACCCGCACTGGGAGCCGTTCTACCGCCTCGACCCGCAATGGACCGAGCGCTTCATCGCGATGGCCACCGGCCCGCTGCTGGCCGGCGTGCTCGACGCGAAGACGGTGGAGTTCATCGCCATCGCCGTCGACGCCTCGTGCACGCACCTGTACGCGCCGGGCGTGCGGCGCCACATCGGCCTGGCGCTCGACCTGGGCGCCACGCGCGAGGAGATCGCCGCCGTGCTGCAGCTCACCAGCGTGCTCGGCATCCACACGATGAGCCTGGGCGCGCCGATCCTGCACGAAGAGCTCGCCGCGCGCGAGAGCCGCGCCGCTGTCCCGCTGACGACCGCCCGCTGACGACCACCCGCTGAACCGACCCCCGAAGGAGACCGACCATGCAATTCCTCGACGACTCGCTGCTGCCCGAGAACCAGCAACCGCTGGTCATCCAGGTGGCGCCCTACGGCCCCGAGTTCCTGCCCGGCGATTCCGACGACATCCCGGTGACGATGGCCGAGCAGGTGCAGAAGGCGCTGGACTGCTGGAACGCCGGCGCCACGGTGCTGCACGTGCACGTGCGCGAGGCCGACGGCAAGGGCTCCAAGCGGCTGTCGATGTTCAACGAGATGCTGGCGCGCCTGCGCGACGCAGTGCCGAAGATGCTGCTGCAGGTCGGCGGCTCGATCTCGTTCGCCCCCGAGGGCGAGGGCGGCGACGCGAAATGGCTGAACGACGACACCCGCCACATGCTGGCCGAGCTCAGCCCCAAGCCCGATCAGGTGACGATCGCCATCAACACCAACCAGATGAACGTTTGCGAGCTGATGAGCGCGGACGACGTCGCCGGCACCTCGCTGGCGCAGCCGGCCTACCAGGCGGCGTACTCGGAGATGACGATCCCTTCGGGCCCGGCCTTCGTCGCCGAGCACCTGCGCCGCCTTCAGGCCGCGCGCATCCAGCCGCACTTCATGCTCGGCGATGCCGGGCAGCTCGAGACCGTCGAGCGGTTGATCCGGCGCGGCACCTACACCGGACCGCTGGTGCTGAACTGGGTCGGCATCGGCGGCGGCGCCGATGGCCCGAACCCGTACAACATGATGGAGTTCATCCGCCGCGTGCCGCCCGGCGCGGTGCTGACGATCGAGTCGATCATGCGCAACGTGCTGCCGCTGAACACGATGGCCATCGCGATGGGGCTGCACGTGCGCGTGGGCATCGAGGACAACCTGTGGGGCCGCAAGGGCCAGCGCATCACCAGCGTCGCGCAGGTCGAGCAGATGGCGCGCATCGCCCGCGAACTGCACCGCGAGGTGGCCAGCGGCGCCCAGGCGCGTGCGCTGTACCGCATCGGCGAGCACTACGGCTCGGCCGACGAAACGCTGGCCCGCCTGGGCTACGCGCCGAACCGCAAGCCCGGCGAACGCGGCGCGACGCTGCGCTTGGCCGCCTGAGAACGCGGCGGCGCCGACACAACGAAGGAGACAAGGACGATGAGGCCATTTGACAGAGCGGACAGCTCGGACCGATCGGACCGATCGACCCGAACGACCCGAACGACCCGCCGCGCCGCCCTCGGCGCCCTGGCCGGCGCTGCCTGGCTCGCCGCTGCGCCGCGCGCCTTCGCGCAGGCCTGGCCGGCCAGGCCGGTGCGCATCCTCGTCGGCGCTCCGCCGGGCGGCACCAGCGACATCGTCGCGCGCCTGCTCGCCGAGGGCCTGCAGAAGGAATGGGGCCAGCCGGTGATCGTCGAGGGCAAGCCGGGCGCCGCCGGCATGATCGCGATGCAGGACTTCCTCGGCCAGAGCGCCGACGGCCACACGCTGCTCGTCGCCCCCAACGCCGTGGTCACCGAGATCCCGCACATCATCAAGGTGCGCTTCGACCCCTTCAGGGACGTGAAGCCGCTGGCCGAGCTGGCGCGCAGCGGGCTCGTTCTCGTCGGACACCCGTCGCTGCCGGCTCGCAACGTCGCCGAGGTCGTCGCGCATGCAAAGGCCAACCCGGGCAAGGTGTCGTATGCCTCCTACAGCGCCGGCACGCTGTCGCACACGATGGGGCTGGAGCTGAACAAGGCCGCCGGCATCGACCTGAACCACGTGCCGTACAAGGGTTCGCCGCCGGCCCTGCAGGACGTGATGGGCGGCCACGTGGCGCTGATGTTCGACGGCCCCGCGACCTCGATCCCGATGATCAAGGGCGGCAAGATCCGCGCCTTCGCCGTCAGCGGGCCCAGACGCAACCCGGCGCTGCCCGATGTGCCGACCTTCGCCGAGCAGGGCTTCGCGATGCTCGACGAAGTGGCCTGGATGGGCCTGTGGGCCAGGCCCGACGTGCCCGCCGACGTGCAGGCGAAGATCCGGCAGGCGGCACTGAAGGTGATGCAGCAGCCGGCCGTGCAGGCGCGCCTGGCCGAACTGGGCAACGACGCGGGCAGCGGCGCCGGCGCCGAGGAACTGGCCAGGTCGCTGCGCGCCGCCTTCGACAAGCAGGGCGCGACGCTGCGCGCGCTGGGCATCAGGCCGCAGGAACTGGGTGGCTGAGCGGGGCCGGCGGCGCGCGGCCAGATCGCCTG
The DNA here is from genome assembly GCA_016790425.1 of Rubrivivax sp. Lineage (GTDB taxonomy): Bacteria > Pseudomonadota > Gammaproteobacteria > Burkholderiales > Burkholderiaceae_C > Rubrivivax. Next base: position 17,231 of record JAEUPF010000040.1, read on the forward strand.
CCGCGCGTGCCGGCGCAGCCGTTCAGCCCGCGTTCCTGCGCTTGAATTGCGGCGGCGGCACGAACTGCGAGTCGCGCACCGGCTCGACCTTCCAGGCCTTCACTTCCTGCGTGAACGACAGCAGCGGCTTGTCGCCACCGGCCGCCGACGACGCGCCGCCCGACGAGGACGACGAGCCGCGCCCGAAGAGGCCGGAGATGGCGCCGGCGATGCCGCCCGGCCCGGCGCCCCCTGCGCCGGCGCTGCCCTCCTCGGCGCCGCCGCAGGCGTTGCCGCTGAAGAACAGGCGCAGCGTCGTCACGATCGGCTGGCCCTTGATGCGCTCCATCTGGCGGCCGATGTTGAACAGCGCCGCGCGGTCGGCCGCCGTCATCGACTGGCCGAAGTAGCGGTTCATCATGTCCATGAACTGCTGCGGCAGCACGCCGCCACCCGGGCCGGCGCCGCCAGCGCCTGCCGCCGCGCTGCGCTCGGCGGCCGTGTAGGCGGCAACGGCGGCGCGCGCGTAGTTGGCTTCCATCGCCATCGCGTCGCGCAGCGCCGGCGTGACCGGCGTCGTCCACAGGTCCATCGTCAGCTGGAACGTCGAGCGGCGCTTGTTCGGATCTTCGAACGCGACGGTCCAGTCGACCGCGTACTGCTCGGTGTCGAAGCCGTTGATCGCCTTGCGCTGCGCCGTCGGCTTGACGTTGAAGGTGTTGCTCGCCACCTTCATCTTGCACTCGGGCTCGCGGCTGGAGCCCGGCTGCTGCGGCTCGCGCTGCTGCGGCGGTGGCGCCGGCTGCGCGCAGCCGGTCAGCGGGCACGCGGTGTACTCGGCGCGCGGGATGTCCAGCCCGTAGACGAGCTTCCTGTCCAGGCGGGTGATGGTGGCGTGGCCGCTGTTGGACATCAGGAAGCGCGACACGGTGCCGGTGCCCTTCAGCGTCGTCTCGTCGCGCTTCATGTCGGCGCGCGTGTAGGTGCTCGACGTGCCTTCGAACGGAAAGAAGCCGGCCAGGCCGTCGCTCGACAGCGCGACCACGTGCACGGCCGTGGGCACCGCGGGCGAGGTGTCCGCGGCGGCTGCCGAGGGCGACGCGGTCGAGGAAGACGACGCGGAGGACGATGATCCGCCGGGCATCGTCAGTGGGCCGATCTGGGCGCCGCAGCCGGCCAGCAGCAACGCCGCGGCGGCAACGGTGCTGCGGCGTCCCCAAGGTGCTGGCAGCGGCGAGAGGCGGGTCAGAGCGGCACGAGGCGGTTCACGCATGGGTACTCCTGAGGGCGTGAGGGTGGGACAGGGGGACAGTGGAGCAGTGGAGCAGTGGAGCAGTGGAGCAGTGGAGCAGGGGGACAGGGGAACGGCACGATGGCGCGGCGGCCAGCGGCAGTCAACCCGGCGGACAAAGGAGACAGCCGCATGCGGGGATCAGCCGCCGAGGCTGCGGTTCCACCACTCGCCCTGCAGCGCACCCTTGGTCCACTCGATGAAGTGGCTCACCTTCTGCGGCACCAGCTTGGGCGAAGGGAACACCGCGTGCAGGTCCTGCGCCGGCAGGCGATGGTCGGCCATCACTTCGCGCACGGCGCCTTCGGCCAGCGATTCGCGCGCCACGTAGCGCGGCAGGATCGCCAGGCCCATGCCGGCGCGCGCCGCGGCGAGGATGGCGCTGAGGTTGTTGCTGCGCAGCGGGCCGCGCACCGGCACCGCCTGCTCGCGGCCTTCGGGGCCGGTGAGCATCCAGCGGTCGTCGCCTTGCACGCTGCTGTAGACGAGGCAGGTGTGGCGGGCCAGGTCGCGCGGCTTCTTCGGTGTGCCGCTGTCGGCGAGGTAGCTGTCGGCGGCGACCATCACCCACGGGTTGGTGCCGAGGTAGCGCGCGCCCAGCGATGAATCGGCCAGCCGCCCCATGCGCATCGCCACGTCGACGCCCTGCTCGACGAGGTTGACGTAGCGGTCGTCGAAGCTCAGGTCGACCCCCACGTGCGGCTGCTCGCGCATGTAGCGCAGCACCAGCGGCACCATCACGCGGCGGCCGAAGGCGACGCTGGTGCTGATGCGCAGCGTGCCGCCGATGCCGCTTTGCTTCAGCGCCGCCAGGTTCTCCGCCGCCTTGACCTCGCGCACGATGAGCTTGCAGCGCTCGTAGTACAGCGAGCCCACCTCGGTGGGCGTGACGCCGCGCGTCGTGCGGTGCAGCAGCCGCGCGCCGAGGCGCTTCTCCGCCGCCGCCACCGCCTTCGTCGCCGTCGGCTGCGTGGTGCCCAGTTCGGCCGCGGCACGGCTGAAGCTGCCCGTCTCGACGACGCGGATGAAGACGCTCATGCCGGCGAGGCTGTCCATCGGCGCAGTCTAGCGACGGGGTGCGGCAGTCGATGTTCCATTTTTCGATAGATTGCGAAAAAAACGGAACGCGACTACGATCGACGCCTTCACTGCCGGGCTCCGCGATGTCCTTTCCCTTCTCCGGCGTTGTGGTGCTGGACCTCACCCAGATCTACAACGGCCCCTACGCCACGTTCCTGCTCGCCCAGGGCGGGGCCGAGGTCATCAAGGTCGAGCCGCCCGGCGGCGAGCACCTGCGCAAGCGCCAGGGCGCCAGCGGCGCGGCGATGCCGTTCGCGATGCTCAACGCGAACAAGCGCACGATGACGCTGAACCTCAAGACCGACGAGGGCCGCGAGGTGCTGCTGCGCCTGGCCGCGCAGGCCGACGTGCTGGTGGAGAACTTCGCGCCGGGCGTGATGGACCGGCTTGGCCTTTCCAGCGCGGTGCTGCACGGCGCCAACCCGCGCCTCGTGATCGCCTCGGGCTCGGGCTACGGCAAGACCGGGCCGTACCGCGACTTCCCGGCGATGGACCTCACGGTGCAGGCGATGGCCGGCGTCATCGACACCACCGGCTACCCCGAAGCGCCGCCGGTGAAGGCCGGCCCGGCGATGGCCGACTTCCTGGCCGGCATCCACCTCTTCGGCGCCATCGCCGCCGCGCTGTTCGAGCGCGAGCGCACCGGCCGCGGCCGCACGGTGGAGGTGTCGATGATGGAGGCGGTGTACCCCACGCTCGCTTCGGGCCTGGGGCTGCTGTATGGCGGTGGCGCCGAGGTGGTGCGCACCGGCAACCGGCACTCGGGCCTGTCGCTGTGCCCGTACAACGTGTACCCGGCGGCCGACGGCTACATCGCCATCATCACCAACAACGACCAGCATTGGCGCTGGCTCGTCGAGGCACTGGACTGCAAGGCGCTGGCCGACGAGCCGCGCTACGCCACCGTGCGCCAGCGCTGCGCGCACATGGACGAGGTCGACGCGGCGATCGGCGAGCGCACGCGCCGGCAGAGCAAGGCCGAGCTGTTCGAGCTGCTGATCCGCGCCCGCGTGCCCTGCGCGCCGGTGCGCACGCTGGCCGAAGTCGTCAACGACCCGCACCTGCACGCCCGAGGCTCGCTGCGCTGGATCGACCACCCGGAGTACGGCCGCATGGTGGTGCCGATCTCGCCGCTGCGGTTCGACGGGGACGGCGGGGACGGCGCGGGCAACGCCGGTGGCAACGAAGGCCGCGGCGGCACGGTGCCCTACCGGCCGAGTTCACCGCTGGGCGCCGACACCGAGGCCATCCTCGCCGAGCGCCTGGCGCTCGACGAAGCGGCCATCGCGGCGTTGCGCCAGCGCCAGGTGCTGTGATGACCGCCGCTGCCGGGTCCTCGTCCGGGCCCTCGCTTCTCGCCGGCAAGCTGGCGCTCGTCACCGGCGCGGCCAGCGGCATCGGCCGCGCCATCGCCGTCGCCTACGCCGCCGCCGGCGCGCGCGTGGCCGTCACCGACCTCGCCCTCGATGCCTGCGCCCACACGCTTGCCGCGGCGCGCGCCGCCGGCGTCGCGCGCCCCAGCGACAACGCGGGCGCTGGCGACAGCGACGCGGTCTGCCGCGCCTACGCCCTCGACGTGACCGACGCCGCCGCCGTGCAGGCGCTGGCCGGGCGCATCGGCGCCGAGCTGGGCGACATCGACATCCTCGTCAACAACGCCGGCGTCATCGTGCGCGAAGGCATCGACAGCCCGCGCGTGCGCGACAACGTGCGGCGCATGATCGCCGTCAACTACCTCGGCGCCTTCGACGTCATCCACGCCTTCCTGCCGGCGCTCAGGCGCAGGCGCGGCACCATCGTCAACATCGCCTCGGTGGCGGCGCTGCGCGGCCAGCGCGGCGCGGTGGGCTACTCGGCATCCAAGGGGGCGCTGAGGCTGCTGACGCAGTCGCTGGCCGCCGACCTGGCGCGCGACGGCATCCGCGTCAACGCCATCGCGCCCGGCGTCATCGACACCCCGATGACCGAGGCGACGCGCAACGATCCGAAGCGGCTGCAAGGCTTCCTCGCGCGCATCCCCGCCGGGCGCCTGGGCCAGCCGGGCGAGATCGCCGCGCCGGCGGTGTTCCTCGCTTCCGACATGGCGAGCTACGTCAGCGGCACCATCCTGCCGGTGGACGGCGGGCTGCAGGCGAGCTGAGCGGCGTTCGGTTGCTGCGGGGGGGGCTTGCCGCGTTGCCGCCGCGCGGCCCCGGCGACAGGTGGCGCGCTGTCAGGCCGCGGCGGCGCGCGCGTCGCTGGCCGACAGCCTGAACACGGCCACCGACTGCACGAGGTGCTGCGCCTGCGTCTTCAGGCTCTCCGCGGCGGCGGCGCTTTGCTCCACCAGCGCGGCGTTTTGCTGCGTGGCCTGGTCCATCGCAGCGACGGCCTGCCCCACCTGATGCACGCCTGAGCTCTGCTGCGCACTGGCCGAGGCGATCTCGGCCACGATGCCGCTGACGCGCTGGATCGCGCTGACGATCTCGCCCATCGTCCGGCCCGCTTCGTCCACGAGGGTGGTGCCGCGCTCCACCTGCTCGACGCTGCGGCCGATGAGAGACTTGATCTCCTTGGCCGCCTCGGCGCTGCGCTGCGCCAGGCTGCGGACTTCGGAGGCCACCACGGCGAAGCCGCGACCCTGCTCGCCGGCGCGCGCCGCTTCCACCGCGGCGTTGAGGGCCAGGATGTTGGTCTGGAAGGCGATGCCGTCGATGACGGTGATGATGTCGCCGATCCTGCGGCTGCTGTCGTTGATGCCCTGCATCGTGCTGACCACCTTGCCCACCACCGCGCCGCCCTGCGCCGCCACCGACGAGGCGCCCTGCGCCATCTCGTTGGCCTGCCTGGCGTTGGCGGCGTTGCTGCCCACCGTGGTGCCCAGCTGTTCCATCGTGGCAGCGGTCTGCTGCAGCGCGCTGGCCTGCTGTTCGGTGCGGCCGGAGAGGTCCTGGTTGCCATGCGCGATCTGCGAGCTGGCCGTGGCCACGCTTTCGGCTCCGGTGCGGATCGTGCCCACCAGCGTGACCAGGTGGTCCTGCATGCGGCCCATCGAGCGCAGCAGGTCGCCCTCGCTGCCGGGCAGGTGGACGTCCACGCGCTGGTCCAGGTGCCCTTCGGCGATGCCCGCAGCAACGCGGTTCACCTCGGCCAGCAGCGAAGCGGTGCGGCGTCGCAGGTACAACACGCCGGCGCACAGCAACACGATGAGCGCCACCGAGGACGCCACGGCCACGTGAGACCAGGCCCGGCTGGCTTGCTGCGCGGCGGCCACTTCGGCGGCGGTGCGCTGATCCAGCAGCGCCAGGAACCGGTCCACCGGCTTCATGATCTTGGCCTTGTACTGGTGGTAGGCGAGGTCGTGCATCATCTCGCGCGCCTTGGCCTTGTCGGGCTCGGCCTGGCGCGTGAAGCCGCCCTTGCCGTCGTCGTACAAGCCCTTGACCATGTTCATCGCGATGGTCTCGGTGCGCACGAGGTCGTCGGAGTTGGCCTTGGCCTGCTCCAGTTGCGCCAGTTCGGGGGCGGTGAAGCCGGCCTGCATCATCAGTTCGAGCAGCGACACCGTCGCGCCCGCCGAGGGCGGGACCTCGACGCCCGCAGCGCGGAAGTCCCAGTAGATCCGTTCGTAGTTCGCCGGCCGCGGCAGCTTGCCGTTGCGGATATCGAGGATCTCGAAGTACTGCTTCTCCCACTTCGCCTCGCCGCTGACAACGAAGGTGCGCGCCAGCCGGGTGAGATCGTCGGAGCTCTGGCGCAACTCGTCGGCCAGCAGGTACGACTGGTAGCGCCGCGCGGCCGCCTCGTCGGCCCGCGCACTGCTGCGGCTGCTCATGATGGCGGCGCCGATCGTCGCGAGGCCAAACAGCAGCGCCGCCGCCGCGGCCAAACCATAGATATGCTTGATCTGGAGTCTCATGGGTCCTCTTCGTGCCAGCCGAAAGCCGCAAAAATGCGGACATTGATACTTGCACTGCTTTCGACCCGGACAGGCGAGACTTGAGCGCCCGCGGCGCCCACTTGGCCGGGAAATCAGCAGCCGGCTGCCGGCGACAGCCTGGCCAGGTCGGCGCGCTGGCGCGGCGTGAGCCGCGACGAACTTGCTCAGCCAGCCATCTTCGCGCGCGCCGGGCTGGCCCTACACCACGCCCCGCGCCCGCAGCACCGCCCGCTGGGCCTCGTCGTAGCCAAGCCCGGCCAGCACTTCGTCCGTGTGCTCGCCCAGCGCCGGCGGCACGCTGCGGTACTGCACCGGCGTCTGCGAAAGCCGTATCGGATTGGCCAGCATCGGCAGCTGTGCGCGCCGCGGGTGCGGCAGGTGCACGACCATGCCGCGCGAGCGCACCTGCGGGTCGGCGAAGACTTCGGGTAGCTCGTTCACCGGCCCGCACGGGATGCCGGCCTCGGCGAAGGCGTCGATCCAGTGCTGCCGCGGTTCACTGGCAAAGATCGGCTCGAGGATCGCGTTCAACTCGGCGCGGTGGCCGATGCGGTCCTGGTTGCTGGCGAAGCGCGCATCGGTGGCCAGCGCGGGCCGGCCCATCACGGCGCACAGCCGCTCCCACTGCGCCTTGTTGCCCACCACCAGCATCACCGCGCCGTCGGCGCAGCGGTACATCTGCGAAGGCGCTGCGGTGGGCGACTGCGTGCCGCAGCGCGCCAGCGGGTCGCCCGAGACGAGGTGGCCCATGCCCACGTGCGACAACGCCGCCACCTGCGAGTCGAGCAGCGCCAGGTCGATGAACTGCCCCTCGCCCGACACCGCGTCGCGGTGTTCCAGCGCGGCAAGGATGGCCACCGTCGCGTACATGCCGGCCATCAGGTCCGAGACGATGAGCCCCACCTTCTGCGGTCCGCCGCCGGGGCTGTCGTCGGCGTGGCCGGTGATGGCCATGAGGCCGCCCATGCCCTGGAAGATCGAGTCGTAGCCGGCGCGCGCACGGTAAGGGCCCGTCTGGCCGAAACCGGTGATCGAGCAGTAGACGAGCCTCGGGTTCAGCGTGCGCAGCGTCGCCGCGTCGAGCCCGTGGCGCGCCAGGTCGCCGACCTTGTAGTTTTCGATCAGCACGTCGGCCTTCATCGCCAGCTCGCGCACGATGGCCTGGCCCTCGGGCTTGGCGAGGTCCACCGTCACCGACTTCTTGTTGCGGTTGGCGCTCATGAAGAAGCCCGATTCGCGCGTCGGCGCTCCGGCGTCGTCGCGCAGGAAGGGCGGGCCGAGCCGGCGCGCGTCGTCGCCGTCGCCGGGGCGCTCGACCTTCACCACCTCGGCACCGAGGTCGGCCAGCATCTGCCCGGCCCAGGGGCCGGCGAAGACGCGGCTCAGGTCGAGCACGCGGATGTGCGAGAGCGCGCCGGTGCGCGGCGGCGCAGGTTCGTTGCTGCTCATGGCTTGTCGAAGCGCTTCGTCATCAGGGATCAGCGCGCCACCCAGGCACCGTCCAGCGGCAGCGCCGCGCCGCGCATCTCGGCAGCGGCTTCGCTGCCGAGCCACGCCACGAGCGCGGCCACCTGCTCGGGCGCGACCACGTTGCCCGAAGGCATGTTCGTCGCGGCGATGCGTCGCTGCGCTTCCTCGCGGCTGATGCCTTCGCGCTCGGCCATCAGCTTGGCGTTGCGGTAGTAGATGCGCGTGGCCACGTCGCCGGGGCACACGGCGTTGCAGGTGATGGCGGTGGCCGCCGTCTCCAGCGCCACCGCCTTCGTCAAGCCGACGAGCGCGTGCTTGCTGGCGACGTAGCTGCTGCGCTCGACGCCGCCCACCAGCCCGTAGACCGAAGCGATGTTGACGATGCGGCCGAAGCCGCGCTCGCGCATGCCCGGCAGCGCCGTGCGGATGGTGTGGAACGCGGCGTCGACGTTGAGCGCGAACACCTCGCGCCAGCGCGCCGGCGGGTGGTCCTCGATCGGCCCCTTGTGCTGCGTGCCGGCGTTGTTGACGAGGATGTCCAGGCGGCCGAAGCGCTGCAGCACCTGTGCCACCAGGCCCGACGCAGCGGCCTCGTCGCGCAGGTCGGCCGCGGCGTGCGCCACCTCGGTGCCATGGGCGGCGGCGATTTCGGCGACGAGCGCGGCGATGGCCGCCGGCTCGCCGAGGCCGTTGAGCATCACCGCGCAGCCTTCGGCGGCCAGCCGCCGTGCGGTGGCCAGGCCGATGCCGTCGGTCGAGCCGGTGACCAGCGCCACGCGGCCGCTGAACGGGCGCGCGCCGCCCGGGCCGGCCGGCCCGCGCGCGTTGCCTGCACGCTCGCCCATCAGTCGAGCTGGATGTTCAGCGGCGCGATGATGCGGCCCCACGTGCGCGTGTGCTGCTCGATCAGCTTGCCGAATTCCTGCGGCGTCAGCAGCGGCGCGGTGGCGCCGTCCTGCTCGACGCGGGCGCGCACGTCGCTCTCGCGCAGCGCGTCGTTGGCGGCCTTGTTCAGCGTCTCGATGACCGCTGCCGGCGTGCCTGCCGGCGCGAGCAGGCCGTACCAGGAACTCGCCTGCATGGCCGGCAGCCCCGACTCGGCGAAGGTCGGCACGTTCGGCGCCGCCGGCGAGCGCTGCTCCGAGGAGATGGCGATGCCCTTCAGCTTGCCCGAACGGAACAGCGGCGCCGAAGTGGCGATGCCGTCGAAGAACAGCTGCACGTGCCCGGCCATCAGGTCGCTGAGCGCCGGGCCCGCGCCCTTGTACGGGATGTAGGTGAGGTTGACGCCGGCGGCCTCGTTGAACATCGCGCCCACCAGGTGCGTGCTGCTGCCGGTGCCCAGCGTCGCCAGGCTCAGCGTGCCCGGCCTGGCCTTCTCCAGCGCCACGAGTTCCTTCACCGTGTTGGCCGGCACCGAGGGGTGCGCACTCAGCACGAACGGCGTCAGGCCGGTGAGGGCGACGGGCTCGAAGTCGCTCATCTTGTAGCTGAGCTTCTTGAACAGGAACGGGTTGGTCGACAGCGTCGTCGTCACCGCCATGATGAGCGTGTAGCCGTCGGGCGCGCTCTTGGCCACGTAGTCGGCGCCGATCGTCGTCGAGCCGCCGGCCTTGTTCTCCACCACCACCGGCTGCCCGAAGCGCGCGCTCATCTTCTGGGCCACCAGGCGCGAGACGATGTCGGTGAAGCCGCCCGGCGCGTACGGCACGATGATGCGGATGGGCTTGTCGGGCCAGGCAGCGCGGGCGATGCCCGGCAAGGCGGCCGTGGCGGCCAGCGCCTGGAGGGTGCGGCGGCGGGTGATCATGGTGCGGGTTCCTTCGTCGTGGGCTTCGTCGTGGGCTGCATCGTGGGCGAACAGGGGAAGGTCTATGCCGCCGGCGCCAGCGCCGCGGCGAGGAAGGCGTAGAGCGGATCGGCGGCGTCGCGCCGGCCGGTGGGCTGGCGGCGCCCGAAGAGCGTGGCGTCGTCGCCGGCGAGCGCCGGGCACTCGCGCTCCTCGATCCAGTCGTAGACCACCGTGCGCGCGGCGATGCGCCATTCGGCGCCGCGCTTCTCGAAGCGGTCGAGGTAGCGGCCGGCCAGCAGCGTGCGCTGCGCCGGCGCCGCAGCGGTGGTCTGCAAGGCGAAAAAACTGCTCTCGACAGCGGCGCTGCGGGTCGGGCCGCCGGCATCGCGCTGCTGCTGCCCGTGCTGCTCGCCGTGCTGCTCGCCGTGCCGCTCGCCGTGCAGTTCGATCAGCACGTTGCTCACCTGGTGCACGCCACGGCCGCCTGCGCGCAGCGCCACCAGCGCGCGCTCGATGAAGCCGGCAGCGCTGCCCTGGTAGGCGCCGTGGCAGTCGGTGGCATCGGGCCAGTACGCCGAGCGCAGCATCGCCTCGTCGGCGCGATCGATGCCGCGGCAGTATCGGTACAGCGCCGCGCGGATGGCCTCGCGGTCCGCCAGGTCGCCCAGGTCGGCCAGCGCGGCGAGCCACTCCGGGGGTGCCGGGGATGCCGAAGATGCCGAAGACGCCGAAGACGCCGAAGACGCCGAGGAAGGGCCGGGGCCGGTTTGACAGCGCTGTTCCACAATCGGAGAATATACGCAGAAAATGGAACTGCGTCGAGCCGGGAGCCCCCGGCCCTTGCCGCGCTGCGGCGCCGCCGTTCCGCCGCCCGCCCATCGCTCACCGAGGCCCCAGCGCATGACGCCCGACTACGCCCGCTACAAGTACCTGAGCATCCAGCGCGAGGGCGGCATCGCCACGCTGACGCTGAACCAGCCCGACAACCGCAACGCCGTGCACGCCGAGATGCACGCCGAGCTGGAGCACATCTGGCGCGACCTCGGCAGCGACCGCGAGGTCAACGTCATCGTCTTCACCGGCGCCGGCAAGACGTTCTCGGCCGGCGGTGACATCAAGCGCATGGCCTCGCGCTTCGGCACCGACGAAGGCTGGGACTTCTCGCTGCACGTGCCCGCCGCCACGCACCGCCTCTTCGAAGGCATGCTCGACGTGCAGCAGCCGATCATCGCCGCCGTCAACGGCGACGCCGTCGGCCTGGGCGCGACGCTGGCCCTGTTCTGCGACGTGGCCATCATCGCCGACACGGCCAGGTTCGGCGACTCGCACGTCAAGGTCGGCCTCGTCGCCGGCGACGGCGGCGCCGTCGTCTGGCCGCTGCTGGTGGGCCCGGCGCGGGCCAAGGAATTCCTGATGCGCGGGCGGCTCGTCAACGGCACCGAGGCGCACGCGCTCGGCCTCGTCAACCACGTGGCGCCGGCCGCCGAGGTGATGAGCACGGCGATGAAGATGGCCGAGGAGCTCAACGCGCTGCCGCCGCTGGCCGTGCGCTGGACCAAGCTGGCGGTGAACAAGTGGATCAAGCACCAGCTCAACCTGATCCTCGACGCCTCCATCGCCTACGAGATGCTGAGCATCAACTCGCGCGACCACCACGAGGCGGCCAAGGCCTTCATCGAGAAGCGGCCGCCGGTGTTCAAGGGCCGCTGAGAGCCCCGCCCGCCGAGCGAACGAGCCCACGATGACGGACGCCACGCCACCCGCCCGCGCCAGCCGCGACTGGAACGCGCTCAGCGACGAAGAGTTCCGCCGCATCGCCGCCGAGTTCTTCGCCGCGCACGTGCCGGCGCACCTGCGCTTCCTGAGCCGCCGCCCGCGCTGGGCCGAGGTGCGCGAGTGGTACCTGACGATGTCGCGCCACGGCTGGCTGGTGCCGGCGTGGCCGGCCGAGCACGGCGGCATGGGGCTCACGCAGTCCAAGGTGCTCGTCTACATGGAAGAGCTGGAGCGCAGCGGCGCGCCGCGCGTCATGGACCAGGGGCTGATGAACCTGGGCCCGGTGCTCATCGCGCGCGGCAACGACGAGCAGCGCCGGCGCTTCCTGCCCAGGATCCTGGCCGGCGAGCACCTGTGGTGCCAGGGCTACTCCGAGCCCAACGCCGGCTCCGACCTCGCCAGCCTGCGCACCGAGGCGCGCATCGAAGGCGACGAGTTCGTCATCAACGGCCAGAAGATCTGGACCAGCGTCGCCTTCGACGCCACGCACATGTTCGCCCTCGTTCGCACCGACAAGACGGTGAAGAAGCAGGCCGGCATCAGCTTCGTGATGATCGACATGCGGCAGCCGGGCGTGAAGGTGCGCCCGATCCGCAACATCGCCGGCCACGAAGAGCTGTGCGAGGTCTTCCTCGACGACGTGCGCACGCCGCTTTCCAACCTCGTGGGCGAGCTGAACGGCGGCTGGAACGTGGCCAAGGCGCTGCTCGGCTTCGAGCGCATCTGGTCGGGCTCGCCGCGGCAGTCGACGCTTGCGCTGCTGCGCCTGGAACAGCTGGCGCGCGCCAGCGGCAAGTTCGCCGACCCGGTGTTCCGCGACCGCTACACGCAGGTGACGATGGACGTGCTCGACGCCGGCTCGGCCTACGAGCGCTTCGCGCAGATCATGCGCACCGGCGGCAGCTTCGGCTTCGAGGTCTCGATGCTCAAGATCTGGGCCACCGAGACCTGCCAGCGCGTGACCGAGCTGATGGTGGAAGCCGCCGGCGACCTGGGCGGCCTGGGCGGCGAGGTCGACGTGGCCGGCGAAGCCATCGACATCCTCTACCCGTTCCTCGACTGCCGCGCCTTCACCATCTACGGCGGCTCGAGCCAGGTGCAACGCAACATCCTGGCCAAGAACGTGCTCGAGCTGCCGTCCTGAGGAAACCATGTCCGAGATCGCGCAACCGCGGGCCACGGCAACGGCCGCCGAGGCCACCGCCACCGCCACTGCCACCGCCGCCGCCACTGCCAGTGCCGACGCCGACGCAGAGCAGCTTCAGATGCTGCGCGAGAGCGCGGTCGATTTCGTGCGCCGCGCTGGCGACCTCAAGCGCCTGCGCGAACGCCGCGGCACGCTGCCGGGGTACGACCTGGCGCACCTGCGCCAGATGGTCGAGCTGGGCTGGTTCGGCCTGCTCGTTCCCGAGGCGCACGGCGGCCTGGGCCTCGGCCTGCCCGAGATGGCCGCGGTGCTGCAAGAACTGGGCAAGGGGCTGATGGCCGACCCGCTGGCGCCGGCGGCCTTCGCCACGGGCGTGCTGCACCATGCGGCGCACCACGCGGCGCACCACGCGGCGCACGCCGGCAGCCGCTTCGCCGGCGCGCTGCTGGCGCAGGTGGCCGAAGGCGCGCTGCTGCCGGCAGTGGCGTGGCAGGAGGGCCTGGGCGGCATCGACCCCGCAACGATGACCGCACGCGCCGATGCCGAAGCGGCTGGTGGCTGGCGGCTCAGCGGCCGCAAGCGCTTCGTGGCCGGCGCGGCCGCCGCCGGCGGCTTCGTCGTCAGCGCCCGCATGCCGGCCGGGCCGGGGCTCTTCTGGGTGGCCGCCGATGCGCCGGGCGTCACGCTCACGCACGAGTGGCGCGCCGACCAGACCCCAAGCGGCGTGCTCGACCTCGACGGCGCGCGCGTCGCGCCGCAGGCGGTGCTCGCCACCGGCGAGGACGCGCTCGCCCCCCTGATCCACGCCTTCGACGAGGCCTGCGTGCTCGCCGCGGCCGAGATGCTGGGCGTCGCCGAGGCGGCGCTCGCGATGGCGCTGGCCTACATGCGCACGCGGGTGCAGTTCGGCAAGCCGATCGGCAGCTTCCAGGCGCTGCAGCACAAGGCGGCCGACCTCTACGTGCAGCAGGAGCTGCTGCGCGCGGTGGTGCAGGACGCCGTGCGCACGCTGGCCGCAGGGGACGCAGGCGAGCCAGGCGCTGCCGCCGGCGAGGTGGGTGCGGTGGGTGCGGTGGGTGCGGTGGCTGCGGCGGGCGCGGTGGCCGCAGCGGCCGAGCCAGCCGCCGCTGCGCGCGAACGCGCGCTGACGGCCAGCCGCTGCAAGGCGCGCGCCAGCGACGCCGGCTTGCGCGTCACGCGCGAAGTGATCCAGCTGCACGGTGCCATCGGCTTCACCGACGAATACGACGCCGGCCTGTACCTCAAGCGCGCGCTCGTGCTCTCGGCCTGGCTCGGCAACGCCGGCGCGCACCGCGCCCGCTTCGCCGCGCTGCACGAGACGACCGCTGCGCTATAGTCGTTCCGCCGAACGAAACGAGGTCCGGGAGGGAAGATGATCCGTGCCGTGGGCCGCGCGCTGGCCATCTTCGACGCCTACGACAACGCGCACCTGAGCTTGTCGCTGCAGGAGATCGCCGAGCGCATCCGCATGCCCAAGACGACGGCGTTCCGCCTCGTCGCCACGCTGGAGAGCGCCGGCTTCCTCATCCGCCTGGACAACCAGCGCTACTGCCTTTCGCTGAAGCTGGCGCGCCTGGGCGGCCTGGTGCGCAGCACGCTGAACATCCGCGACATCGCGCGGCCGGTGATGCTGCAGGTCAACGAGCAGGTTTCGGAGACGATCACCCTCAACGCCGTCGTCGGCAACGACCGCATGGTGCTCGACGTGGTGGACACGCCCTCGCCGCTGATGTCGATGGCGCGCCCGGGCGAGCACCAGCCGCTGCTGCTGGGCGCCAGCGCCCGCATCATCATGGCCTACATGAAGGCCGAGGAACTGGAGTCGGTGCTGAAGGCGAACGCGCCCAAAGGCGACGCCTTCGACCGCGGCGCCTTCGACCGCGAGATCGCGCGCATCCGCCGCCAGGGCTACGCCATCACGCGCGGCCAGCGCGTGGCCGGGCTCACGGCGATCGCGGTGCCGATCTTCGACCTGCGCGACGAGGTTCGCTACTGCCTCTCGCTCACCGGCCCGAGCGTGCGCGTCGACCCTCGCGACCACGAACTGTCCGAGATCATGATCGCCGCCGGCCGCGACATCTCGGCCCGCCTGGGCGCGAGCCCCGAGAACACCGTCGACCTGAAGCTGCTGGCCGCCGACGAGGCGCAAGGGGTGGCCGAGCGGGCGGCGGCCGCGAAGAAGCCGGCTGCCAAGCGGGCGGCGAAGGCGGCGGCGCCGGCCACGAAGGCGGCGGCAAGGGCGCGCAAGGCGGCCGTCGCGGCTTGAGCGGGCCGGCTGCGGCTGGCTGTTTGCGGCCGATGGCCTTGCTCGGGCCATCGGCCGATCAGCCCTCACTCCGGCTTCGCGAACGTCTTCCCCGCCGCCGCCAGCCGCGCCAGCAGCGGCGCCGGCTTCCAGAACTCGCCCTGCTCGCGGTGGAACGCGCACACGCGCTCGTACACCTTGGCCAGCCCCACGGTGTCGGCATGGAACATCGGCCCGCCGCGCCAGGCGGGGAAGCCGTAGCCGTTGACGTAGATGAGGTCGATGTCGCTGGCGCGCTGGGCGATGCCGTCCTCGAGCACCTTGGCCCCTTCGTTGACCAGCGCGTAGATCGTGCGCTCGACGATCTCTTCGTCGCTGATGGCGCGCCGCGCGATGCCGGCTTCGCGGGCGCAGTCTTCGATCACCTGCTGCACCACGGGGTCGGGCAGCGGCGTGCGGCTGCCGCTCTCGTAGCGGTAGAAGCCGGCGCCCGTCTTCTGGCCGAAGCGGCCCGCCTCGCACAGGCGGTCGGCCACCTTGCTGTAGCGCAGGTGCGCCGGCCGCGTGGCGGCGGCGCGCTTGCGGCTGGACCAGCTGATGTCCAGGCCGGCGAGGTCCGACATTGCGAAGCGCCCCATCGCCAGGCCGAACTTCTGCAGCGCGCCGTCCACCTGCTGCGGCGTCGCGCCTTCTTCGAGCAGGAACTCGGCTTCGCGCGCGTACTGCGCCACCATGCGGTTGCCGACGAAGCCGTCGCACACGCCCACCAGCACCGGCAGCTTGCCGATGCGGCGCGCCAGCTCCATGCAGGTGGCGATGATGTCGGGGGCCGTTGCAGCGCCGCGCACCACCTCGACGAGGCGCATCACGTTGGCGGGGCTGAAGAAGTGCAGCCCGATCACCGCAGCCGGCCGCGACGTGCTGCGCGCGATCTCGTTCACGTCCAGGCGCGAGGTGTTGGTGGCGAGGATCGCCTCGGGCTTGCACAGCGAATCGAGGCGCGCGAAGAGGCTCTTCTTGACCTCCAGGTCCTCGAACACCGCCTCGATGACGAGGTCGGCTTCGGCCGTGCGTTCCAGGGCCAGCGTCGGCTCGATGCGCGCCACGCGCGCGTCGGCCTCGGCCTGGGCGAGCTTGCCCTTGGCCACGGTGCCGGCGTAGTTGCGGCGGATGTTGGCCAGGCCGCGGTCGAGCGCTTCCTGCTTCGTCTCGACGAGCGTGACGGCGATGCCGGCGCTGGCGAAGCTCATCGCGATGCCGCCACCCATCGTGCCGGCGCCGATGACGGCGACGCGCTTCACCGGGCGCAGCGGCGTGTCCGCGGGCACGCCGGCGATCTTGGCCGCGGCGCGCTCGGCCAGGAAGAGGTGGCGCAGCGCCTTCGACTCGGTGCCGTTGACGAGGACGTCGAAGCGCTCGCGCTCGAAGGCCATGCCTGCGTCGAAGGGGCGCGTCCCCGCGGCTTCGATGCAGGCCAGGCACTCCAGCGGCGCCGGCTGGCCGCGGTGGCTCTTGCTCGCGGCGGCGCGTTGTTCGTCGAACCAGCCCGCATCCTTCGGCGGCGTGGCGGCGCGCCTGGACACCACGGGATGCCCGGCACGCGCGGCCATGCGGCGCGCGAAGTCGATGGCGGCGGGCAGCAGCTCGCCGGCGCTGACCTCGTCGACGAGGCCCATCGCGAGCGCCTCGTCGGCCAGCACCGGCGCGCCCGAGAGGATCATCCGGGCGGCCGCTTCCACGCCCACCAGCCGCGGCAGCCTTTGCGTGCCGCCGCCGCCGGGCAAGAGGCCGAGCTTGATCTCGGGCAGGCCGAGCCTGGCGCCGCGCTGCGCGATGCGGTAGTGGCAGCCCATCGCGAACTCCAGCCCCAGGCCGAGCGCGTTGCCGTGGATCGCGGCGACCACCGGCTTGGCCGATTCCTCGATGCGCTTGACGATCGTGCGCGAGCTCGGCTCGGCGCGCGAGGCCGGCGTGTTGAAGGCCTTGATGTCGGCGCCGCCGCAGAACATGCGCCCGGCCCCGGCGACGACGATGGCGCGCACCTGCGGGTCGGCCGCGGCGCGCTCCAGGTCGGCGGCCAACCGCTGGCGCACGGCGTGGCCCATGCCGTTGACCGGCGGGTTGTCGAGGAAGCAGACGGCAACGTCGCCGTGAACGGCGTAGTTCGCGGCGTCGTTCGCGGCGTCGTTCGCGGGGTCGCCGGCTGGCGCGTCGCCGGCAGGCGCGTTCGTGGCGGGGTTCGGCTCGATCATGCCGGAAAGTCTATTTTCCGGAATTGATTCCGTCAAGCGAAACCCGTACCATCGCGCCCATGAGCAGCATCGACATCGAGCGGCAAGGCGCCGTCGCCGTCCTCACGATGAACCACCCCGAGCGGCGCAACGCGCTCGACCTCGAGATGCGCCGCGCGCTGCTGGCAGCGCTGCGCGAGCTGGCCGAGGACGACGCCGTGCGCGCCCTCGTGCTCACCGGCGCCGGCAACGCGTTCTGCGCCGGTGCCGACGTGAGCCGCATGGGCGGGCGCGACCTGGCCGGCGCGCGCGAGCGCATGAAGACGCTGCACGCGATGGTGCTGGCGCTGCACGGCCTGGACAAGCCGGTGGTGGCCGCCGTGCGCGGCGCCGCGGTGGGCATCGGCTTCAGCCTGGCGATGGCCTGCGACGTGGCCATCGCTTCGCCCTCGGCAGACTTCTCGCAGGTGTTCACGCGCGTGGGCCTCGCGCCCGACGGCGGCGCCATCTGGTTCCTGGCGCGCCAGCTCGGCATGTCGCGCGCCAAGGAACTCGTCTTGAGCGGCCGCAAGCTGCGCGCCGAGGAAGCGCTGGCGCTCGGCCTCGTGGCGCGCGTGGTGCCCGAGGAGCAGGTGCTGAGCGACGCGCTGGCGCTCGCCGCCGAGTACGCCGCCGGCCCGACGCTGGCGCTGGCGATGGCCAAGCAGCTCTTCGGCGCCGCGGTGGCGCCGGGCCTCGCCGCCTTCCTCGAGCAGGAACTGCTCGTCGGCCCGCAGCTCGCGCAGACCTCGGACCACGCCGAGGGCCGCGCCGCGTTCCAGGACAAGCGCAAGCCGCGGTTCACGGGGCGTTGAGCCGCAAAGGGCCCGGGGGCCCAAGGGCGGCGCGGCACCGCGACGCTTGGCAAGCGGCGCCGCGCAGCGGCGAGCCCCAGCGCAGCGATCGCGGCGGGCCGCGACCCTGCGGCCTGCGGCCACCCGGGCCGACCGGCACTTACGGCGCGGCGCGGCAGGTCTGGCCCTTGCGCGTGGCCTCGCGCAGGTAGGCGATGAGGTCGCTGCGCTCGCCGGCGTCGGCGATGCCGGCGTAGCCCATCGCGGTGCCGGGCACCACCCGCGTCGGCGCGGCGAGGAAGCGATCGAGCGTGCGCTCGTTCCACACGATGCCCGAGCGCCGCATCGCTTCGGAGTAGCCCTCGAAGCCGGGCTCGCTGCCGGCGCGGCGCCCGAACAGGCCGCAGTGGCGCGGGCCGGCGCGGTTGGCCTCGATCGAGTGGCACGCCGCGCAGCGTTCGTAGACCTGCTCGCCGCGCCTGAGCGCGGCCGCGTCCTTGGCCGCGGCTTTGCCGGGCGCGGCCTTGGACACGCTCGGGCCCGGGTCTGTCGGCGCCGCGCCTTTGATCGCGTTCATGGCCGCACCGGCCGGCCCGGCGACCACCAGCGCGCTCGAAGCGATGACAACGGCCGCGCCGAGAGCGCTCGCGCGGCCGGGCTTCATGACATGAACGCCGCCGGCACCGGCGTTTCGCCGAGCGCGTTGCGCAGCACCGCCCAGTGCATCGCCTCGTCGCCGAGGATGCTGGCAGCCACCTGCGCCAGCTTGCGGTCGTCGAGCACCGGCACCGCACCGAGATAGGCCGCCACCGCGCCGCGCTCCAGGCCGGCAGCGAAGCGCAGCACGTCGGCCTCGTTCTTCAGCTTGTCGGTGGGGAAGGTGTACTTGTCCTTCTTCGCCACGGGCTTGCCGCCCATCTTCGACACCGTGCCGGCGAGCGCTTCGGCATGCTCCTTGTGGTGGCCCTGGAACTGCTGCGCCAGCGCGAGCGCCGGCTTGCCGAGCAGGCTGCTTTCGGCGCCCACCTGGTAGGCGGCCACCGCTTCCAGCTCGGCCGCGAGCGCCGTGTTGAGGATGCGCACGTCGTTGGCGGGGTCGCCCTTGGCGCCGGCGGCCAGCGCGTCGCGCCCGCCGAGCAGCGCCACGGCCGAGGCCGAGAGCACCGCGCCGGCCAGCGCGCCGCGGCGCGACAGTGGCGTCGGCGGCGACAGCGGCGTCAGCGGCGTCAGCGGCGAGACCACGCCCTGGACCGAGCGCGGCAGCACGAGGAAGGAATCGTTCATCACGAGGATCTCCAGAGGATCTGCGGGTTGAGGGCGCCGTTCGGCGGACGGCTTCTTCGGCGTCAGGTGCCGCGGACGAGGCCGCGTGTGCGCAGCGCGGCAAGCACGTTGCCGACGACGGCGTCGCAGCGCGGCCCCGCGAACGCGAACGACTCGGTGGTGTGGGCCTCGATCTGCGCGCCGAGCGTGTCGCGCAGCAGCGAGCGCGCACGCAGGTAGCGGGTCTTCACGACGTCGGCGCTGACGCCGAGGCAGCGGGCGGTCTCATCGACGCTCAGTTCCTCCACCGCACGCAGCATGAACACCGTGCGATACAGCGGCGGCAGGCGGCCGATGGCCGCTTCGAGCAGCGCGCGCAGCTGGCCGCGCTCGGCAAGCGCGTCGGGGGCGTCGGGCGCGGGCAGCGCGCCAGGCGCGCCGGGGGCTTCGGGAGTGTTCTCGTCGTGGTGCATGGCTTCGCTGCCTTCGTCGGGGCGCGCTTCGAGGAGAACGATCCGTCCCCTGGCGCGCACCGCATCGAGCGCGGCGTTGACCGCGATGCGCGTGAGCCAGGTCCCAAGCGCCGATTCGGCGCGGTAGGACGAAAGCCGCGTGAAGGCGCGCAGGTAGGCTTCCTGCACCACGTCCTGCGCCTCGGCACTGTCATCGACGATGCCGCGCGCGGCGCGGAAGAGGCGCCGGTTGTGGCGCCGCATGATCAACTCGAACGCCGCCGCGTCGCCGGCGCACGCCCGCTGCACGAGGGCGGGGTCGGAAGAGTCATCGACGCCATCGGCGCGAGATGACGGCGACGGCGTTGGACGGTTCGGCATCGAAGGCTCCGGGTTTGCGGCATTAGACGGCGCGCGGAGCCAAAAGGTGACAGCGGCGGCAGGCCGGCGCCACGCCGGCGCAGCGTCAGGCCCTGCGCAGCGAAAGGCGGTACCGGTCTTCCGCGGGGCCGGTCAGGGCGCGAACAGGTCCTGCAGGGTCCGCAGCGTCGCCATCAAGGCAGGAGGTCCACGATGAGGTTCCGCAGGCGCGCATTCACCGCGTCGGGCGAAACCACGACAGGGCGACTTCCGTTTCGTGCCCCCGGAACAGCGCAAGCACAAAGATCGC
Source organism: Rubrivivax sp. (assembly GCA_016790425.1). Classification (GTDB taxonomy): domain Bacteria; phylum Pseudomonadota; class Gammaproteobacteria; order Burkholderiales; family Burkholderiaceae_C; genus Rubrivivax. Next base: position 37,400 of record JAEUPF010000040.1, read on the forward strand.
ATGGCCCCGGGGGTTTAGCTGGGCCGGCCGGCGCCGTTCAGCGCGGTCTCGTCCTTCGCCGGCGCCCAATCACAGCGCCGCCGCCGTCCCCAGCACCACCGTGCTCTGGCTCGACAGCACGCCGCCGTTGCCGTGCGCGATGGCGGTCTCGGCGCCGGCCACCTGCCGCGCACCGCATTCGCCGCGCAGTTGCCGCACCGCTTCGATCAGCACGAAGAGGCCGAACATGCCCGGGTGGCAGTACGACAGGCCGCCGCCGCTGGTGTTCACGGGCAGCCGGCCGCCGGGTGCGATGGCGCCGTCGGCGACGAAGCGGCCGCCTTCGCCCTTGGGGCAGAAGCCCAGGTCCTCGAGGAAGAGCAGCGTCGTGATCGTGAAGGCGTCGTAGACCTGCACCACGTCGATGTCGCGCGGCGCGAGGCCGGCCATCGCGTAGGCCTGCGCGGCCGAACGCGCGGCGCCGGTCGTGGTGAGGTCGGGCATGCTGCTGATCGCCTGGTGGCTCAGGCATTCGCCCACGCCCAGCACGTAGGCCGGCGGCTTGCGCAGGCGGCCGGCGCGCGCCGCCGAGGTGACGACGATGGCGCCGCCGCCGTCGGTGACGAGGCAACAGTCGCGCACCGTCAGCGGGTGGCTCACCATGCGCGAGGCGAGCACGTCAGCCACGGTGAGCGGCGCTCGCTCCCATGCCGCCGGGTTGAGCTGCGCCCAGCGGCGCGCCGCCACCGCGATCTCGGCGAGCTGCTCGCGCGTGGTGCCGAACTCGTGCATGTGGCGCGAAGCCGCCAGCGCATAGGCAGTGGCCGGCGTGAGGGGCTTGAACGGCGTCTCGTAGGGGTTGAACTCGCGCGGCGCCACGTTGCGCCGGCCGGCGCTGCGCTGCGTGCTGCCGTAGGCGACGACCGCCACCTCGCACAGGCCCGCCTCGATGGCCGCCTGGGCGTGCGCGACGTGCGTCATGAACGACGAGCCGCCCATCATCGTGCTGTCGTGGACGCGCGGCTGCAGCCGCAGGTACTCGCAAAGCGCGATGCTCGGCATGCGGCTCTGGCCGCTGGCGGCGAAGACGCCGTCGACGTCGGCCAGCGTCAGGCCGCAATCGTCGAGCGCGCGGTGCACGCCCTGCGCCATCAGGTCGACGACGCTCGTGCCCTCGGCCACTTCGCCGAGGTCGGATTCGGCGGCGCCGACGATCGCCGCGGCGCCGCGGTGCAGGCCAAGGGGGTGCTGGCCGGGCGCCGTCATCGCGCCGCTCCTGCGGCCGGCGCGTCGAGCGGCACGAACACCGGGTACGGGTCGTCGTCGCCGGCCGCCGGATGCACCCGCATCGTCACGCGCAGGCCGATCTTCACGTCGCCGGGCGCGAGGCCTTCGACGCGGCTCATCAGCCTGAAGCCCTCGTCCATGTCGATGAGCGCCACGTTGTACGGCGCCTCGGCCTTGGGCGCGATCCAGGTGGTGGCGTAGACGGTGCCCAGGCCCGCGCTCGCCGCCCAGCGCAGCGCGCCGCGGTAGCCGGCCGGCGCGGCCACGCGCGGGAAGAAGAGCGCGCGGCCGTCCTCGTCGAGCTGGTAGCCGAGCTGGCCGCGCTCGAGGAAGCGGCGGTACTGCGCCAGCGGCGAGGCGCTGTCGGGTCCGGGTCCGGGTCCGGGTTCTGGCGTGGCGTTCATGTCAATGCCTGGAAGCGCCGCGGTCGCTGCCTTGCGCCGCAGCGGCGCCGCGCGCGATCAGCGCGTCGACGGCGATGATGCGCTCGCCGTCGCAGATGAGCGGGTTCACGTCGAGCTCGGCGATGCGCTGGCGTTGGTCGGCGGCGAGCTCGGACACGCGCGCGATGATCTCCGCCAGCCGCCCGAGGTCCACCGGAGGCGCCCCGCGAAAGCCCGCCAGCGCGCGTTGCGCCTTCAGCTCGGCGAGCATGCGCCGGGCTTCGGCGGCACTGACCGGGGCCAGGCGCACCGCGGTGTCGCGCAGCAGCTCGACGAACACGCCGCCCAGGCCGACGACGACCATCGGCCCGAACTGCGCATCGACGCGCGCGCCGACCATGATCTCGGTGCCCTGCGGGACCATCGGCTGCACCAGCACGCCGGCAATGCGCGCGGGCGGCTGCACGGCGCGCGCGCGCGCCATCACCTCGTCGAACGCGGCGCGCACTTCGGCGGCCGTGCGCAGGTTCAGGCGGATGACGCCGGCTTCGGTCTTGTGCGCGATGTCGGGTGACTCGACCTTCAGCACCACGGGCAACGCGGGCAGCGCCTCGAGCCCCGCCTCGCCGGCGGCGGCCACGGCTTCGTCGGCGCTTTGCACGAGGCGTTCGCGCACGACCGGCACGCCGTAGCAGGCGAGCACCGCCTTGCCTTCGCGCTCGGTGAGCGTGGCGTTGGGCGAGGCGTCGATCAGCCGCGCGGCGCGCGCCGCCGCATCGGGGGCGCTCAGCCGCGCGGCGCCTTCGCTGCGGCGCGCCAGCCAGTCGGCGCGCCGGTGCCAGGCGGCGAGTGCTGCCATGCAGTGGCGCATCGAGCGGAACGTGGCCACGTTCGGGTGGCGCTCGCTCTCCCAGGCGCCGGGGCCTTCGAGGTGCTGCGTCAGCCACAGGTTGCAGGCGATCTTGCCGTGCTCGGCAGCGGCGCGGCCGAGCGTCTCGATGCGCGCCGTCGCCGCTTCGTAGGCGAAGGTGTGCGCCACGACGAGGGCGCCGTAGCGCTCGTCGGCCATCAGCGCCTCGAAGCATTCGTGCAATTGCTTCGGCGTGGCCAGCACCTGGGCCGTCATGTCGCAGGGGTTGCCCGGCGAGCCGTACTCGGGGATCAGGCGCTCGAGCGCGGCCATCGTCGCCTCGCCCGGGTGCGGCAGATCGACGCCCTGCTCCTCGGCGCGGTCGGCCAGGCCGATGCAGGCACCCCCCGACACCGCGGCCACCGCCACGCCGCGCGCCGTGGGGCGCGGCGCCTTGGCGAAGAACGAGGTGGTGTCCAGCAGCGCTTCGATCTCGTCGACCATCACCACGCCGGCCTGCTCGAGCGCGGCGCGGTAGGCGGCGTGCGAGCCGGCCACCGAACCGGTGTGCGACACCGCCGCCGCCGCGCCGCGCGCGCTGGTGCCCAGCTTGTGCACGACGAGCGGCTTTCCGGCTTCGTGGCACAACGCCGCCGCGGCGAGAAAGCGCGCCGGCTCGGCCATGCCCTCGAACACGCAGGCCACGGCGCGGCAGGCCGGGTCGGCGGCGAGGTAGGCCACCTGGTCGGCCACGTCCACGTCGCTGGCGTTGCCGCAGGTGAGCAGGTGGCTGAGCACGAGGCCGTGCTCCTGCGCCTGCGCCAGCGCCGCGCCGACGGCGCCCGACTGGCTGACGAGGCCGACCGCCGGCGCCTCGGGCTTGCCGCGGAAGCTGGCGGCGCCGAAGGTGCCGACGATGCCCAGGCCGTAGTTCATGAAGCCCACGCAGTTGGGGCCCAGGAGCGGCATGCCGGCTTCGCGCGCGATGGCCACCAGGCGCTGCTGCTGCTGCACGCGCTCGGGCCGGCCGGTCTCGCCGAAGCCCGACGAGAACAGCACCACGCCGCCGACGCCGCGCTGCGCGCATTCGCGCACGACGCCTTCAACGGCGTCGCGCGGCACGGCGACGAACACGCAATCGGGCGTCTCGGGGAGCGCGCTCACCGAGGGGTGGCAGGGGCGGCCGCCGATGTCCGGATAGCGCGCGTTGACGAGCTGCACCGGCCCCTCGAAGCGCCCGGGCCCGGCGATGTTGGCCAGCGTGACGGCGCCGAACGAGCCCGGCGTGGCCGAGGCGCCGACGATGGCGATGCTGCGCGGCGCGAACAGGCGCTGCATCTCGGCCGCGGTGTAGAGGCGGCGGGGCGGGGACACGGTCATGGCGGGGCGTTTCGGCAGGTCGGGGACGGCGCGGACGCATTCCGCGCATCGGATTGCGGTTCATTATCCCGGCCGACCGCCGGCATCGTCAACGCAAATTCCGTTTGACGGATTGCGTTCCATTTTGACAGAATCGCACCGACGCCCTCCCTCTCCCCCCCAGACCCGCAAGGCACCGAGACGCCGCCATGAGCGCAGACACCTGGGAGCTCCCCGAAGAGCTCCGCCAGATCCAGGACACCGTGGCCCGCTTCATGGCCGCCGAGGTCAAGCCGGCCGAAGACCGGGCGCCGCACGACGCCTACGCGCTGCCCGGCGACGTGCTCGCCGGCCTGCAGGCCAAGGCGCGCGCCATCGGCCTGTGGTGCGTGCGCTCGCCGCAGGAGCACGGTGGCGCCGGCCTGAGCACGCTCGGCCAGGCGGTCGTCGCCGAGGAAGCCGCCAAGTGCCGCATGGGCGCCTACGTGCCGGCCTGCGGGGCCTTCGGCGCCGACCCGCCCAACGCCATCTGGCTGGGCACGCCCGAGCAAGTGCGCAAGTACGGCGTGCCCGGTGTCGAGCAGGGCCGCAAGATCTACTTCGCCATCAGCGAGGCCTCGGGCGGCGCCGACCCGGCGCGCTCGATCCGCAGCCGCGCCGTTCGCAAGGGCGACCGCTACGTGCTCAACGGCAGCAAGATGTGGATCACCGGCGCCGAGGGCGCCGACTGGGGCATCGTCTTCGCGCGCACCGGCGAGCAAGGCGACCGCGGCGGCATCACCGCCTTCATCGTCAACGGCCAGCCAAAGGGCATGACGCTGAAGGCGATCCCGGTCATCCGCTCCTACGCGCCCTACGAGATCACCTTCAAGGACGTCGAGGTGCCGGTCGAAGACCGGCTCGGCGAAGAAGGCCAGGGCTTCGCCATCTGCGAGAAGTGGCTCGTCGAGGGCCGCATCCCCTACGCCGCGGGCACCATCGGCATCGCGCAGGCGGCGTTGCAGATCGCCATCGACTGGGCGCGCGAGCGCGAGACCTTCAAGAGCAAGCTCGCCGACAAGCAGGCCATCCAGTGGATGGTGGCCGACAGCGAGATGGAGCTGCGCGCCGCGCGGCTGCTCACCTGGCAGGCGGCGTGGATCGCCGAGTCGGGCCGTGGCGACCTCAAGGTGGCTTCTTCGATCGCCAAGGTGGTGGCCACCGAGACCGCCGGGCGCGTCGTCGACCGCGCGGTGCAGATCCTCGGCGGCATGGGCGTCTCGCAGGAACTGCCGCTCGAACGCTGGTACCGCGAGCTGCGCATCAAGCGCATCGGCGAGGGCCCGTCGGAAGTGCACCGCATGGTGCTGGCGCGGCAGCTGCTCGGCACGCGCTGAAGACGCGAGACACTTCCAGCCCCGGGGGCCCCGCATGTCCATCGACCTCGACGTGCTCGACGGCGGCATCGCCGTCATCACGATCAACCGGCCCGACAAGCGCAACGCGCTCGACGCCGAGCACTACCAGGCCTTGTCCGCGGCCTGGACCCGCGTGCGCGACGACGAAGCCATCCGCGTGGCGGTGGTGACGGGCGCCGGCGAGCAGGTGTTCAGCGCCGGCGCGGACCTCAAGTCGTGGGTCGGCCGCGAAGCGCCGCTGGCGGACCTGTGGCAGACGCAGCAAGGCATGCTGCTCAACCGCGGCCTGGAGGTCTGGAAGCCGGTGATCGCGGCGCTCAACGGCGCCTGCCTGGCCGGCGGCATGACGCTGATGCTGGCCACCGACATCCGGGTCGCCGCCGAGCACGTGACCTTCGCGCTCGCCGAGGTCAAGCGCGGCATCATCGCCGCCAACGGCGGCACGCAAAGGCTTCTCGGCCAGCTGCCGCACGCCATCGCGATGGAGATGCTGCTCACCGGCGACTCGATCGACGCCGCCGCGGCGCTGCGCTTCGGCCTTGTCAACCGCGTCGTGCCGAAGGCGCAGCTCATGGACACCGCGCTCGCGATCGCCCGGCGCATCGCCGCCAACGCGCCGCTGGCGGTGCAAGCGGCCAAGGAGCTGGCGCTGCGCAGCGGCGAGCTGGGCCTGGCCGCCGGCCTGCGCTTCGAGCAGTTCGTGCAGCAGACCCTGCGGCACAGTGAAGACGCCGCCGAGGGCCGCGCCGCGTTCGCCGAGAAGCGGGCGCCGCAGTTCAAGGGGCGCTGAAGATGCAGGCGCCATGAGCACGCTCAGCGGCCGCTGCGTCATCGCCGGCATCGGCCACACCGCCTTCGGCAAGCTGCCGGGGCGCGAGGTGGTGTCGCTCAACGTCGAGGCCTGTCGCAGCGCACTGGCCGACGCCGGCATCGAGAAGTCGGCCGTCGACGCGGTGTTCGTCAAGGCGCCCACTTCGGCGCACCAGTTCATGATCGGCCAGAAGGTGTCCGAGGCGCTGGGCATCGCGCCGCGCATCGGCGGCGCCTGGGACCAGGGCGGCGCGGCGAACATCACGCTGCTGTCTTTCGCCGTCATGGCCATCGAGGCCGGGCAGTGCGACGTGGCGCTCGTGTGCTACGCCGACAACCCGCGCTCGGGCAACCGCGCCCACTACGCGCGGCCGCGCGGCGACGACGCCGCCTACGGGTGGTTCTCCACCGCGGCCGGCTACGCGATGATCCAGCGCCGGCACATGATCGAGCACGGCACGCCGTCCGAGGCCTTCGGCGCCGTGGCGCTGGCCAGTCGCAACCACGGCGCCGGCAACCCGCACGCGCAGCTGCGCAAGCCGCTGACGATGGCGCAGTACCTCGCTTCGCCGTGGCTGGTGGATCCGCTCAGGCGCGACGACTGCGCGCTCGTCTCCGACGGCGGCGCCGCGATCGTCGTGATGAGCGCCGAGCGGGCGCGCGCGCTCGGCGTGGCGGCGCCCGTGCCGGTGCTCGGCTTCGGCCACGGCCAGACGTCGTTCGAGCTGCCGCAGCGCGCCACGCTCACGCGCACGGAGGCCGCGCGCGCCGCGCACGCCGCGTTCGCGATGGCCGGCGCCAGGCCGGCGGATGTCGACGTGGCGCAGCTCTACGACTGCTTCACCGTCACCGTGCTGATGACGCTGGAGGACTACGGCTTCTGCGGCAAGGGCGAAGTGGCCGGCTTCGTCGCCGACGGCGCCATCGAGCACGGCGGCCGCCTGCCCGTCAACACCAGCGGCGGGCTGCTGTCGGAAACCGGCATGCCCGGCCTGCAGCTCGTCATCGAAGGCGTGCGCCAGATGCGCGGCACGGCGCGGCTGCAGGTGCCCGGCGCCAAGCTGTGCCTGGTGAGCAACCAGGGCGGCACGATGCACACGCATGCCACGCTGTTGCTGGGGAACTGACCGTGGACCTGCCGCAACCCGAAGTCAACGAGCTGACGCGCCCGTACTGGGACGCACTGCGCACGGGACACCTCGTCTTCCAGCGCTGCGGCTGCGGCCACGCCTGGCTGCCGGCGCGGCACGAGTGCCCGGCGTGCCTGGCCAGCGCGCCGGGCCACGCGCGCTGGGAGCGGGCGAGCGGCCGCGGCACGCTGGTGAGCTGGGTCGTCTACCACACCGCCTACCACCCGGCGTTCGAATCGCGGCTGCCCTACAACGTGGCGCTGGTGCAGCTCGAAGAAGGCCCGCGCCTGCTGACCAACATCGTCGACGGGCACGAGGCGCTGACGGCCGAAGTCGCCGACGCGGCGGTGGAATTGAAGGTCGAGTGGGAAGGCGACCTGGCGCTGGCGCGCTTTCGCCTCGCCGCACGCGCGCCGGCCGCGTGAGCCGACCCGGCACCCGCGCTCGCACCGGCCCACCACGCCCCCACGCCCGCACGCCCGCACGCCCGCACGCCCCTACGCCCTCCGCGGCAACCACGCCAACCACGAACGACCCCGGAACAACATGCGCCAAGCCGTCTTCGTTTCCACCGCGCGAACGCCGCTGGCGAAGTCGCACCGCGGCGAGTTCAACATCACGCCGGGGCCGACGCTGGCCGCCTTCGCGGTGAAGGCTGCCGTCGAACGCGCCGGCATCGACCCGGCGCAGGTCGACGACGTGATCATCGGCTGCGGCAACCCCGAAGGCCGCACCGGCCGCAACATCGGCCGCCAGGCGGCGCTGCGCGCCGGCCTGCCGATCGGCGTGGCCGGCACCACGGTGAGCCGCTTCTGCGCTTCGGGCCTGCAGGCGGTGGCCGAGGCCGCCGGGCGCATCGTCGCCGACGGTGAATCGGTCGTCGTCGCCGGCGGCGTCGAGAGCATCTCGGGCCTGCAGCCGCCGCGCCCGGGCAACGAAGCCGGCGACAACGGCACCGACCCGTGGCTCGTCGAGCACAAGCCGGCGCTGTACATGGCGATGATCGATACCGCCGACCTCGTGGCGGCGCGCTACGGCATCAGCCGCGAGGCGCAGGACGCCTACTCGCTGCAAAGCCAGCAGCGCACCGCGGCAGCGCAAGGCGCCGGCCGCCTGCGCGACGAGATCGTCGCCGTCACGACCACGATGGCGGTGACGGACAAGGCCAGCGGCGCCGTGACGCGCCGCGAAGTGACCCTCGACCACGACACCTGCAACCGCCCCGAGACCACGCTCGCCGGGCTGGCGGCGCTGGCGCCGGTGAAGGGCCCGGACAAGTTCATCACCGCCGGCAACGCCTCGCAGCTGTCCGACGGTGCCGCGGCGCTGGTGCTGATGGAAGCACGCGCCGCCGAGCGCGCCAACGTGAAGGCGCTGGGCGCCTTCCGCGGCTTCACGGTGGCCGGCTGCGAGCCCGACGAGATGGGCATCGGCCCGGTGTTCGCGGTGCCCAGGCTGCTGGCGCGGCACGGCTTGACGGTCGCAGACATCGGCCTGTGGGAGCTGAACGAGGCCTTCGCTTCGCAGGTGCTGTACTGCCGCGACCGCCTGGGCATCCCCGGCGAGCGGCTCAACGTCGATGGCGGCAGCATCGCCATCGGCCACCCGTTCGGCATGACCGGCGCGCGGCTCGCGGGCCACGTGCTGCTCGAAGGGCGCCGCCGCGGCGTTCGCTTCGCCGTGGTGACGATGTGCATCGCCGGCGGCATGGGCGCGGCGGGGCTGTTCGAGATCTTCTGAACCCCCGCTTCGTCGCCGCGCGATTTCCGCCCCATCCGGTGGGAGTTCTGTTTGACGGAATCCATTCCGCTGGATAAATTCCCGAGCCGCATTCTGCTGCCGACCCCGCTGCCCACCGGCCGCCCTTCCTCCCTGGAGACCCCGCCCATGTTCGATCGCACCTTCGCGCGCCGCACGGTCCTCGGTGCCGCGCTCGCCACCCTGGCCCTCGCCGCCGGCGCGCAGCCGGGAGATTGGCCGAACAAGCCCATCAGGCTCGTCGTTGCCGGCCCGGCTGGCGCCGGCATGGACATCTACGCCCGGCTGCTGGCCGCGCCGCTGCAAGCGGCGCTGAAGCAGGCCATCGTCGTGGACAACAAGGCCGGGGCCAACAGCATCATCGGCAACGACGCCGTGGCCAAGGCCGCGCCCGACGGCTACACGTTCCTGTTCACGCCCTCGTCGGCGATCGCCATCAACCCGGTGATCCAGGCCAAGATGCCGTACGACACGCTGAAGGATCTGCTGCCGGTGGCGCAGATCGGCGCCGGCGGCATCCTCTTGATGACCAACCCGGGCAGCGGGTTCAAGACGCTGGCCGACGTGGTGAAGTACGCCAAGGCCAACCCGGGCAAGCTCACCTACGGCAGCTGGGGCAACGGCTCCACCGGCCACCTGGCGATGGAAGGCATCAAGGCGCACTACGGGCTGGACATGCCGCACGTGCCGTACAAGGGCACCGCGGCGGTGGTGAACGACCTGCTCGCCGACAACATCAAGGTCGCCTTCACCGACATCGCCTCGCCGATCCCGCACATCCGCGCCGGCAAGCTGGTGGCCATCGGCGCCACCGGCTCGGGCCGCGGCCCGGCGCTGCCCGAGGTGCCCACCGTCACCGAGCAGGGCTACAAGTTCGACGCCGACGGCTGGTACGGCGTGTTCGCGCCGGCCGGCACGCCGCCGGCGATCGTCAAGCGCATGAACGAGGAGATCAACAGGATCCTAGCCACCGAGGAGATGAAGGCGAAGTTCCACCAGCAGAACATGCTGACGCCGCCGATCAAGACGGCCGACCAGTTCGCCGCCACGGTCAGATCCGACGTCGAGCTGTGGCAGGCGCTGGCCAAGTCGATCAAGCTGAAGATCGAGTGAGGCGCTGCCGACCATGAAAGCCGCCGTCCTTCAGGCGTTCGGCCAGCCGCTGGTCATCCAGGAGCTGGCGATCGGCAAGCCCGGGCGCGACGAGGTGCTGGTACGCACCGCCGCGGTGGGCCTGTGCCACAGCGACCTGCACTTCATCGAAGGCATGCGCCCGTTCCCGCTGCCCGGCGTGCTCGGGCACGAGGTGGCCGGCGTCGTCGAGGCGGTGGGCGAAGGCGTGCGCGACCTGCGCGCCGGCGACCCTGTCGTCGGTGCGCTCAGCGTCTTCTGCGGCCTGTGCCGGCAGTGCCTGGGCGGCCGCTTCGCGCTGTGCCAGGACCCCGAAGTGAAGCAGCCGCCGGGCAAGGCGAAGCGCCTGTCGCACGCCGGCGAGCCGGTGAGCCAGGTGTTCAACCTCTCGGGCTTCGCCGAGCAGATGCTCGTGCACCGCAATGCGCTGGTGAAGGTCCGCGACGACATGCCGCTCGATCTGGCGGCGCTGCTCGGCTGCGCGGTCATCACCGGCACCGGCGCGGTGTTCCGCACGGCGCAGGTGCGCCCGGGCGCCAGCGTCGCCGTCGTCGGCTGCGGCGGCGTCGGGCTGGCGGCCGTCAACGGCGCGCAGATCGCCGGCGCGGCGCGCATCGTCGCCGTCGACACGTCGCCGGCCAAGCTCGAGCTGGCGCGGCGCTTCGGCGCCACCGATGTCGTCGACGCCTCGCAAGGCGACCCGGTGACGCGCGTGCAGGAACTCACCGGCGGCGGCGCCGAGTACACCTTCGAGTGCATCGGCCTGCCGGCCACCGTCGAGCAGAGCTTCCGCATGCTGCAGCCCGGCGGCGCGGCCACCATCGTCGGCTTGTTCAAGCCGGGCACGAAGGTGGCCGTCGAGGGCAGCGACTTCTTCCTCGAGAAGCGCCTGCTCGGCTCGGCGCTCGGCTCGGCGCGCATCCGCGAGGACATCCCCAAGCTCGTCGATCTGTACATCCAGGGGCGCCTGAACCTGCGCGACCTGGTCTCGCAGCGCATCCGCCTGGAACAGATCAACGAAGGCTTCGCGGCGATGAAGGACGGCCGCGTGGCGCGCAGCGTCGTCGTCTTCGACGCGGCCTGAACGGCGCGGCGGACGAGGCTGCGCAAGCGCGCGGACACGGGCGAACGGCCGCGGCCTGGGATCGAGCAGCATGGCGCGCGCCGCCCACCCCGCCACCGTGGCTGCGCACGAGCGCACGGCCGGCGAGCTCGACTTCAGCGACACGCGCGACTTCGAAGACGCGCAGCGCGGCTTCATCGCGACGATCCCCGAAGCGCAGATCCCGGCGCGCGCCGGAGGCCTGGCGTGGACGATGCGCGGCCACGCCTTCCTCGAAGGGCCGCGGCCCGACACCGTGAACCCGAGCCTGTGGCGCATGGCGCGGCTCAACCGCATCCACGGCCTGTTCGAGGTCTGCCCGCGCATCTACCAGGTGCGCGGCTTCTGCCTGGCCAACATCACCTTCGTCGAAGGCGACGAAGGCATCATCGTCATCGACCCGCTCACCTTCACCGAGCACGCCGAGGCGGCGCTGGCGCTGTACCGCGCGCACCGCGGCGCGCGGCCGGTGCGGGCTGTGGTCTACACGCACAGCCACCGCGACCACTACGGCGGCGTGCGCGGCGTCGTCAGCCCCGAACAGGTCCTGGCCGGGCGCATCCCGGTGATCGCGCCCGAAGGCTTCACCGAGGAAGCCTTCGCCGAGTCGATGCTCGCCGGCGTGCCGATGCGCCGGCGCTCGCTGTACCAGTTCGGCACCGCGCTGCCGGCGGGGCCCGAGGCGCATGTCGACAGCGGCCTCGGCAAGGCGGTGGGGCGCGGCGGCGACGGCTTCATCGCGCCGACGCTGCTGATCAAGGCCCCGCGCGAGCGCCATGTCGTCGACGGCGTCGCGATCGAGTTCCAGCTCACGCCGGGCGCCGAGGCGCCGGCGGAGATGAACCTCTTCTTCCCCGAGCTGCGGGCGCTGAACCTCGCGGAGAACGCCTGCCAGACGATGCACAACCTGTGCCCGCTGCGCGGCGCCAAGACGCGCGACGCGCTGGCCTGGTCGCGCTACCTCGACGACGCCCTCGACGAGTACGTGCCGCGCTGCGACGTGGTGTACGCGCAGCACCACTGGCCGGTGTGGGGCGGCTCGCGCATCGCCGAGTACGTGGCCGGGCAGCGCGACCTCTACCGCTACCTGCACGACCAGACGCTGCGGCTGATGAGCCAGGGCCGCACCGCCGCCGAGATCGGCGAGGAGCTGATGCTGCCGAGCGCGCTCTCGCGGCAGTCGTTCGCGCGCGGCTACTACGGCGCAGTGGCGCACAACGTCGCCGCGATCGTCGCGCATTACCTCGGCCCCTACGACGGCCACCCGGCGCACCTGAACCCGCACCCGCCGGTGGCCGCGGCGGCGCGCTACGTTCACTACATGGGCGGCGCCGCAAGCGTCGTCGCGCGCGCGGCGGCCGACTACGAAGCCGGCGACTTCCGCTGGGTGGTGGAAGTGCTCGGGCATGTCGTCTTCGCCGACCCCGGCCACCGCGCCGCGCGCGAACTGTGCGCCGACGCGATGGAGCAACTCGGCTACCAGGCCGAGTCGGCCACCTGGCGCAACTCGTACCTGCAAGCAGCGCGCGAACTGCGCAGCCGCGGCGCGCCGGCGGTGCCCGCCGGCATCGCCATCAGCCCCGACGTGGTGGCGCAGCTGCCGCTGGCGAAGTTCCTCGAGTTCCTCGCCATCCGCCTCAACGGTCCGCGGGCGCAGGACCTGCGGGCGCGGTTCGATTGGCAGCTTCCCGGCGGCGCGACCGGCGGCGCCCGCCGCGGCGATGAATGCCAACGCGTCACGCTCGTGAACGGCGCCTTGAACCACCGCGCCGGCAGCCACGGCAACGCCGCCGACGCGGTGATCCGCACGCCGCGCGCGCAGCTGGCGCGGCTGCTGCAAGGGCCCGACGAGATGCTGCGCTGCCTGGACGCCGGCGAGATCGACATCACCGGCGACAAGGCGCTGCTGCGCCGCCTGGTGCTGGCGCTCGACGCGTTCGATCCGATGTTCAACATCGTCGAGCCCTGAGCGACGATTCACCGCCCACCCACGGAGCAAGAAGTTGATCGACAAGATCGCCTCTTCCATCGCCCAGGCGCTGGCCGGCACGCCCGACGGCGCCACGGTGCTGATCGGCGGCTTCGGCACGGCCGGCATCCCCGGCGAGCTGATCGAAGGCCTCATCGAGCAAGGCGCGCGCGACCTCGTCGTCGTCAACAACAACGCCGGCAACGGTGACAGCGGCCTCGCGGCGTTGCTGAAGACCGGCCGCGTGCGCAAGATCATCTGCAGCTTCCCGCGCCAGGCCGATTCGCACGTGTTCGACGCGCTCTACCGCAGCGGCCGCATCGAGCTGGAGCTGGTGCCGCAAGGCAACCTCGCCGAGCGGCTGCGCGCCGCCGGCGCCGGCATCGGCGCCTTTTTCACCCCCACCGGCTACGGCACCGAACTCGCGCGCCACGCCGACGGCAGCCCGAAGGAGACGCGCGTCATCGACGGCAAGCCCTACGTGCTGGAGCTGCCCATCCACGGCGACCTGGCGCTCATCAAGGCCGAGCGCGGCGACCGCTGGGGCAACCTCACCTATCGCAAGGCGGCACGCAACTTCGGCCCGGTGATGGCCACGGCGGCGAAGCGCACCGTGGCCACGGTGCACGAGGTGGTGGCGCTGGGCGCGCTCGACCCCGAGAGCATCGTCACGCCGGGCATCCATGTGTCGAGCCTCGTGCGCATCGAGCGCGTGGCGACGCAGGCCGGCGGCTTCAAGGCGGCGTGAATGGGCCGTGATGCGCCCGACAGCGGCGTGACAAGCAGAGGAACACCATGAGCACGAAGCACGCCCGCCGCACGAAAGAGCAGCTCGCCCGCCGCGTGGCCGCGGACATCTTCGACGGCGCCTGCGTCAACCTCGGCATCGGCATGCCCACGCTGGTGGCCAACCACCTGCCCGCGGGCATCGAGGTGGTGCTGCACAGCGAGAACGGCATCCTCGGCATGGGCCCCGCGCCGCCGGCCGGCGAGGAAGACTACGACCTCATCAACGCCGGCAAGCAGCCGGTGACGCTGCTGCCCGGCGGCGCCTTCTTCCACCACGCCGACAGCTTCGCGATGATGCGCGGCGGCCACATCGACATCTGCGTGCTCGGTGCCTTTCAGGTCTCGGCGCGCGGCGACCTCGCCAACTGGAGCACCGGCGAGCCGGGCGCGATTCCCGCCGTCGGCGGCGCGATGGACCTCGCCACGGGCGCCAGGCAGACGTGGGTGATGATGGACCTGCTGGCCAAGGACGGCAGCAGCAAGATCGTCGAGCGCTGCAGCTACCCGCTCACCGGCATCGGCTGCGTCAAGCGCGTCTACACCGACCTGGCGACGTTCGCCTGCACGCCCGAAGGCTTGCGGCTCGTGGATGTCGTCGAGGGCCTGAACGTCGCGGCGCTCGAGCGGCTGTTGCCGGTGCCGCTGCTGCCGCCGGCGTAGCGCCACCGCCGCACGGTCGTGACGCCGGGGTGGCGCCGGCGCGCGCGGGGGGCTCGCGACACCGCCCGGCGCCCGGAGCGCCGGGGGCTTCGCCTCCGGTCTTCTACTTCTTCAGGAACTCGCACTGCCCTTCGGCGAGCGGGCGCCACAGCTGCGCCGCGGCGATCTCGCTGCCGACCTTGTAGTAGTCCCACGGCGACTTCGAGTCGCCCGGCGCCTTGATCTGCACGACGTAGCCCGGGCGCATCACCTGGCCGTCTTCGCGGATGGCCACGTTCTTCATCTGGAAGTCGTTGACGCGCGTCGCCTTCATCTTGGCCACCACGGCCGGGCCGTCGTCGGTGCCGGCGGCGGCCACCGCCTTCAGGTAGTGCAGCGTGGCGCTGTAGGCGCCGGCTTGCAGGTAGTTGGGCGCCACGCCCTTGTGCCGGGCCATGAAGCGCCTGGACCAGGCGCGGCTTTCGTCGTCGCGGTCCCAGTAGAAGGGGTCGACGTAGCGCAAGCCCTGGGCGACGTCCAGCCCCATCGCGGCGACGGCGTTGATCGTCATGCCGGTGCTGGTGACGATCTGGCCCTGCTGCTGGATCTGGTACTCGCGCGCCTGCTTCAGCGCGTTGGTGAGGTCGGCGCCGGAACTCATCAGCACGATCGCCTGCGCCTTGCTCGCCTGCGCCTGCAAGAGGAACGACGAGAAGTCGGTGGTGCCCAGCGGGTGCTTCACCGAGCCCACCACCTTGCCGCCGCCGGCTTCGACGAAGCGCTGCGATTCCGAGGCGAGCATGGCGCCGTAGGCGTAGTCGACGGCGACGAAGAAGAAGGTCTTCACGCCTTGCTGCAACAGCGCCTGCATGCTCGACTTGGGCATGAAGTAGGTGTCGATGACGAACTGGAAGTTCATCGGCGAGCAGGCCTTGCCGGTGAGGTCGGCGGTGGCCGTGCCGGCGGCGATGAACGGCTTCTTGTATTCCCTGGCGAGGTTGGCGACGCCCAGCGCGATGGACGAGGCCGAGCCGGTGACGATGACGTCGACCTTCTCCAGGTCGAGCCAGCGGCGGGCGATCGTCAAGCCGACGTCGGGCTTGTTCTGGTCGTCGGCGACGACCACCTCGATCGCCTTGCCGGCGACCTTGCCGCCGAAGTCCTCGACGGCCATGCGGATCGCCAATTCGGAACCGGGTCCACCGTTGCTGGCATAAGGGCCCGACTGGTCGGCGAGGAAGCCGATGCGCACGACGTTGTCGGAAACCTGCGCCTGCGCGGCGCCGCCCAGCACGAGCAGGGCGGCGGGCAGCGCGGCCTGCAGGCTGCGGATGGTCTTCATGGGGCGTTCTCCTCCAGGGGTTGCGCGCCCGATCATACCTGGAACCTATTCCACTGCGTGAACTCTTCGCCGCCGCCGCGGCCCATCATTCCGTTTCGGAATAAGTGATATCCGCCGCGGCCTCTTCCCGGCCCGCGATGCCTTGCCGATCATCGGCACGCCCCACGAAGGGCCCACCCCGGAGACAAGCGACATGGCGAAGATGAAGGCGGCGATGGCCGCGGTGCTGGTGCTGGAGAAGGAAGGCGTGACGCAGGCCTTCGGCGTGCCGGGCGCGGCGATCAACCCGCTGTATGCGCAGATGCGCGAGCGCCAGACCATCGCCCATGTGCTGGCCCGCCACGTCGAGGGCGCCTCGCACATGGCCGAGGGGTACACGCGGGCGCGCGCAGGGAACATCGGCGTGTGCATCGGCACCAGCGGGCCGGCGGGCACCGACATGATCACCGGCCTCTATTCCGCGAGCGCCGACTCGATCCCGATCCTGTGCATCACCGGTCAGGCGCCGCGCGCGCGGCTGCACAAGGAAGACTTCCAGGCGGTGGACATCGCCGCCATCGCCAAGCCGGTGACGAAGTGGGCGACGACGGTGCTGGAACCGGCGCAGGTGCCGCGCGCCTTCCAGCAGGCCTTCCACCTGATGCGAAGCGGCCGCCCGGGGCCGGTGCTGATCGACCTGCCGTTCGACGTGATGATGGCCGAGATCGAATTCGACATCGACACCTACGAGCCGCTGCCGGTCTACAAGCCCGCCGCCACGCGGAAGCAGATCGAGAAGGCGCTGGCGATGCTGAACGAGGCCGCCAAGCCCTTGATCGTGGCCGGCGGCGGCATCATCAACGCCGACGCTTGCGAGCTCCTCGTGCAGTTCGCCGAGATCACCGGGATCCCGGTGATCCCGACGCTGATGGGCTGGGGTGCGATCCCCGACGACCACCCGCTGATGGCCGGCTTGTGCGGGCTGCAGACCTCGCACCGCTACGGCAACGCCAACCTGCTGGCCAGCGACTTCGTGCTCGGCATCGGCAACCGCTGGGCCAACCGCCACACCGGCAGCCCCGAGGTCTACTGCAAGGGCCGCAAGTTCATCCACGTCGACATCGAGCCCACCCAGATCGGCCGCGTCTTCGCGCCCGACTACGGCATCGTCAGCGACGCCAAGGCCGCGCTCGCCCTCTTCGTCGAGGTCGCCGCCGAGTGGAAGGCGGCCGGCCGGTTGCGCGACCGCGACGCCTGGGCTCGCGAGTGCCAGGGCCGCAAGGCCGACCTCGCGTACCTGCGCAAGACGAACTTCGACAACGTGCCGATGAAGCCGCAGCGCGTGTACCAGTGCATGAACAACGCCTTCGGGCGTGACGTGACGTACGTGTCGACGATCGGCCTGAGCCAGATCGCCGCGGCGCAGTTCCTGCACGTCTACGGGCCGCGGCGCTGGATCAACTGCGGCCAGGCCGGGCCGCTGGGCTGGACGGTGCCGGCGGCGCTGGGCGTGCGCGCGGCCGACCCGCAACGCAAGCTCGTGGCGCTGTCGGGCGACTACGACTTCCAGTTCATGCTCGAAGAACTCGCCGTCGGCGCGCAGTTCAAGCTGCCCTACATCCACATCGTCGTCAACAACAGCTACCTCGGGCTGATCCGGCACAGCCAGCGCGGCTTCCAGATGGACTACTGCGTGCAGCTCGCCTTCGACAACATCAACACACCCGAGGGCGAGGTCTCACGCGGCTACGGCGTCGACCACGTGAAGGTGGTCGAGGGCCTGGGCTGCAAGGCAATGCGGGTGCACAAGCAGGAAGAGATCGCGCCGGCCATCCGCCAGGCCGAGGCGTGGATGGAGCAGTACAAGGTGCCGGTGGTGATCGAGATCATCCTGGAGCGGGTGACCAACATCGCGATGGGCACCGAGATCGACAACGTCGTCGAGTTCGAGGAGCTGGCCGCGGGCAAGGCCGACGTGCCGACCGCGGTGGCGATGCTCGACTGAGGCCGGGCGGCTTGCACGGCCGGCGCGGTCCCGCCAGACACGCGGCCGCCGGGCCTACGATGCGGGCCCGGCGACAAGGAGCGAGGAGACTTTCGAGATGGGACACCTGAGCACGCACGTTCTGGACACCGCACACGGCTGCCCGGCCGCCGGCATGCAGGTGACGCTGCAGCGCGTGCACGCCGACGGCCGCGCCGAGACGGTGAAGCGGCTCACGCTCAACCACGACGGCCGCAGCGACGGCGGCCCGCTGCTCGATGCCGCGGCGATGGCCGCCGGCCGCTGGCGGCTGCTGTTCGAAGTGGCGGGGTACTTCCGCGCCCGCGGCGTGAAGCTGCCCGAGCCGCCGTTCATCGATGTCGTGCAACTCGACTTCGGCATCGCCGACGCCGCCGGGCACTACCACGTGCCGCTGCTGGTGAGCCCGTTCAGCTACAGCACGTACCGCGGGTCCTGAGCAGCGGCGCGAGCCGCCGCCGCGACGGCCTGTCATGCTGCCGCGCGAAGCCGCCGTCAATGCGCGGCCAGCGCGACCTCCTGCGGCCCCTTCGTGAGCACGCCGTCCACGAGGTGGTAGACGGTGTCGAAGCCTTCGATCATGCGGTGATCGTGCGTCACCGTGATCACCGCCGAGCGGCGCTCGCGGGCGATCCTTTGCAGCAGGGCCATCACCTTCGTGCCGCGCTCGGTGTCGAGCGCCGCCGTGGGCTCGTCGGCCAGGATCAGCGGCGGCTCGTTGGCCAGCGCCCGGCCGATGGCCACGCGCTGCTGCTCGCCGCCGGACAGGTTGGCGGGCAACGAGTCGGCGCGGTGCGCGATCTCGAGATAGCCGAGCAGGTCGCGCGCGCGCCGGGTCGCTTCACGCTGGCCGACGCCGTTCAGGCGCAGCACGAGCGCCACGTTCTCGATGGCCGTCAGGAACGGGATCAGGTTGTGCTGCTGGAAGATGAAGCCGATGTGGCGGCGCCGGAAGGCACGGTCGTCGACGCCCGTCCAGCCGTTGTTGTAGACCTCCTGGCCGGCGATGACGATGCGGCCGGCGGTCGGCTCGAGGATCAGGCTGATCGACAGCAGCAGCGTGCTCTTGCCCGAGCCGCTGGGGCCGAGCAGCGCCGCCAGCTCGCCCGGCTGCACGGCGAACGAACAGGGCTTGAGCGCCTGCACGGCGAGCTCGCCGCTGCCGAAGGTCTTGGAGACGTTCTCGACCTCGACGACGGCCGCCACCCTCAGCCCCCCAGCGCCAGCTGCGGCGGCGTGCGCAGCGCGTGCCACACCGCCATGCCGCTGGCCACCACGCCGCCGGCCAGCATCACGGCGAAGGTGATGCCGGTCTCGTGGGCCAGGAAGGCCAGCGTGCGCGGGAAGCCCGGCGCGATCAGTTCGCGCAACGCGTAGGCGACGGCGAAGCTGGCCAGCGTCAGCGCCATCGACTGCTCCATGATCAGCCGCACGATGACCACGTTCGAAGCGCCGATCAGCTTCAGCGTCGCGATCGAGCGGATCTTCTCGATCGTCAGCACGTAGACGATGAGCGCGATGATGACGATCGAGACGATGATCAGCAGGGCGCGGAACAAGCCCAGCACGGCCGACATGCGGGCCAGCCGGCCCTCGAGCATCAGGGCGCGCTCCTCGTCGCTGGTGTAGACGTTGAAGTAGAGCCAGTCGCGGATGTGCTGCGCCACGCGCGCGCCGTCGGCGCCCGGGGCCACGTTCACCAGCACGGCGTTCACCGTGTCGGCAGGGCTGCTCAGCAGCGGCAGCAGCCGGCTGGCCTGGTCCTGCGAGTAGCCCGCGCCCTCCAGCCGCTTCAGCGTGGCCGCGCGTGCCGCGACGACGGCGCGGTTGTCCTGCTGGAACTGCACCTCCTGTGCATCGGGCAGCGAAAGGTACACGAGCGGGTTGCCGCCCGAATCGACCGCGCCTTGCGTGATGCCGACCACCGTGTACTCGCGTGTGCCCAGCGCCACCTTGTCGCCGGGCGCGAGCCCGAGCTTGCGGTCGGCCACCATCTCGTAGTGCGGCGCCTCGATGGCACGGCCGCGCACCACGCCGCCGGGGCCGCCGAGGCCGCCGAAGACGTCATAGCCGATGACCGTGAACTGCTGGCTGCGGCCGCCGAGCTCCCGCTGCGCGGCGTAGATCACCAGCGGGCTGGCGGCGGCCACACCGGGGGTGGCGGCCACGCTCTTGGCCGCGTCGCGCGGCATGCGCGAGCTCTCGTTGAACGGCCCGCCGCGGCCGCGCTCGACCACCCACAGGTCGGTGCGCGTGTTCTCGATCAGCCACACGCCGTCGGCGATGTTGCCCTGGTAGATGCCGTTCATCACCAGCACGATCGCCAGCAGCATGGCCACGCCGACGATGGTGGCGACGAACTTGCCGAGATGGCGGCGGATGTCCTTCAGCGCCAGATCCATGCGCCGCCTCCCGGGTTGCCGGCGGCCTCAGCGGCTGGCGCCGGAGGCGGCCATCGGCAGCGGCTGCACGCGCGCGCCGGCCTTGACGCCTTCAGGGTGCGCGACCACGCGCTCGCCGCCGGCGAGCCCGTTGCCCTCGACCAGCACGCGCTCGCCATCGCCCGGGCCGAGCTGCACCGGACGGAACTCGGTGCGCGAGCCGGCGACGACGAGCACCCCCTGCCGGCCCTGGCGGTCACGCGTCAGGGCGGCCGCGGGCACGACCACGCCCTGGGCCTCGCCGGTGGCGACCGCGATCTCCGCTTCCTGGTCGATCGCGAAGCGCTGCGGTGGCGTGTCGAAGGCCACGTGCACTTCGAGTTCGCGCGTGGCGGCGTCGGACTGGCGCGCGATGCGGGCGACCTTGCCGGTCACCGTCTCGCCCGATCGCATGCGGATGCTCGCCGGCTGGCCCACCTGGACGCGGCCGACCACCGATTCGTCGACGCGCATCGCCATCCACAGCGTCGCCGGGTCGACCAGGCGCAGCAAGGCCGTGCCCGGCATCACCGTGGCGCCGGCCTCGGCCTGGCGGGCGACGACGACGCCGTCGATCGGCGCGGCGATGCGGGTGAACGACAGCACGGTGTCGGCGTAGCGGCCTTCCTGGACCAGCGCCTGCACCTCGGCCTCGCGCGCCGCCTGCGCCGCGCGCGCGTTGTCCAGGTTGGCTGCCGCCGCCTGCAGCGCGGCGTTGGAGGCGTCCAGCACCGCCTGCGAGACGAAGCCGGTGCGCAGCAACTCGGCGTCGCGCTGCTGGCGGCTGCGCGCCAGCTCGAGATCGGCCTGCCCCTTGGCGACGCCGGCCGCGGCCGCGCTGACGTTGCGCGCCAGCGCCACCTGCTGGCCACCGACGACGCCGCGGCGGGCGGCGAGGTCGCGGTCGTCGAGCAGCGCGACGACCTGGCCGCGCCTGACGACGTCGCCCACGTCGACGCGGACTTCCTTGACGGTGGCGGTGATGCGCGCGGCCAGCGTCACCGGCACGCGGGCCTGCAGCGTCGCCGGCCCGAGCACGCGCAGCATCACCCGGCCCTGCGCCGCCTCGACCACCGCCACCGGCACGGCGCGCCCGAAGCGCCACCAGACCGCGCCGGCGGCGGCCAGCAGCGCACCGGCGAGCACGGCGACGGCCAGGGTCCTGCCGGGTTTCCTGAAGGCAACGGGCGCTCGCATCTCGTGCCACGTCGACCGATCGCACTCGCGCCGACGTTCCTCCTTTTGCATCGATTCGTCGATGCTGCCCAGGTCGCGTCGGGCCGGCCTTGAACGCGATCAAGGGCGAGGGCCTCGCCGCGCCCCCCGGCGCACCGAGCCGCGGCGGGCGCCCGCCGCCGCCGGAGACCCGATGGCGCCAAGGGTTTCCCCGGGCCACAACTGCGCACTGCGCTGTATACAGTTCTGAGCACAGATAGCCGGGGCCCGCGCATCCTCGCCGGGCCCTGACCCCCCAAACCTGCGCAGGATGAGGAGCCGAGCGCGATGTCCACCCCCGCCGTCCACCCCGTCGACGAACGCCTGCCCAGCGGCCGCCTGGCCGCGCTGGGCCTGCAGCACGTGCTGGTGATGTATGCCGGCGCCGTGGCCGTGCCGCTGATCGTCGGCCGCGCGCTCAAGCTCTCGCCCGAGCAGGTGGCGCTGCTGATCAGCGCCGACCTCTTCTGCTGCGGCCTCGTCACGCTCATCCAGAGCTTCGGCGTCACGCGCTGGTTCGGCATCAAGCTGCCGGTGATGATGGGCGTCACCTTCGCCGCGGTGGGGCCGATGGTCGCCTTCGCCAACGCCATGCCCGGCGTCGACGGCGCGCGTGCCATCTTCGGCGCCATCATCGGCGCGGGCGTCATCAGCATCGTCATCGCGCCACTGGTGAGCAAGATGCTGCGCTTCTTCCCGCCGGTGGTCACCGGCACCATCATCGCCATCATCGGCATCAGCCTCATGCGCGTGGGCGTGGGCTGGGCGATGGGCGGCCCGGCGCCGCTGGCGCAGCGGGTGGACACCGGCAAGCTGGTCGAGATGGTCGACAAGGCCAAGGCCACTGCGGCGGCCGCTTCGGCGCCGGTGCAGATCGGCCCGATCCCGATGATCGACAACCCCGGCTACGGCGCGCTGGACAACATGGCCATCGCCGCGGCGGTGCTGGTGTTCATCCTGCTGCTGGTGAAGTACATGAAGGGCTTCATCGCCAACATCTCGGTGCTGCTGGGCATCGTCGCCGGCTGCGTCGTCGCCGCGGCGATGGGCAAGATGAACTTCGACAAGGTGGCCAAGGCGCACTGGTTCGACGTCGTCACGCCGTTCGCCTTCGGCATGCCCACCTTCGACATCGTGATGATCCTGACCATGACGCTGGTGATGATCGTCGTGATGATCGAATCGACCGGCATGTTCCTGGCGCTGTCGGACATCACCGGCAAGAAGATCGGCCAGGCGGAGCTCGCCGCCGGGCTGCGCACCGACGGCGTGGGCACGCTCATCGGCGGCATCTTCAACACCTTCCCGTACACCAGCTTCAGCCAGAACGTGGGCCTGGTCGGCGTCACCGGCGTCAGGAGCCGCTGGGTCTGCGTGGCCGGCGGCATCATCATGATCGTGCTCGGGCTGCTGCCCAAGATGGCCGCCTTCGTCGAGGCGATCCCGCAGTTCGTGCTCGGCGGCGCCGGCCTGGTGATGTTCGGCATGGTCGCCGCCACCGGCATCCGCATCCTGTCCACCGTCGACTTCAAGAACAACCGCCACAACCTGTACATCGTCGCGCTGTCGATCGGCTTCGGCCTGATCCCGCTGGTGGCGCCGCGCTGGACGCAGCAGATGGCGCACAGCCTGCACCCGCTGCTCGAAAGCGGCATCCTGCTCACCGCCGTGGCGGCGGTGGTGCTGAACATGTTCTTCAACGGCACTCGCGGCGACACCGTCGGCGCCATCGAAGCGGCGAAGACGGCCGAAGCGCATTGAGCGGCGCGGCGGCCGCCGCGCCAGCCGCATCCGGATCGCGCCCTCCTCCGTAACCCCGGCACGCACGCCGCCGCTGCGAGGAGATGACCATGGCCGACGCCGTCCAGACCGTTCCCCCGCTGCCTGCCGCCGCCCGGCCCGCTGCCGGTGCCCCGGGGCCCGCCAGCCCCGGCGGCGGCCGCCGGCGCGGCTTCGTCACGCGGACGCAGGCAACCGAGGCGCCGCTGGACGCCGTCGTGCACGGCCACCTGCCCGAGTGGCTGCGGGGCGGCAGCCTGCTGCTCAACGGCCCGGCGATCTGGGATCTGCCGGGCCGGTCGTATGCGCACTGGTTCGACGGCCTGGCGTTGCTGCACCGCGTGCACTTCACCGACACCGGCGTTCGCTACGCCAGCCGCTTCCTCGACACCGAGGACGCGCGGCTGAGCCGCCAGCGCGGCCGGCCGGAACTCGGCGGCTACGACACGCCGGTGGCGGGCGGCCTGCTGTCGCGCCTCCTGCACGTCTTCAACCCGCGGCGCACCGACAACGGTTGCGTCGTGCTGTCGCAGTGCGACGGTCAGTGGCTGGCGCTCACCGAGTCCGACCGCGTCACCCGCTTCGACCCCCACACCCTGGCCACGCAGGGCGAGCTGCGCTGGGCCGACAAGCTGAAGCTGCCGCTGATGGCCGCCCACCCGGCGGTCGACGCACAAGGCGGCTGGTGGAACGTGGGCATCCGCTTCGGCCGCCGCTGCGAGTACCTGCTCGTCAGCGCCGACCGCAGCGGCGAGCGCCGTGTCAAGGCGAGCATCGGCTGCGAACGGCCGGGCTACCTGCACGCCTTCGCGCTCGGCGCCCGGCACGCGGTGATCTGGGAATGCGCCTGGCGCGCGCATCCGCTGCGCTTCCTGTTCGCCGGCGAGTCGTACGCCAGGCACTTCGACTGGCTGCCTGAGCAGGGTTCGCGGCTGCACGCGGTGGACCTGGGCGACGGCAGCGTGCGCAGCTGGGAAGCGCCGGCGCTGTTCGCCTTCCACGCCGTGCAGGCCTACGAGCAGGGCAAGGACATCGTCGTCGACCTGTGCGTGGACGCCGCGCCGGTGGTCGAGGAACTGGGCATCGAGCGGCTGCGCGCCGGCGTGCCGGCGGCGGCGGCGCGCGCCCGCCATGTGCGCTTCGTGCTCGCCGCCGGCCAGTCGGCGGCGCGCGAGGAGACGCTGCCCGGCCGCTTCGAGCTGCCGCAGGTGAACGCGCGCCGGGCGCTCGCCGGGCCGGTGCGCCACGTCTGGGCGGCCAGCGCCGCCGACCCTGCCGAAGGCGGCGCCTTCTTCGACCGCACGGTGAAGTTCGACCACGCCAGCGGCCGCCTCGCCGAGCACGTGTTCGCAGGCGCGGTGGCGCTCGAGCCGCTGTTCGTGCCGCGGCCGGGCGCCGGCGCCGAGGACGACGGCGTGCTGCTCGTGCACACGCTGGCCGACGACGACGTCGGCTCGGTGGTGCGCGTGCTCGACGCCGCCACGCTGGAAGAGCGCGCGGCGGTCGAGCTGCCCTGCGTGGTGCCCTTCGGCTTCCACGGGGCCTGGGTCGGATCCTGATCCCGGCGATGGCGGCGCGGCGCAGAATCCCCGTTCGACGGGCCGGCACGGTTGCCGGCCCCGCAGTCCCCGAAGGAAGACCATGAACGGCCAGATGATGCAGCTGCCGCTGCTGATCTCCTCGCTCCTCGTGCATGCCGAGCGCCACCACGGCGAACGCGAGATCGTCTCGCGGCGGGTCGAGGGCGACATCCACCGCACCACCTACAAGGAACTCGCCGCGCGCTCGCGCCGCATGGCCAAGGCGCTGGCCCGGCTGGGGGTGAAGCGCAGCGACCGCGTCGCCACGCTGGCGTGGAACGGCTACCGGCACATGGAGCTGTACTACGCCGTCAGCGGCTCGGGCGCGGTGCTGCACACGCTGAACCCGCGCCTGCACCCCGACCAGGTGGTCTACATCGCCGACCACGCCGAGGACCAGGTGCTGTTCTTCGACCTGACCTTCCTGCCCCTGGTGGCCGCCGTCGCGTCGCGCACGAAGACCGTGCGGCACTGGGTGGCGATGACCGACCGCGCCCACTTGGACAAGAACGTGCCCGCGGACACCGCGGCCAAGATCCCCAACCTGCTCGCCTACGAGGACCTCCTCGCGGCCGAGGACGACCAGTACACCTGGCCCGCCTTCGACGAGAACACCGCCAGTTCGCTGTGCTACACGAGCGGCACCACCGGCAACCCCAAGGGCGTGCTGTACAGCCACCGCAGCACGGTGCTGCACGCCTACGCCGCCGCGATGCCCGACGCGCTGAACTGCAGCGCCGCCGACACCATCCTGCCGGTGGTGCCGATGTTCCACGTCAACGCCTGGAGCCTGCCGTACGTGGGCTGCATGGTCGGCGCCAAGCTCGTGTACCCGGGCGCGGGCCTGGACGGCAAGAGCCTGTATGAACTCTTCGAGAGCGAAGGCGTCACGCTCTCGGCCGGTGTGCCCACCGTGTGGCAAGGCCTGCTCGCGCACGTCGAGGCGAACAGCCTGCGCTTCTCGACGATGAAGCGCACCGTCATCGGCGGCTCGGCCTGCCCGCCGGCGATGATCCGCGCCTTCGCCGAGAAGTACGGCGTGCACGTGCTGCACGCCTGGGGCATGACCGAGATGAGCCCGCTCGGAACCGTGTGCTCGTTCAAGGGCAAGCACGCCGCGATGTCCGAGGAGGAACGCCTCGCCGTCATGGCCAAGCAGGGGCGCGCGATCTACGGCGTGGACATGAAGGTCGTCGACGACAGCGGCGCCGAGCTGCCCTTCGGCAGCGAGACCTCGGGCGACCTGCTCGTGCGCGGCCCGTGGATCATGCACAGCTACTTCAAGGGCGAAGGCGGCGACCCCTTGCGCGACGGCTGGTTTCCCACCGGCGACGTGGCCAGGATCGACGCCGACGGCTACATGCAGATCACCGACCGCAGCAAGGACGTCATCAAGTCCGGCGGCGAGTGGATCGGCTCGATCGACCTCGAGAACATCGCCATGGCGCACCCGGCCGTGGCGATGGCCGCCTGCATCGCCGCGCCGCACCCCAAGTGGGACGAGCGGCCGTTGCTGGTGGTGGTGAAGAAGCCCGGCGCCAGCCTCACGCGCGAGGAGCTCCTGGCCTTCTACGAAGGCCGCATCGCCAAGTGGTGGACGCCCGACGACGTGGTGTTCGTCGACGCGATTCCGCTGGGCGCCACCGGCAAGATGCAGAAGAACAAGCTGCGCGAGCAGTTCAAGGGCCACAAGCTGCGCACCGCCTAGAGACCTCACGGACCAACCCCACGCAGACCCGCCGCCATGCCCCGCTTCGCCGCCAACCTCTCGATGCTCTTCACCGAAGCGCCGCTGCTCGAGCGTTTCGAGCGCGCCGCCAAGGCGGGCTTTCGCGCCGTGGAGATGCAGTTCCCCTACGAAGCCAGCGCCGCGGCGATCCAGGAGCGGCTGGCCGCCAACGGGCTGACGATGGTGCTGCACAACTTCCCGGCCGGCGACTGGGCCGCCGGTGACCGCGGCCTGGCCTGCAACCCGCAGCGCCAGGCCGAGTTCCGCGCCGGCGTGGCCAAGGCGATCGAGTACGCCGCGGCGCTCGGCGTGCCGCAGCTCAATTGCCTCGCCGGCAAGCCCGGCGCCGGCGTCGACGAAGCGACCACGCGCCGCACCTTCGTCGACAACGTGCGCTACGCCGCCGAGCAGTGCGCCAGGGCCGGCTTGAAGGTGCTGATGGAGCCGATCAACAACTTCGACGTGCCCGGCTTCTGGCTCAACCGCACGGCCAAGGCGCTGGAAGTGATCGCCGAAGTGGGCCTGCCGAACGTGGCGGTGCAGTACGACATCTACCACGCCCAGCGCTACGAAGGCGAGCTCGCCGCGACGATGCAGCAGCACCTGGCGAAGATCGGCCACATCCAGTTCGCCGACAACCCGGGCCGCAACGAGCCGGGCACGGGCGAGATCAACTTCGCCTTCCTCTTCGCGCACATCGACCGCATCGGCTACACCGGCTGGCTCGGCGCCGAGTACAAGCCGGCCACCCGCACCGAAGCCGGCCTCGGCTGGCTGAAGACCTACCGCTAGGACCCACCCCCATCATGAAACTCGGATTCATCGGCCTGGGCATCATGGGCGCGCCCATGGCCGGGCACCTGCGCGCCGGCGGGCACGACCTCTTCGTCACCACGCGCAGCAAGGTGCCGCAGGCGCTGCTCGACGCCGGCGCCAAGGCCTGCGCTAGCGCCGCCGAAGTGGCGCGCGCCGCCGACATCGTGTTCCTGATGCTGCCCGACACGCCCGACGTCGAGAAGGTGCTGTTCGGCAAGGACGGCGTCGCCGAGGCCCTCGGCAAGGGCAAGACCGTCGTCGACATGAGCAGCATCTCGCCGCTTGCCACCAAGGGTTTCGGCGAGCGCATCGCGGCGCTGGGCAGCGACTACCTCGACGCGCCGGTCTCCGGCGGCGAGGTCGGCGCCAAGGCGGCTTCGCTGACGATCATGGTCGGGGCGAAGAGCGCCGAGTCGTTCGAACGCGTCAAGCCGCTGTTCGCGCTGATGGGCAAGAACATCACGCATGTGGGCGGCGTCGGCGACGGCCAGGTCACCAAGGTGGCCAACCAGATCATCGTGGCGCTGAACATCGCCGCGGTCGGCGAGGCGCTCGTCTTCGCCAGCAAGGCCGGCGCCGACCCGGCCAAGGTGCGCCAGGCGCTGATGGGCGGCTTCGCGGCCAGCCGCATCCTCGAAGTGCACGGCGAGCGCATGATCAAGCGCACCTTCAACCCCGGGTTCCGCATCACGCTGCACCAGAAGGACCTGAACCTGGCGCTGCAAGGCGCCAAGGCGCTGGGCGTGGCGCTGCCGCAGACGGCGGGCGCCGCGCAGCTGATGCAGGTGGCGCAGGCGCAGGGGTGGGACCAGCTCGACCACTCGGCGCTGGTGAAGGCGCTGGAGGTGATGGCCAAGCATCCGGTCGCGCCGGACCAGTGACCGCACCGGTGCCCCCGCCCGTGACCGAGCCGCGCCGGTTGCTGCGCGCGCTGTACGACCGCGCCGTGCAGCGCGCGCTGCCGGCGCACAACCTCGCGGCGTGGCTGCCGCAGCCGCCGCCGCGGCCGGGCCGCACGCTCGTGCTCGGCGCCGGCAAGGCCGGCGGCGCGATGGCCGCTGCGTTCGACACGCTGTGGCCGGCCGATGCGCCGCTGTCGGGGCTCGTCATCACGCGCTACGACCATGTGCCGCCGGCATACCGGCGCAAGCCCGGCCGCATCGAGGTCGTCGAGGCGTCGCACCCGGTGCCCGACGCCGCCGGCCGCGCTGCCGCCGAACGCATCGCGCAGCTCGCGCGCGGACAAGGACAGGGGCTTTCGAAGGACGACCTCGTCGTGGCGCTCGTCTCGGGCGGTGGCTCGGCACTGCTGTCGCTGCCGGCGCCGGGCCTGACGCTCGAGGACAAGCAGGCCGTCAACCGGGCGCTGCTCGCCAGCGGCGCCGCCATCGGCGAGATGAACTGCGTGCGCAAGCACCTCTCGGCGATCAAGGGCGGCCGTCTGGCGGCGATGTGCGCGCCGGCCCGGCTCGTCACGCTGCTCATCAGCGACGTGCCCGGCGACGACCCGGCCGTCATCGCCAGCGGCCCCACGGTGCCCGACGCCACCACCTGCGCCGACGCGCTGGCGATCTGCCGGCGCTACGGCATCGCGCTGCCGGCGGCGGCGCGCGCCGGCCTCGAAAGCGGCGCCTTCGAGACGCCCAAGCCCGGCGACGCCGCCTTCGCCGGCCACGCCACGCACCTCATCGCCACGCCGCAGCAAAGCCTCGAGGCCGCCGCCGCGCTGGCGCGCGAAGCGGGCCTCGAAGCCCATGTGCTCAGCGACGAGATCGAAGGCGAGAGCCGCGAGGTCGGCAAGGTGCACGCGGCGCTGGCGCGCGCGGTGGCCCGGCGCGGCGCGCCGTTCGGCAAACCCTGCGTCATCCTCTCCGGCGGCGAGACGACGGTGACGGTGCGCACGCGCGCCGCCGGCCAGGACAAGGGCCGCGGCGGCCGCGCCGGCGAGTTCCTGCTTGGCTGCGCGCTCGCGCTGCAAGGCGAGCGCGGCGTCTTCGTGCTCGCCGCCGACACCGACGGCATCGACGGCATCGAGGCCAACGCCGGCGCCATCGTCGCGCCCGACACGCTGGAGCGCGCTTCGGCGCAAGGCATGAAGGCGGCCGAGTTCCTCGACCGCAACGACGCCTACTCGTTCTTCGCCGCGCTCGGCGACCTCGTCGTGCCCGGGCCGACCTTCACCAACGTCAACGACTTCCGGGCGCTGCTGGTGTTGTGAAGCAACCCTTTGGATCTGCTGAAGCCGCTCATCGCGCTGCCGGCACGCCAGCGAAGGGCCCGCTGCCCCGCTGCGTATCAGGCCGCAGCCCAATCAGCCGAGAGCAGCGCCGCCTGCTCCAGCACGGTCTCGGTCGCCTTCTCCTGCTTGTCCGGCGGATAGCCGTACTTGCGCAGGATGCGCTTGACCAGCACGCGCAGCTGTGCACGCACGTTCTCGCGCAGCGTCCAGTCGATCGTCACGTTGGCGCGCACGGTCCTGACCAGCTCCTGCGCGATCGTGCGCAACGTTGCGTCGCCCAGCACCCTCACCGCGCTGTCGTTGGCTTCGAGCGCGTCGTAGAAGGCCAGCTCGTCCTCTGACAGCTTGAGCGCCTCGCCTCGGGCGTGCGCCTCGCGCATGTCCTTGGCCAGCCCGATCAGCTCCTCGATCACCTGCGCCGCCTCGATCGCGCGGTTTTGGTAGCGCCGGATCGTCTGCTCGAGCATCTCGGCAAAGGACCGCGCCTGCACGACGTTCTTGCGCCGGCGGGTCGCCAGTTCGCCCTTGAGCAGCTTCTCCAGCAGCTCCACCGCCAGATTGCGCTGCGGCATCCCGCGCACCTCGGCCAGGAACTCCTCGGAGAGGATCGAGATGTCGGGCTTCGCGAGCCCAGCCGCCGCGAAGATGTCGATCACGCCCTCGGGCGCCACGGCACGCGAGATGATCTGCCGCACCGCGTGCTCGATGTCCTCTTCGGGCCGCGCGTCGCCGGGCGCGCGCTTGGCGAGCACGGCCTGCACGGCCTGGAAGAACGCCACGTCGTCGCGGATGCGCAGCGCCTCGGCATGCGGCACCGCCAGCGCGAAGGCCTGCGACAACTCGCGCACCGCACCGATGCAGCGCTCCTTGCCGCGCTCCTGCGCGAGGATGTGTTCTTGCGCCGCCGGCAGCAGGCCCAGCCGCTCGGGCGGCGTGCCGGTCATCCACTTCGTCCAGTCGAAGCCATGGAAGAGCCCGGCGCAGACCTCATGCTTCTCCAGCATCACGGCCACCGCCTCGTCCTGGTCCAGCGCTGTGCGCCCGGTGCCGCCACTTTCGGTGTAGGTGGCCAGCGCCTGCTTCAGCTCCTGCGCCAGGCCCAGGTAGTCCACCACCAACCCGCCGGGCTTGTCCTTGAACACGCGGTTCACGCGCGCAATGGCCTGCATCAGCCCGTGGCCGCGCATCGGCTTGTCGATGTACATCGTGTGCAGGCTCGGCGCGTCGAAGCCGGTGAGCCACATGTCACGCACCAGTACGAGCTTGAACGTGTCCTTCGGGTCGCGGAAGCGGTTGGCCAGCGCCTCGCGCCGCGGCTTGTTGCGGATGTGCGGCTGCCAGTCGGGCGGGTCCGAGGCCGAGCCGGTCATCACCACCTTGAGCACACCGTGCTCGTCGTCAGAACCGTCCCACTGTGGCCGTAGCTTGACGATCTCGCGGTACAGCTCCACGCAGATGCGCCGGCTCATGCAGACGATCATCGCCTTGCCGTCCATCGCCTCGAGCCGACCCTCAAAGTGCTCGACGATGTCCTTGGCCACCAGCGCCAGCCGCTTCTCGGCGCCGACCACCGCCTCGAGCTGCGCCCACTTGGTCTTGAGCTTCTCCTTGCGTTCGATCTCCTCGCCCTCGGTGGCTTCCTCGAAGCCGGGGTCGATCTTCGGCCGCTCGGCCTCGTCGAGCGCCAGCCTGGCCAGCCGGCTCTCGTAGTAGATCGGCACCGTGGCGCCGTCCTGAACGGCGCGCTGGATGTCGTAGACGCTGATGTAGTCGCCAAACACCGCGCGCGTGTTGGCGTCGGTCAGCTCGATCGGCGTGCCGGTAAAGCCGATGAACGAGGCGTACGGCAGCGCGTCGCGCATGTGGCGCGCGTAGCCGTCGATGAAGTCATACTGGCTGCGGTGCGCCTCGTCGGCGATCACCACGATGTTGCGCCGGTCGGAGAGCATCGGGTGGCGGTCGCCCTTCTCTTCCGGGAAGAACTTGTGGATCGTGGTGAACACCACCCCGCCTGCA
>JAEUPF010000086.1 GCA_016790425.1 Rubrivivax sp.
TGGCCTGGCACTTCTGGCGCGGGCCGCTCACCGAGGTCTGGTAGACAAACTTGAGCTTGACGTTGCCCTTGGCCCGGATGCCGTCGGAGCCCTTCTTCCAGCCGGCGGCCTCCAGGATCTGCTCGGCCTTCGCGGGGTTGAACTCGAACTTCATGTTCGCGCTGCGGAAGCGCGGCGGGTTGTTGAGGAAGTTCGCCGTGGTGATGGCGCCGCGGCCGTAGATGACGTCGGCGATGCCCTTGCGGTCGATGAGCAGGTTCATCGCGTCGCGCACGGCCTTGTCGGTGAACGCCGGGTGCTTGCTCTTGTCGCTGCCGCGCTCGCCGTCGACCTCGTTCCACGGGTCGGTGGGGTTGAGGATCACGAACTCGATGTCGCTGCCGACGAAGAACGACATCTTGCCCTTGCCGGCGCCTTCGAGCTGCTTGAGGATCACGTCCTCGACGGCCAGGTTCCAGCCGACGTCGTACTCGGCCGTCTGCAGCACCGCGCGCGCGGCGCTGGTGGCGTCGCCGCCGCCCTTGATCTCCAGGGTGTCGAAGAACGGCTGGTTCGGCACGTGGTAGTCCATGTTGGCCGCGGCGCGCAGCATGTCGCCGGGCTTGAAGTCCACGATCTTGTACGGGCCGGTGCCCACGGCCTTCAGGTTGGCCGGGTTCTCGCGCGACTTGGCGCCCATGTAGCCTTCGAACACGTGCTTGGGCAGGATCAGGCCGACGCTGCCGACGAACGGCTCGGCCCAGAACGGCGTCGGCTTGTCGAACTCGATGCGCACGGTGTGGGAATCGAGCCGGTTCACCTTGATGTTCTTGTAGACGCTGACCGTGGTCATCGCGGCGGCGGGATCGCTGGCGTACTGCGCCGTGAAGACCACATCGTCGGCCGTGAAGGGCTTGCCGTCGTGCCACTTGACGTCGCGCTTGAGCTTCCAGACGACGACGCTTCCGTCGCGCGAGACGCCGCCGTTCTTCCACAACCAATCGAGTTCTGCCTTGCTCTCGGCGGCCGCCTGCGCTTCGGCGGCCGCCTTTTGCGCCGCGGCAGAAGGAGGCTTGCCCTTGCCGGCGCTCGGTTTTGCGGCCGGAGCGACATACCTCTTCGGGATCGAGGCGGCGAGCACCGGAACCAGGTTGCCTTCGCTGTCCCAGCTCGCCAGCGGCTCGTAGAACACGCGGCTGGCGTCCTGGTCCTTGGTGCCGCCGGCGTAGTGCGGGTTCAGGTGCACCGCCGCCTGCCAGTAGATGACCTTCAGCGGGCCGCCGCCGCCGCGCTTGGTGGGCTTGTAGGCGGGCATGGCCGGCGCGGTCTGGGCGATGCCTTCGTGCATCAGCATCATCGAGGCCATCGGCGCCGTCAGGCCCAGGCCCACCATGCGCTGGATGAAGGCGCGGCGTTCGACCTTGCCTTCACGCACCTTCTCGATCAGCGCGCGCAGTTCACGTTCTTTCATCTCGAGACCTCCGGGTCGCCGCGGGCGGCGTGGATTCAGCTGACAGCCGACTAAGGGATACCCCTGAAGGGGTTGCCGGCGATGCTAGTCCGCCGCGTTGTAGCGGCCATCCGGGTACGCACTAGGCGGCGCTGTGCCCCGCCCCGGGCCAAGGGATGCGGCCGGCCCCGCACAATGCACGGCCTGCGTTCGAGGAAAGGTTCGTCACCCGTGCACCTGAGCGTCATCGGCAGCGGCATCGTCGGCGTGTGCACCGCGGCCTGGCTGCAGCGCGACGGGCACCGCGTGACCTTCGTCGATCCGCTCGATGCGGGCGAGGCCTGCTCGTTCGGCAACGCCGGTTCGCTGTCGCCCAGCGCCTGCCTGCCGGTGGGCATGCCGGGTTTGTGGAAGCAGGTGCCGGGGTGGCTGGCCGATCCGCTGGCACCGCTCACCGTGCGCTGGGCCTACCTGCCGCGCGCGCTGCCGTGGCTGCTGCGCTTCCTGCGCCACAGCCGGCGCGAAGAGGTGGTGCGCATCGCCACGGCGCTGCGCGGCCTGCTGGCGCCGATCTTCGACAGCTACGGCCCGCTCGTCGAGCGCGCCGGCGTCGGGCACCTGGTGCGGCGAAGCGGCTGCCTGTACGTGTACTCGTCGCCCGCAGCCGCCGCGCGCTGGGCCTTCGGCATGAACCTGCGCCGGCGCCTGGGCGTGGAGCTGCGCGAGGTGGGCGCGGAGGAACTGCAGGCGCTCGAGCCGGACCTCCAAGGCCGCTTCCGCTTCGGCCTGCTGGCGCCGGAGAACGGCTCGACGCCGGACCCCGCGGCGCTGGTGAAGGCGCTGCACGCGCAGTGCCTGCGCGACGGCGCGGTGCACCTGCGCGAGCGGGCGGCAGGGTTCGAGCTCGCCGGCCGCGAGGTGCGTGCGCTGAAGCTCGCCAGCGGCGAGCGCCTGGCGGTGGACGGCGTCGTCGTCACTGCCGGCGCGTGGTCGGCGCCGCTGGCGCGCGCGCTCGGTGCGCGCGTGCCGCTGGAAACGCAGCGCGGCTACCACGTCACCGTGCGCAGTTCGAACCTCGCGCTGTCGCACACGGTGATGGCCGTCGAGGACAACCTGATGGTGAACCCGATGGCGATGGGCCTGCGCCTGGCCGGCTCTGTCGAGTTCGCCGGGCTCGCTGCGCCGCCGGCCCGCGCCCGCGCCGACGTGCTGCTGAAGAAGGGCCGCCAGATCTTCCCGCACCTGGACACTTCCGACGTCAGCTCCTGGATGGGCCACCGGCCCTGCCTGCCCGACAGCCTGCCGGTCATCGGCCGCGCGCCGGCGGCAACGAACGCCTGGCTCGCCTTCGGGCACGGCCACGTCGGCATGTGCGGCGGCGCCAGCACCGGGCGCGAAGTGGCGGCGCTGGTGGCCGGACGGGTGCCGCAGGTCGATCTGCACCCGTTCCGCGCCGAGCGCTTCGGCGCCTTCGGCACCTACTCGCCGGGCCGGCGCGGCGGCGGCCCGGGCGTCGCGGCGGCCGGCGCCGGGGGGCGCGCCTGATGGCAAGGAGCAACGCCTTGAAGACGATGAACGCACAGTGCCACGGCGACCCGCCCGATCGACTGCGTCGCGCGCTGCTGCGGCGGGCTTTGCTGCTCGCTGCCGGCGCCGGCGGCGCAGTGCACGACGGCCTCGGGTGGGCACAGACGCCGGCGCCTTCGCCGGCGGCCTTCCCGAGCAGGCCGCTGCGCCTGGTGGTGCCTTTCCCGCCGGGCGGCAGCACCGACCTGCTGGCCCGGCGCATCGGCGACAAGCTCGCCGCCTCGCTCGGCCAGCCGGTGCTGGTGGACAACCGGCCCGGCGCCGGTGGCGCCACCGGCAGCGTCGAGGTGGCGCGCGCGCCGGCCGACGGGCACACGCTGCTCTTCGGCGTCACCGGCACGCATGCCATCAGCCCGGCGATCAACCCGAAGATCGGCTACGACCCGCGCGCCGACTTCGCCGCCTTGTCGATCGTCGTCAGCGCGCCGCTGGTCGTGGTGGTGCGCGCCGAGTCGCCGCACAAGTCGCTTGCCGACCTGATCGCCTGGGCCAAGGCGAACCCCGAGCGGCTGACGCACGGGTCGCCGGGCAATGGCACGACGATGCATCTGACCGGCGAGATGTTCGCGCTGGCCACCGGCACCCGGCTCACGCATGTGCCGTACAAGGGCAGCGCGCCGGCGACGCAGGACCTGCTGGGCGGGCAGATCGAGTCGATGTTCGGCGACCTGCTGGTGGTGCTGCCGCTGGTGGCTTCGGGCCGGCTGCGCGCGCTGGCCGTCACGTCGCGCCAGCGGCACCCGTTGCTGGCGGCCGTGCCCACGGTGGCCGAGGCCGGCCCGCGCGAGCTGGCCGACTTCGAGGCTTCGTCGTGGCAGGGCCTCTTCGTGCCCGCGGGCGTGCCGGGTGCGGTGCAGGAGCGGCTGAACGCCGAAGTCGGCAGGGCTGTTCGCGCCGCCGACCTGAAGGACTTCTTCGCCGAACGCGGCTTCGTCGTCGAAGCGCGCAGCCTGGAGGAGTCGCGCCGCTTCCTCGAAGGCGAGGTGGCGAAGTGGACGCGCCTGGTGAGGACGGTGAATCCGCAGGTGAACTGAGGCGCCTTCGACGCGGCGCCGCCGCAAGAACATCCATCCGTGGCGCGCATTCACGCCGCGAGGAGCACGACATGAGCCCGAGGATCCGCGCCACCGCCACCGCCGCCGCCGTTGCCGCCACCGCCGCGCTGCTGGCCGCCCCGGCCGGCGCCCAGGAGAAGTTCGTCTACCAGACCAACTGGTACGCGCAAGCCGAGCATGGCGGCTTCTACCAGGCGCTTGCCGAGGGCCTGTACAGGAAGCACGGGCTGGAGGTGACCATCAAGATGGGCGGGCCGCAGCTCAACGGCCTGCAGATCATGGCCGGCGGCGGCGCCGACTGCATGATGAGCACCGACATCGCGATGCTGCTGGCGCGCAACTCGGGCGTGCCCACCGTCACCGTGGCCTCGGTGTTCCAGAAGGAGCCGCAGGTGCTCATCGCGCACGAGGACGTGAAGAGCTTCGCCGACCTGAAGGGCAAGACGCTGTTCATCGGCGCCGCCAGCCACCGCACCTGGTGGCCGTGGCTGAAGGCCAAGTACGGGCTCGACGACAGCCAGGTGCGCCCGTACACCTTCAACATCCAGCCGTTCCTCGCCGACAGGAACTCGGCGATGCAGGGCTTCCTCACCAGCGAGCCGTTCGCCCTGCACAAGGCCGGCGTCAAGGCCAACGTGCTGATGTTCAGCGACCAGGGCTACCCGGCCTACAACACCACCATCTCGTGCATGGAAGAGACCGTGGGCAAGCGCAAGGCGGCGCTGGCCGCGTTCGTGCGCGCCACGATGGAAGGCTGGAAGAGCTACCTCGCCCACCCCGCGCCGGGCAATGCGCTCATCCGCCAGGAGAACCCCAACATGACCGAGGAGCAGCTCGCCTACAGCGTCGCCAAGCTCAAGGAGCTGGGCATCGTCACCGGCGGCGACGCGCAGCGGCAGGGCATCGGCATCATCGTCGAGCCCCGGCTGAAGGCCACCTTCGACCTGCTCGTCGCGCACAAGCTCGTCGAGCCGGCCAAGGTGGATTTCCCGAAGAGCTTCACCACCGAGTTCGTGCGCGACCTGCGCGTGCTGCCCTGATGGCGAACACGGCCGCGGCCCCGCCCGCCGCTCCTGCCGCGCCTGCCGCCCCGGCCGCGCCCGCCGTCCTGGCCGACGGCGTCGACAAGACCTACCCCGACGGCACGCACGCGCTGCAGCCGGTGCACCTGGAGGTGGCCGAGGGCGAGTTCGTCACGCTGCTGGGCCCCTCGGGCTGCGGCAAGAGCACGCTGTTGAAGCTGGTGGCCGGGCTGCTGGAGCGGGACGGCGGCACGCTGAGCCTGTGGGGCCGGCCGCCGCAGGAGCTGAAGCACGGCGGCCGGCGGCTGGCCTTCGTCTTCCAGGCGCCCACGCTGATGCCGTGGGCCGACGTGCGCGCCAACGTACGCCTGCCGCTCGAACTGGCCGGCGTGGCGGCGGCCGAGGCCGGGCGGCGCGTCGACGAAGCGCTGGCGCTGGTGGGCCTGAGCCGTTTCGCGCATGCCCTGCCCCATGCGCTCTCAGGGGGCATGCAGATGCGGGTGTCGATCGCGCGCGCGCTCGTCGTGCGGCCGCAGCTGCTGCTGATGGACGAACCGTTCGGCGCCCTGGACGAGTTCACGCGCCACAAGCTCGATGGCGAACTGCTGGAGCTGTGGCGCAGCCAGGGCCTGACGGTGGTGTACGTCACGCACAGCATCGCCGAAGCGGTGTTCCTGTCGCAGCGCGTGGTGATGATGGCCGCGCGCCCCGGGCGCATCACCGACGAAGTGGTGATCGACGAACCTTACCCGCGCACGCGCGAGTTCCTGGTGACGCCGCGCTTCGCGCAATACGCCAAGCGGCTGCAGGACAGCCTGCACCGTGCCGCCGGCGGCGAGGCGGCGCTGACGGATGCCGGCGACGACGAAGGCGGCGCCGCAGAGGGCGCGAGGTGAGGGCGCCCGGCCGCCCGCCCAAGCGCGCCGCGGCGCGCCGGCGCGTCGAGCGCGTCGCCTACCCGCTCGCCTTCGCCGTGGTCGTGCTCGGCGCCTGGCAGGGCCTCGTGGTGGCGCTCGAGCTGAAGCCCTATCTCGTGCCTTCGCCGGTGCTGATGGTGCAGACGCTGGCGGCGAACTTCGGCACCTTCATGGCCGCGCTCGCGGTGACGCTGAAGGTGACGCTGCTCGCCTTCGTGCTGGCCACCGTCGTCGGCGTGGCGGTGTCGTTCCTGTTCGTGCAGAGCCGCCTCGTCGAGACGACGCTGTTCCCCTACGCCGTCTTGCTGCAGGTGACGCCGATCGTCGCGGTGGCGCCCCTCATCATCATCTGGGTGCGCAACCCGACCGCGGCGATGGTGCTGTGTGCGGCGCTGGTGGCGCTGTTCCCGATCATCGCCAACACCACGCTCGGGCTGCGCAGCGTCGACCCCGACCTTCAGGCCTACTTCCGCATGAACGGCGCCACGCGCTGGCAGACGCTGAGAAGGCTGCGCGTGCCCAGCGCCTTGCCCTACTTCTTCGGCGGCCTGCGCATCGCCAGCGGCCTGGCGCTCATCGGCGCCGTGGTGGCCGAGTTCGTCGCCGGCACCGGCGGTACCGGCGCGGGGCTGGCGTACCAGGTGCTGCAGGCCGGCTTCATGCTCGACATTCCGCGCATGTTCGCCGCGCTGCTGCTGATCTCGGTGACCGGCGTCGTGCTCTTCGTGGCGATGGCCTGGCTGACGCGGCGCACCATCGGCCGCTGGCACGCCAGCGAGACTTCGAGGGAATGAAGGTGAGTGCACTGGACCGACGCAGTGAAGTGCAGGCGCTGCCGGCGGCGCTGCCGGCACTGGAGTGGACCACCGACCGCGAGCGCCTGGCATTGCTCTCGCGCGACTTCGCCTGGTTCAGCCCGATCCTGAAGGCCGAGCTCGAAGGCAAGGCCGCCGACATCTCCGTGCGCCCGCGCCACGCCGCCGAGCTGCAGCAGGTCGTGGGCGAGTGCGCGCGGCGGCGCATCCCGCTCACGCTGCGCGGCGCAGCCACCGGCAACTACGGCCAGTGCACGCCGGTGCAAGGCGGCGTGCTCGTCGACATGGGCGGGCTCGACCGCATCGCCTGGCAGCGCGGCGGCGTCGTGCGCGCCGAGGCAGGCATCCGCCTGGCCGAGCTCGAACGGCGATTGCGCGCGGAGCATTCGCTGGAACTGCGCTGCATGCCTTCGACGTTCCGTGTCGCCACGCTCGGCGGGCTCTTCGCGGGCGGCTTCGGCGGCGTGGGCTCCATCACCTGGGGGCCCATCGCCGCGCCGGGCAACGTGCTCGGCGCCGCCGCGCTCACCGTCGAGCCCGAGCCGCAGGTGGTGGAACTGCGCGGCGCCGACGCGCTGGCGCTGCACCACAACTGGGGCACCACCGGCATCGTGCTGGAGCTGGAGCTGGCGCTGGCGCCGGCGCAGCAATGGCTGGAGATGGCGGTGGTG
The DNA here is from genome assembly GCA_016790425.1 of Rubrivivax sp. Lineage (GTDB taxonomy): Bacteria > Pseudomonadota > Gammaproteobacteria > Burkholderiales > Burkholderiaceae_C > Rubrivivax. The sequence continues at coordinate 7,497 of JAEUPF010000086.1, forward strand.
TTCGGTGGCGGCGACGGTGCCGGCTTCGACGCGGCGCTGGACTTCGGCAACGCGCTCGCGCTGGCCCCGGGCGTCCCCAAGCGCAACGTGGCCGTGCTGGCCGACCCCGTTCCGGGCTTCCTGCGTGCCCGGCCGCAGTGGGAACCGGTGTTCCCGCCCGACTGCAGCGCGGCGCTGCTGGTGGTGGGCGCTCCTGCCGAGGCGGTGGTGACGGATCTCGCGGCGCGCTTCGGCGGCCGCGTCACGCACCGGGCCGACAGCATCGAGGCGCAGCGGCGCAACAGCACGCTCATGGAGATGTGCTGGAACCACAGCACGCTGTACGCGCTGAAGGCCGACCCCGGACGCACCTACCTGCAGTGCAGCTTCGCCGCCGGCGAGCACCTGGCGCAGGTGCGCGCGGTGCACGCGCGCTATGGCCGCAGCGGGCGCGGCGAAGCCGGCGCGGCGGCCGGCGGCGGCATGGCGCCCGAAGTGCTGATGCACGTGGAGTTCATCCGCAACCTCGACGGGGCGCTCATCTGCACCGCGCTGCCGCTGGTGCGCTACCGCGGCGAGGCGAGGCTGGCCGAGATCATCGAGGGCTATCGCGCCCTGGGCGTTCGCGTGAACAATCCGCACCTGCGGCACGTGGAGGACGGCCGTTTCGGTGGCACGCTCCCCCCTGCCTCGGCGGCGGCGAAGCGGCGGCTGGACCCGCTGAACCTGCTGAACCCGGGCAAACTACGCACGTGGCCGCTGCCGCAGTGAAGTGATGCGAAGGCGCTGCGGCGCCTCGTGACGGACGCATCGACCGGACGCATCGACCCGACGCATCGACCCGACGCACCTTGTAGACCCTGCGAGACCTCCCATGGACCCCCACGTCTTCGTCATCCACGGCCCGCGGCCGCCCGACGCGCCCGCGTTCCCGATCGTGCTCGATTCGCCGCATTCGGGCTTCCGCATGCCGCCGGACTTCGGTGCCATCGTCAGCGCGCAGGAGCTGCGCGACGGCGAGGACGCCTTCATCGACGAGCTGTACCTGCCGGCGGCGAAGATGGGCATCCCGCTGCTGACGGCGCAGTTCCCGCGCACCTACATCGACCCCAACCGCCACACCGCCGACATCGACCCGGCGCTGATGGCCGAGCCGTGGCCGCACAAGACCATCGACAGCGGCAAGGCGGCCATCGGCAAGGCGCTGGTGTGGCGCACGCTGGACAAGGGCAAGCCGATCTACAACCGCAAGCTCGGCGTGGCCGAGGTGATGGCGCGCATCGAGCGCTACCACCAGCCCTACCAGGACGCGCTGTGGGAGCTGATGGCCAACGCGCACACGCGCTTCGGCGTCGTCTACCACATCAACTGCCACTCGATGGGGCCGACGACGACGGTCGAGATCGAAGGCGTCGAAGGCCAGCCGCGGCCCGACTTCGTGCTGGGCGACCGCGACGGCACCACCTGCGAGCCCGCATTCACCAACTACATCGCCAAGTTCCTGCAGGGGCTGGGCTACACCGTCGCCCTCAACAACCCGTTCAAGGGCGTGGAACTGGTGCGCGCCTTCAGCGACCCCTCGGCCGGCCGCCACAGCCTGCAGCTCGAGGTCAACAAGCGGCTGTACATGCACACCGACCGCATCGAGAAGCATGAAGGCTTCGCCAAGCTGCAAGGGCAGCTGATGCAGCTGATGCACGTGCTGGGCGAGCGCTTCGGCTACGCGCAGACGATGATCCGGCCGCGCCGCTGAGCATGGCCGCTGCCAACGGCAAGCCGGCGGTGGAGCTCAAGCCGCCGGCCATCGAGCGCTGGCGCGAAGGCGGCACCGGCGTCGACTTCGTGCACGCGTGGGACACCGGCCGGCCCGGCCCGCGCGTGATGGTGCAGGCGCTGACGCACGGCAACGAGATCTGCGGCGCCATCGCGCTCGACTGGCTGCTGGGACAGGTGCGCACGGCCGGGTGGCGGCCGGCGCGCGGGCGCCTGGTGTGCGCCTTCGCCAACGTGGCGGCCTACCAGCGCTTCGACGTGGCGCATCCGTTCGCCAGCCGCTGCATCGACGAGGACCTGAACCGCGTCTGGGCCGACGAGGTGCTGCTCGGCGCGCGCGACAGCGCCGAACTCCGGCGCGCGCGCGAGCTGCGCCCGTTCGTCGACGCCACCGAGCTGATGCTCGACATCCATTCGATGAGCGAGCCGTGCGCGCCGCTGATGGTGTGCGGCACCCAGGACAAGAACGCCGCCTTCGCGCGCGAATTGGGCGTGCCGGAGATCCTGCTCGTCGACACCGGCCATCCGGCGGGGCTGCGCATGGTCGAGCGTGGCGGCTTCGGCGACAAGGGCGACCCCCGGCACCGCGCGCTGCTCATCGAGTGCGGCCAGCACTGGGAGAAGGCGGCCGCCGACGTGGCCATCGACGCGCTGGTGCGCTTCCTCGGGCTCGCCGGCCTGGCCGACGCGGCGTGGGTGCAGGCCAACGTGCGGCTGCCGCTGCCCAAGCGGCAGCGCCTCGTGCGCGTGACCGAGCCCGTGGTGGCGCGCAGCACCGCCTTCCGGTTCCTGGTGCCCACCGTCGGGCTTTCCGTCATCGCCAAGGCCGGCACGCCGATCGCGCAGGACGGCGAGCACGTGGTCGTGACCCCCTACGACGACACGGTGCTGGTGATGCCCGGCACGAACAACCTCAAGCCCGGCGGCACTGCGGTGCGGCTGGGCCGCTTCGAGGATTGAAGAGGGCGCGCCGCGCGCCGATCGATCCCGGCGTTGCGTGTGAAAGGCATCACCGGCGCGGCGCCCGGCCCGGCCGGGCATGCGGCGTGCAGCGTGGAGGGCTGAACCACAATCCCCGCTGCTCCGACAAGAACGCGCGAACGCTGCGCAAAGGCCCATGTCCCTCATCCTCTCGGCCGCCGAAAAGCTGGCCGCCCTGAAGCAGTCGACACCCCCGGGCGCTGACGCAGCGGCTGCCCCTGCAGCCGGTTCCTCGAATGGCGCGGCGGCCCCGTTTGCAGGGCCCGCGGCCGGGAACGCGGGGAACACGGCCGCAGCCATGCAGGGCGCAACACAGGCCGCAACACAGGCCGCAACGCAGGCGCCAACACAGGCCGCAACGCAGGCCGCCTCATCAGGCGCAGCACCGGCCGCGCCGGCCGGCCCGGCGGCCGCTGCCGCGCCCGTCAGCGCCGTCCCCGGCGCCCCTGCCGTCACCGCTCCAGCCGCACCCGCGGGCATTGCCGCGGCGGTGGCGCAAGGCCGGCAGGCGGCCTTCGAAGCCGTGGCACGCCTCAGCGGTCCGTTCGCCTTCGGCCACCGCGACGCCGCCAGCGGCCGCACGCTGCTGGCCGTCGACCGCTTCGCGATGCGCACGCTGTGCTACCGCGTCGTCGGCGGCGAACTGCGCTTCGCCGAGCGGGCCGACGAGCTGGCTGGCCCGCTCGACGCGCTCGACCCGCAGGCGCTCTTCGACTACCTCTACTTCCACTGCATCCCGGCGCCGCGCACCATCTTCAAGGACGTGCAGCGCGTGCCGGCCGGGCACGCCGTGTGGTTCGAAGGCGGCACGCTGACCGTGGCGCCGTACTGGACGCCCACCTTCGAGGACCGCGGCCGGCCCGGCTACACCTTCGCGGCGCTGCGCGACGAATTCCGCGCCGGCATCGAAGCGGCCGTCAAGGGCGCGCTCGACGGTGACGGTGGCGGCGCCATTCCGGCGTGCTTCCTCTCCGGCGGCACCGACAGCTCCACCGTCGCCGGCATGATCGGCAAGGCCGCCGGGCAGCCCGCGCACACCTACTCGATCGGCTTCGCGGCGCAGGGCTACGACGAGATGGCCTTCGCGCGCATCGCGGCCAGGCACTTCGGCACCGTGCACCACGAGTACTACGTGACGCCGGAAGACCTGGTCAACGGCATCGCCACGGTGGCGCAGAGCTACGACCAGCCGTTCGGCAACAGTTCGGCGCTGCCGGCCTGGTACTGCGCCAAGGTGGCGCGCGCCGACGGCGTGACGCGCCTGCTGGCCGGCGACGGCGGCGACGAGCTCTTCGGCGGCAACAGCCGCTACGCCAAGCAGCGCGTCTGCGGCTGGTACCGGGGCGTGCCGGCGCCGGTGGGCGCCGGCCTGCTCGAGCCGCTGCTGGAGCGCACGCCGCTCGGCACCCTGCCGGGCCTGAAGAAGGGCAGGAGCTACATCGAGCAGGCCAAGGTGCCGATGCCCGAGCGCGACGAGTTCTACAACCTGCTCACGCGCCTGGGCCTGGCCGACGTGCTGACGCCCGAATTCCTCGAGCGGGTCGCCGCGCGCGCGCCGGCGCGCCTGCGCCGCGAGGTCTGGGACATGGCGAACACCGGCAGCGAGGTCAACCGCTCGCTCGCCTTCGACTGGCGCTTCACGCTCGCCGACAACGACCTGCCCAAGGTGCGCGGCACCACCGAGCTGGCCGGCGTCGACGTGCGCTTCCCGTTCCTCGCCGACGAGCTGCTGGCG
>JAEUPF010000090.1 GCA_016790425.1 Rubrivivax sp.
CGTGCTGGTATTCATGCTGGCGTTCGTGGCCTGCCTGGTGCTGATGTGGGTGTGGCCCGAAGTGGTGCTGTGGCTGCCGAAGGTGGCGCTGTAGCACGAGTGCCAGCCCGGCAAGGGCTCTTCACGGGCTTGCCCCTGCGCGATGAGGTCGTCCGCCGGGCACAGGAAGACAAGAGGGGTCGGCGACTCGCATCGCCAACCCCTCGCTTTTCCTGGCTCCCCGACCTGGGCTCGAACCAGGGACCTACGGATTAACAGGCCCGAATCGGCCTCCACGAGCCTCAAGCGTACACCGGAAGGCACGGGCTCTGCGCGACAATTTGGCCGGTTAGGAGAGCCGACCGGGGGAGGGTGGCCAATGAACGCGTGGGACAGTGTCTTCCTGGCGCTGGGCGGCAACGCGCTGATGCTCGCGGCTCTGGCCTGGCTCTCCCGATCGTTTCTGAGCCACACGCTGACGAAGGACGTCGAGCGCTTCAAGTCGCAGCTCACGGCCGAAGCTGCCGTCGCTTCCGCCAGACTGACGCACGACCTGCACCTCGTTGCGCAAGAGCATCAGGTACTCGTCTCGAAACTGCACGAGAAGCGCGCCGAGGTTGTCGCCGAGGTCTACGGCCTGCTGGTCGAGGCGCACTGGGCGTGCCAGGACTTTGCCTCTCTGGTCGAGTGGGTCGGCGAACCGCCGAAGAAGGAGAAGTACTCCGTCGCGATGAACAAGGCGGCCGAGTTCTATCGTTACTTCGACAAGAACCGGATCTATCTGCCGGCCGGCCTGTGCTCGCAACTCGAGGACTTCCTTCGAGCCATGCGGGGTGTCGTCATCGACTTCGGTGTTCACACGCGCAAGGACGAATCGGGGCTGCACAACGAGGCGCTCGAGAGGAAATACGAGGCGTGGACCAGGGCGGCGAAGTACTTCGACAGCGAGGCGCCAAAGGCTCGTGCAGCGCTCGAGGACGCGCTACGCGCCATCGTGGGGCCGCCGCCAAGACAGGCGGCCGCGCTCAGCTCCTGAGCCACCGCCGCGGCAACCATGCCGCGCATGCACTTCCGTCCCTACGTCGGCGAGCCCCGGCCGTGCTGGCACTGCACGCACTGGCTCGGCATGCTCTACGGGGGCAGCGCCGCCGAGTGCTCGCTGCCGAACGGGCCGCGCGTGCGCTCGATGCCGGTGCGTGGCTGCTCGGCGTGGTCTCGGGAGCCTGGCGCCGATGACGAGCCCGGGCCGCCCGCTGCGCGTGCTGGATCAGGCCTTGATGATCGTCGTGCGCAGCCGCATGCGCTCCCATGAGCACGTGCCCGCGGTCACGTCGGTGACGATGAACCCGCGCAGGTCAATCTGCCCGGTCTCGCCCGGCTCGAGCGCGTACTCCCACCCCACCATCTGGCTGACTCGCGATGTCGAGTTCGGCGGCGTGTTGCCCTCGCTGGTGTAGATCACGTCCGTCGCAATGGGCGTACTGTCCACCGACCAGACCCACTGCGCGCCCACGTAGTCATCGGGCGGCGAGAGCACGCCCGACGACACATACAGCCCGAACACCATCGCATTGAACTGCACTTTGACCCTGCGGCCCGTGTCGTTCGTGTAGGAGCGGGTCACGGTGGTGACGAAGCTCGAGCCACCGCCGCCGCCCACCGATGCGGACCCCGATCCATCCTCGTCGGCATAGGTCTCGGTGGCCACGCCGTAGAGCAGCTGCTCGACGCTCGGCACCGGCGGCCGCTCGTGCTGCCAGGGCAGAAACACCAGGTCATCGGCCCCGATGCGGCGCGGCGGCATCCCGAGGTCGCCCGCCCGGCGCATCAAGATCGACCCGTCGAGGTTGATCTGCGCGACGACCAGCGTGCCGCCGTAGGGTGCCCCCGCGTTCATTGCACGTGCCTGCTCGATCGCCGCACGCGCGAAGGCGGCCATGCTGTCGAGGTCCGTGGGCGCAGGCAGGTCACGCACCGGCGCAGGGGTGCACAAGCACGCGCAGCCGCCACGCGCCGGCAGCGTCCACTCGGGCCGATAGCCCGCCTCGCTGCGAAACTGAACCGCGGCCATCCCGTCGCGGCTCGGGCCCACGAGGGCGACGAACTGCCGCAGGGGCTCGCCGAGGTATGAGCCAGGCCCGACGACGAACGACGGCAGCAGCTCGTGCAGGCGCTGCACGGCATGCTCGAACGAATGCGCGCCGTCCACGATCTGGCGTGCGTGCTCGCCGATGCGGCCGGCGGCCAGCAGCACGGCGCCGAGGTTCGCGAACACGCGGCCCTTGGCCACGCTGACCGCCTCACCATCTGGCCAGCGGACAACATCGGCGCCGCTGTCGTGCGGGCGATAGGCGGTCGTGTCGCCGGCCACAAAGGCGCGGTCTCGGTGGAGGATGACGTGCAGCAGGGTCACGCCCGGACCCTGTTGACGTGCTGCGCCAGGCGCGCGAGGTCGGCTTCGTCGACGAGGCGCGCGGCGCCACTGCGAAACGAGCTGCACGGCCGAAGCGGCGTCGGCGCGAAGCTGCGCCCCTGCTGCCCACAGGCGCCCGTCGATTCGCGTTGCGCGCACGAGGCGCACGCGGAAAGTAGTGCCCTCTGTCGCACTGCCCGCCTCGCCGCTAGAAGTACGGCCGGCCGGCGCAGCGCCTGGCGAGGGCCCCATCGGCGCGCCGCTGGGCCAGTGCGTGCGCATGGTGTGACGGTCGGGGGTCGACCCCCCTTCGCCTCGCCCTATGCGCGCGCTGTCTCGGGCGAGGTGAAGTGTTCCGACGGTGCGCATGGGCGCCACGGTCACGTGATGCTGGTTGAGACGCTGAACGCATTGGCCGGCGCCAGCACCAGGTCGCAGTCGACGATGATGCGCGCGGCGATGCGGCCGGTCGTGAAGTAGGTGTAGGGATCCTGCTCGACGACGAAGCCAGGTCCCCAGATGCACACGATGGCGCGCGACCAGTCGGCGCCGATGAGCGTGCCCGCCGCTACGTGCTTCGTCGCGGCAGCGGGGCGCCCGAGGATGCGGCCATCGTCCCAGATGGCGCGGCCGCCGCCGGAGAAGCGCTCGCGCGCGGCGAGCGTTTGCTGCACGTCGGTCGCGCCCACCCATGAGATGCGCTCCTCGATGCCGCCCGCGTCGAGGATCTGCTTGTGCATCGCGAGCGTGCCGGTGTGCGCCAGGCTCGAGCCCGACTGCGTGCCGATTCCGCTCGTGTTCGTGATGCCGGCGATCTGGCCGGCGGCGCCGGTGCCGGCGATCACGGTTTGGTCGAGCAGCCCGCCCACGGCCTCGAGCAGCTGCGACTCGACGAAGCGGTCGAACGAGTCGGCCTGAATCTGCAGCAGGCGCGAGAAGCGCATGTAGCCCGTCGCGTGCTTCGGCGTCGCCACGGCCTCGCCGATGGTCGGCTCGCTTTGCGTCAGCGCGGTGGCCTCGGTCGAGGTCCATTGCGCGGTCGCAGCAGTGATGACGCGGGGAATCGACGGGTTGCCGACGAGACGGTCGAGGATCGTGCAGCCGGCGCGCGCGACGACAGACCAGGGGCGAAGCACGTCGACCGGGCGCTGCTTGTCCTGGCTGATGAGGTAGCCCCCACCTGGCGCCGATGCCGCAGTCAGGTCCCGCGTGAACGCGGAGAAGGGGAACACGACGCGGTGCGGGTCGTGCCGCCGCCCGCCGATCATTGCCGCGCTCTGGCAAATCTCGTGCTCGTAACCGTCGGCCAGACCGCGCTCGGTCAGCATCTCGCCCATGGCGCGGGCGAAGCTGAAGCGCTTGGGCTCGTCCGGTTCGTTGCCGGCTAGCTCGAGGTAGTAGCGCGACAGCTCGCGGGCAATCGATCGGCGAGTGTTCTCGGGGAAGGCTTGCGTGTTCATGCCGCCATGCTCGGGCGCTGCGCCATAGCGCGATAGGGGGAAGGCGGGTTTCAGGCCACCGGAAACCCGGGCACAGGGCGCACGGCATAAATGCCGCCGTCACTTGTCACGTCGAGGCGATGCAGGCGCAGCCCGCCGGCGCTCGCGCCCTCGCAACGGGTCAGGAGTCGGCCGAGCATGCGCAGCCCGCCGGCCTCGGTGGTGTAGGTGGCGACGAAGGCGACGAGCGCGTCGGCGCGCGCCCCAGCTCCCGCCGCGGCCGCCGCGGCCAGGTCGGCCGCCGTCCATGCTCGGGTGCCGAGGATGGCCCACACGAGGGGGAGGAGCGCGGCGAGGTCGCGCCGGTCGTCAGGCGCGAGCAGGCGGCGCATGAGGTGGCCCACCTCCTCGCGCAGCGCGCGCACTTCGTCGACCAGGCCGGCATGGTCGGTCATTGCCGGTCGAACCCGGTCAACGCGTCCCAGCAGCGAAGCGGCAGCCGCACGCGCGCCAGTGCGTCGGCAGGCAGCTTCCGCAGTACGGCCCGAAGGTGGGGCAAGCCCTCGGCGAAGATGTGCGGCCGGCCGGCGTCGTCCATCATGACCTCGGCGATGCCCTCGGCCAGCTCGACGAGGGCTGCGATTGCCTCTGCCCTGGGACGTACACCAAACGCCAGGCCCGTGTTCCCATCCGCGCGGCCCTCTTTCGTGCGCGCCGGGTCAAGGGTTCGAGCGCGCCAGGCCGTCGCTAGCGCGAGGTTGTGGGTCGGCATCCCCATCCGCTTCAGGGCCGTGACGCGCGACTTGCTGACGCCGAGCGCCGCGGCCAGCGCGGTCTGCGTGAGGCGCCCGCCCGAGCCGTTCACTGCACCCATGATTCACCTACCCCCGGGCCTGTCGCTGGTTTTCTCGAATACTCGTGACGTACCCGCAGCTACCTCTCCGGACAGGACCCGGACACTTTGCGGACATTTCTCAGGACAGTCAGGACACCGACCGATCAGGACGGACAGGACAAACCCCTTAAGGGGTTGTCCGTCCGTCCGGAGCGGTGTGCGCGGTTGTCCGTTCACGTTGCCTGCCACGCGCCACGAGCGCCTGCGCTGGCGACCAGGCCGGCGGCCACCAAGGACTCCCGGACCCGCGTCATCGCCTTCTCCTGAGCGGCCGGCGAGTCCGCCACGATGACACCGGCTGCGATGCACTTGTCGCGCCAGAACTTCAGCGCGATGCCGCCGCCGCCGGGCGGCGCCGACTCCCGGAGGATGTCGAGCGCGCGCATCTCGCGCCCGCCGATCGTGCTTGCCCTGGCTGTCTCAAGTCGTGCCTCGGCGAGAGCGCCGCCGATGCCGCGCGCGAGCCAGACCGGCGCGAATGCCTCGGGCGGCAGGTGGTTGCCCTTCGTCGCGGCGAGCTGCACGTAACGTTTGCGCTCGGCCACGTCGCTGATGCCGAAGCGCCTGCCCTCGTCGGCGGTCATGTTGCGGAGCGTGAACTCCCCGCGCACTGCGTCGGTGATGGCGCCCGACCCCCGGGCCGAGTGCGAGCCGAGCTCGTCGGCGCTGTGGATGGCCTTGGCCGCGTGGGCCGTGGCGACGCAGCAGGCGCCCGACTCGATGCCGATGCGGTCCACGAGCTCGCCGAAGCGGCGAGCATGCGCCGGGTTCAGCTCGTCGCCTTCGCTCAGCCCGAGCGCCGGGTCGAGCCCAACGAAGGCAACCGGCGGCGGTAACGCGTCGAGTTGCTGCAGCAGCCAGCCGAGCACGGCCGTCTCTCGCAGCGCAGCGCCGGCGAGCTCGAGCAGGCGCGCGTGGCGTCCAGCGAGAGGAAACACCCGCAGCCGCTCGAGCAGTAGCGCGCGGTCGGCAGGCGGCAACGCGGCGCCGTGTAGATGCAGCGCATGGTGCACGTCAGTAGCAACGTCTTCCGTGAGGAACAGGGCGGCGCTTCCGGTCTTGGCGATCGTCCACGCCCAGGGCAACGAGCCGATCACGGAGGCGATGGCCAGGTGATAGAGCAGGCGGGTCTTGGACGAGCCGCCGACGCCGACAACAAGGTGGCCGCGACCGGCAAGCAGGCGATGCTCGGCAAACCATCCGCGCGGCTCCGGTGCCTGCTCGAATACTGAACGATCGATGCGGCCATCGGGCCAGCCGGTGAAGTCGCGGACGACGGCGGGCTCATCGTCGTCAGCCACCACGCGGATGGCCTGGCGCAGCGTTCCGCTCATGCTGCCCGCCCTTCACGCACCATCGCCTGCGCGCGCCGCAAGAGGTCGAGCAGGTTGCGTAGGCGTCGGTGTGCGCAGTGCGCGTGCAGGCAACGAAAGGCGCCATGCCAGCCGTTCCCCTCTGCGGGGAACAGTAGAGCCGTCGCGCTGCCGCCCGGCTCGGCGGCACACGTATGCGACGCCTCCCACGGGCAGCGCATGGCGTAGCCCCGCCCGTTGGGCAAAGCCTTCAGCAACATGCCGGCCTCGTGCAGCTGCTGCACCACGACGCGCATTCGCGCATCTGCTAGGGCCACAACGTCGGCAGTCGGGGGCGCTGGCTCCGGTGGCGGCGGGGGCACGTGGCGCAGCCATCGCGGCACGTCCAGCGGGTCACCGAGTAGGTAGAAGGGAACGGCGCCCACAGGGGCCAGGAACACCGGCTGCTCGGGCCTGTAGACGCTCGGGTCCAGCACGACGGCGGGGCCGAAGTTCTGTTCGATGTCTTCGCCGAGCAGCGCCCCGATGCTCATGCGCTGCGCGCGGTTGACTGGCTCGGACAGCTCGACGATGACGCGTTCCCGCGGCGCCTCGGGCGTGCTCGATGCGGTCGGCCAGCCGAACCCGCGGTAACGGGTCAGGAACAGGCGCCACTCGGGCAGCGCGTTAGGGTCGATCGCGTCGGCGTCGAGTGCGAGCCAAGTGCAGGGCCCGGCGTTGTCGCGGCTGCGGCGCCCGTCGTTGCCGAGAGCTCCGCAGATGTAGGCGGCCGTGCGCTTGTCGCGGGCTCGCTGGCGCAGCATGGTCTGCACGAACTCACGCCAGGTCGCCGCTTCGCAGCGCTTCGGGCGCGCGTCGAATCGGTTTCGGCCGAGGCTGTACGCGATCACGACGGCGCGCCCCCGATGCGCACGAGGAAAGCTTCGGCCTCGGCCAGCGTCGCCAGCGGCCGCACGAGGCCCCAGCGGGCAGCGATGAACGAGCCATCGGCGAGCTTCACCAGCTCCGTGCCGCGCAGGGCGAATTGCGCCTGCAGCGTTCGATAGGCTTTCTCCGGGTCTGCGCCCGGGGCCTCGAGTGGCAGGGCGATCACGCGGCCACCGCGCGGCGCTTTGCCGCCGCTTCTCCCGCGGCGATCACGAACGCGTCGAACTTGTCGGCGTTGATCCACAGGCGCCCGCCGATGAACAGCACGGCGCCGGCGTCCGTCAGCGCCTGGCGGTGCTGGCGCACGTGCCAGCGCAGCGAGTCCTCGGAGGGGAAGAAGCGCGCCCGCTGTTGCTGGTGCTCTGCGAGCGTCACGAGACCGGCGAGGGGGCCGGCGCGTTCGTTGGGTTCGGTGGTGGCGATCATCGCAATCCTTCGCAGTGACGGACCTGGCAGGTGTCCGCACGCGAAGGATTGCGTTTAGGCGCGCCTAGTTGAAGGTGTCGAAGTGGCGAGCTTCTACACAGGTCAGGCCCAGCGAGCCCCAATAGCGGCCTTCTCCTGCGCGGTCAGCGGCGAGTCTGGATAGCCCGCCAAGTGGTCGGCCAGGAAGGCCCTCACGGCTTCGACGCCCATGCCCTCGAAGGCGTTGTCCTGCCGATGCGCATGCCAGCTTTCGCCGTAGCTGCGCATCAGGTCGAGCGCGTCCTCTTTGCCGTGTTTCGCCGCCGCCAAGGTGGCCGCCTCGGTCTTGGTAGCCCGCGCACAGAGAAGAATCCACATGTCGCCAAGTGCGTTGTTCAGTGTTCGCGCCTCACGTGCCTTTCGCCGCGGTTGCCCCTTCCCAGACGTTGCGCCCGTACCGCTGAGGCCCATCGCCCGGTCCATCGTCACCTTCGAGCCTGGCTCGTCAGCGGCGAGATAGTCGCCGATCGCACCCGAGAGCCAGCGCCCGATGTTGGGCGGAATGGGCAGGCCTGCTTTCGCGGCAAGCCGAACCCACCCCAAGGCCTCAATCACGTTGCCGCTCGCCGCAAAGGCCTTGTCCGCCCCTGCGAAGACCGCCTGGATGTTGTCGTGTAGGTTGACGGCCATCGCTTCTCCCTTCACCGCACGTCGCCGAGCAGGCGATTCACCATCGCCGCCTTGTGCGAGGTGGCGAGGTGGCTGTACCGCTTCGTCATCTGCATCTGCCGATGCCCGAGCAGGTCGGCGATTTCGAGCAGCGTGGCCCCTTGCCGGGCCAACATCGACGCGCAGGAGTGCCGCAGGGTGTGGAAGGTCGTCTGGCGGATGCGCGCGGCCTTGAGCGCGGCGTGAAAGAGCGGCTCGAAGGCGTACGGCCGCCCGGCGTTGCGCCGCGAGCAGAACACGAGGCTGTCGCCCTTGCCCTCGATCGCCTGCAGCTCGCCCACCACGGCGGGCACCAGCGGCAGCACGCGCGGGTCGCCGTTCTTCGTGCGCCCGACGTGCGCCTCCGCCCGCTGCAGGTCGACATCGCGCCAGCGCAGCCCCATCAGCTCGCCCTTTCGGGCTCCGGTGGTGAGCGCGGCCAGGACGAGCACGTACAGGCGCGGCCACGTCGACGCCTTGCAGGCCTCGAGCAGCCGGGCGCGCTCGCCGTCGTCGAGGAAGCGCGTCTTCCCTGCTGTCTCGGGCCGGCGCTCGACGCTGCGGCACGGGTGCGCCCAGCCCTTCGGTGCAACCCGCTTGCGGATCAGCCACGTGCACACGGCGGCCAGCGCCGTGCTGTAGCGGTTGATCGTCGCGCCGCTGATGGTGCGGCGCTTCGCCCTGTAGACCGGGCACCCGTCGGCGTCCTTGCCGGCGTAGTACCGCGGCGGGTTCGTGGCCAGGTCTTCGAGCGCGGCGTGCACGTGGTCGTCGCTCAGCTCGGCGATGGTGAGCGCGCCGACCTTGGCGCGCCACCAGGTCAGCCGCTGCACCCGGGTGGTATCACGGCCGGCGTAGTGCGCCATGTAGGCGTCGATCGCCTCGGCCAGCGGCATCCCGCCAGCGCGCAGGGGCAGGGCAGGGAGCCTGGTTTCCACAGCGCTGCCAGACGCTGCGAGTCCGCCGGCGGACTGTTCAACAAGGGTCATGAGGTTCTCCGAATGCGTTGAGGACCGCCGTTACCGGCGGACTACGCGGAGACCCTGCAAAGGCCCGTCACTGCAAGGATTCTGGCTCCCCGACCTGGGCTCGAACCAGGGACCTACGGATTAACAGTCCGGCGCTCTACCGACTGAGCTATCGGGGAATGAAGCCCGCGATTCTAGCGGCTTCGCGGGGCGCTCCCGACCTCGTCAGCCGGCGATCTGCAGCGACAGCCGCCAGGTGCGCGGTTGCAGCGGGTAGAGGTAGGCATGCCCGAACTGGTAGGGCGCTTCCTGCCACGCTCGCTGGTCGGTGGCGTTGTCGACGCCTACACGCCAGACGAGGCGGTACGCGCCCGCGGCGTGGGCGTAGCGTGCCGCGAGGTCGATGCGCGTCCAACCCGGCGTGGCGACGCTGTTGTCGGGCAGCACGACGCGCTCGCCCTCGTGCGTGACGAAGCCGATCCAGGCCAGCCCCGGCACCGCTTGCACGTTGTAGGCGGCCTGCACCTTGAGGCTGCGTGCCGGCACGTTGGTCGGCCTGAGGCCGTTCAGCGCCGCGTCGCTGGAGCCTTCGCGGCGGGCCCGCAGCAGCATCGCGCTGCCGCGCAGCGAGAACGCGCCGGCGCGCCATTCGCCTTCGACCTCGGCGCCGCGGTGGCGCGCGCTGCCGTCGCTGCGGCGCGTGCACGGGTCGAGGTCGGTGCAGTCGCCGGCCGCCGGTGCGCCGTCGTCGGCGTGGAAGTCGTTGGTGGCGGGGCGGCGGATGTCGAACAGCGCCACCCGCCAGTCGATCGCCTCGTCGGCATGCTTCAGGCCGAGCTCGAACTGGCGGCTCTTCAATGCCGGCAGCGGCTGGCCGGTGTTGGTGTAGTAGGTGCGGTTGGGCACGACCTCGGACTCGACGCCCTGGCCGGCGCTGGCGTAGACCTGCCACCGCTCGGCCAGCGTCTGCACGAGCGCGAGCCAGGGCGTGGTGAACGACTGGCGGTAGCGGGTGGCTTGCGTGCCGTCGGTGAGCACGCTGTCGCGCTCGAGCCCCGTGGCGCGCAGGCCGGCCCAGGCGCTGAGGCTTGGCGTCAGCATCACCGCGTCCTGCAGATGCCACTCGGTGCTGCGTTCGTCGCGGTGGGTGTTGCCGTCGAAGAGCGCCGGGTCGGGCGGCACGACGGCCGTGCCATCGATGGTGCCGGTGCCGACGAAGTTGAAGGCCTGGCCACCGAAGCGGGCGCGGTAGCGCGTGAGGAGCACGCCGGCGTTGAACCGGTGCTTCAGGCCGGCCAGCACCGCCTGGCCCTTGAGCGCGAGGTCCAGCGCGTCGCTGGTGCGGCGCTCGCCGTCGCTGCGGTAGTCGTAGAAGTCGAAGCTGCCGTCCGAGCAGTAGCGGTCGAACGCTGCTTCGGCGCCACAGCCGTAGGGGAAGGCGATGCGGTCGTCGCTGACGAGGCGCTGGCGCATGCCGTGCACGACGACGTCGAGTTGGCGCTCGGCGCCGTCGAGCAGCGTATGCGTGAGGCGCAGCGAACCGGTGCGGCCGGCCAGCACCACCGGCAGGCTCCACGATTGGTTGTTGAGGTTAACGCGGGGGTCGATGTCCTTCGCGTCGGGCAGGCGCGCGCCGAGCAGGCTGAAGCCGGGTGTGCTGGGCTGGCTCTGGCGGCTGAGCTCGACTTCCGCCTCGGCCAGCGTGCGTTCGCCCAGCCGCACCTCGACAGCGGTGGCAACGAGCCAACGCTCGCCGCGGCTGGCGCGCGTTTGCGGGTCCAGGCGCGCGGCGCCGGCGTTGACGCGCCAGCCGAACGCTTCGCCGCGGTCGCCGAGATCGGCGGTGGCTTCGAGCGTGCCGTCCTCGGTCCACGCCACGTCGGCGGCGCGGACGTGCTCGCGCGGGCGCTTCACCACCAGGTTCAGCAGGCCGCCGGGCGAACTGGTGCCGGCTTGCAGGCCGCTGGTGCCCTTGAGCACTTCGAGGCGCTGCTTGTTGGCCGCGCCGATGACGGTCTCGGCGTTGATCGGCAGCCCGTCGCGGCGGTAGTTGTAGCGGTTGTCGAGCGTGAAGCCGCGCACCGCCACCTGGTTCCAGTAGCCCGGTGCGTTGTAGGCATCGGTGAAGCCGGCGTCCAGCCGCGTGATGTCGCCGAAAGCCGAGATGCCGGCATCGTGCAGCTGGCGCTGGTCGATGACGGTGGCCGAAAGCGGCGCGCGCGCCAGCGGGATGTCGCCGAAGCCGGCGACGCTGGGCGCCACGGTCGCGGCGCTGCCGGTGATGGTGATGCGCGGCGCATCCTGCGGCTGTTGCGCCTGTGCGGCCAGGCTGGCGAAAGCCGGCGCGAGGGCCAGCGTCAGCGCCGTGGCCGGGAAAGGTGTCTTGCGGAGCATCGTCGTCCTAGCAGTGGACGCGAGGTCGGCTGCTGGGACGCGAGCAACGGTGGGTGGCTTCGATCCGGCATGCTTCCCTGCGCGAGGATTACCTCAGTCAGGTTCAAAGGGACTTTCTCAGTCGGTGCACCGCGCGAGCGGGAACACCAACACCCCTAGCGAATCTCGACAAACGAATCTCGAGAACCGGGCCGCATGCACTGCGGCCCGGGCGGCATCTTAAGCGATGCGCGCGAAGGCGACGCCGGGGCGCGCGCACCGGCGCGCGCGGCCTCGGGTGCCAGTCAGTCGAACACCGGCGTCTCGACGCCCAGCACCTTGTGCAGCTTCGGGCTGGTGGTGGTGTACTGCAGCAGCACGCGCTTGTCGGGGAAGACGATGGGGCTGGCGCCGAACGCCGCCAGTGCCGCTTCGTGGAAGCCCGAGAGGATGAGCTTCTTCTTGCCCGGGTAGGTGTTGATGTCGCCCACCGCGAAGATGCCCGGCACGCTGGTCTGGAACTTCTCGGTGTCGACGACGATCTGCTTGCGGTCCAGGCCGAGCCCCCACTCGGCGATCGGCCCGAGCTTGGGCGACAGGCCGAAGAAGACGAGCAGCATGTCCAGCGGCACGACGCGCGTGACGCCGTCGCTGCCGGTGACCTTCACCGCCGTGAGGCGGCCCGCGGCCTCCTCGATGCCGGTGATCTGGCCGACCACGAACTGCATCTCGAACGCCTCGCACAGCTCGCGCATCTTGGCCACGCTGGCCGGCGCGGCGCGGAAGCCGTCGCGCCGGTGCAGCAGGATCACGCTCTCGGCCTTGTGCGGACCGTCCTGCACGAAGTTGAGCGTCCAGTCCAGCGCCGAGTCGCCGCCGCCGACGATGACGAGGTTCTTGCCGGCGAACTGCGCCGGGTTGCGCACGCGGTAGTGGAGCTGCGTGCCTTCGTACTTCTCGATGCCGTCGACCTTCAGCAGCCGCGGCTGGAACGAGCCGACGCCACCGGCGATGAACACGGTCTTGGCGAGGAACGCGGTGCCCTTGTTCGTCTGCACGAAGAAGCGGCCGTCGGGCTCGCGGCGCACGACGGTCACTTCCTGGCCGAGGTGGAACGTGGCGCCGAATGGCTCGATCTGCTTGAGCAGGTTGTCGGTGAGTTCCTTGCCGGTGCACATCGGCACCGCGGGGATGTCGTAGATCGGCTTGTCGGGGTAGAGCTCGATGCACTGGCCGCCCGGGTAGGCGAGCGAGTCGATGATGTGGGCCTTGATCTCCAGGAGGCCCAGCTCGAACACCTGGAACAGCCCCACCGGGCCGGCGCCGACGATGACGGCGTCGGTTTCGATCGGCGCCGCGGCGCTGGCGCGCGGCGCGGCCGCTTCGTCGCGAGCGCGAAGGGCGGGGTCCAGGACGGCGGGGGTGGCGTCGGGCGGCATGGCTTGCGGCGCAGCGGCGGCGCGCTGCGGCAGTTCAGCGGATCAACGAATCAGCCGATCAGCGCTTGAGCTGATCGAGCTTGTTCTTCTTGTCTTTCCACTCTTCGGCGTCGGGCAGCGCGGCCTTGCGCTTGGTGATGCTCGGCCACTTCTTGGCCAGGTCGGCGTTGATCTTGACGAACGCCAGCTGGTCGCCGGGGACGTCTTCCTCGGGAAGGATGGCGTTCACCGGGCACTCGGGGATGCACACCGCGCAGTCGATGCACTCGTCGGGGTCGATGACGAGGAAGTTCGGGCCTTCACGGAAGCAGTCCACCGGGCAGACATCGACGCAGTCGGTGTACTTGCAGCGGATGCACGATTCGAGGACGACGTGGGTCATGGCGCGCGGGATTCTAAGGCGCGGCAGCAGGGCGTCCGCCGGGACGCCCCTTGCGGCAGGTCAACGGCAAGGCGCAGCGGCGCGCCTCACGCGCAGACCTCCGCGGCAGTGCCGGCAGGCGGGCTGGCCGGGTGCGTGGGTGCATCGCCGATGCCATCGACCAGCAGCGCGCCGCTGGTGCGGTGGCTGGCCGGATCGACGACGATGAGCGCCCCGCCGACGCGGCTGGCCGCGTAGGGAGACAGCGGCAGCGGCTGCTGCAACCGCACGGTGACGCGGCCGATCTGGTTGACGCCCAGTTCGCCGGCGGCCTGGCGCTGCAGGGTGCGGATGTCCAGCCGGTGCTCGATGCGCTCGATGCGCGCGGGCACCCAGCGGTGCGCATGCCGCACCCAGTAACGGCGGCCGGGCACGGCGGCCTCGGTGTCGAGCCAGGCCAGCGTCGCTTCGAAGGCCTGCACCGGCGCCAGCCGTGCGGGCGTTGCGAGCCAGTCGCCGCGCGAGATGTCGAGCTGGCGGTCGAGCACGATGCCCACCGACTGACCCGCAGCGGCCTGCGCGACGGTGCGGCCGGCACGCCTGAGCGCGACGACGCGCGCGGTCTCGCCGGAAGGGAACGCCTGCACCGCGTCGCCCTCCCGGACCGTGCCCTCGGCGATGCGGCCCCAGTAGGCGCGTGGCTGGTCGCCGATGCCGCCCGGCGCTGCGCCAAGGCCGTCGCCCGCCGCGCCGGTGCCTCCGCGCGCGACGTACTGCACCGGCAGCCTGAGCGCGGTTCGAGGAGCAAGCGCTGCGCCGCCGGTCGCGTCGGCACGGTCGGCATCGGCCACCGGCAGCCGCTCCAGAAGCTGCAACAGCGAAGGGCCGCGGTACCAGGGGACATCGAGCGGCCGCGCGACGTTGTCGCCGCGCAGCGCCGACACCGGCACGATGCCCGCCGGCGCGATGCCGGCATCGACGGCGAAGCGCTCGAGCGCGGCGCGAACGGCGGCGAAGGCGCCGCCGGGGTCGGCCACCGCGTCGAGCTTGTTGACCGCGAAGACGATGCTCGGCACGCGCAGCAGTTGCGCCAGCAGCGCGTGGCGGCGCGTCTGCGGCAGCAGCTCGACGGCGTGCGCCGGCCCGCGCCCCGCCAGGTCGAGCTTGGTGATGTCCACCAGCACCACCGCCGCGTCGCTGCCGGCGGCGGCGGTGACCATGTTGCGCGTGTACTGCTCGTGGCCGGGCGCGTCGGCGATGATGAACTTGCGCCGCCGGGTGGCGAAGTAGCGGTAGGCGACGTCGATGGTGATGCCTTGCTCGCGCTCGGCTTCGAGGCCGTCGGTGAGCAGCGACAGGTCGGGCGGCATGTCTTCGCCGGCGGCCTCTGCCGAAGAGGCGCCACCGCGGCGCGAGCGCAGCGCGTCGAGCTGGTCGGCGAGGATCGCGCGGCTGTCGTAGAGCAGGCGGCCGATCAGCGTGCTCTTGCCATCGTCGACGCTGCCGGCGGTGAGGAAGCGCAGCGCAGGCAGCGCCGGCGCCGGCGCCGATGCCCCCGCTTGCAAGGGCGCCGGCCCTTCGGCGAAGGCGATGTTCTCGACCGCGGCCATTTCAGAAGTACCCCTCTTTCTTGCGCCGCTCCATCGCGGCATCGGAACTGCGGTCGTCCAGGCGCGTGGCGCCGCGCTCGCTGACAGTGACGGTGAGCGTTTCGGCGACGATCTCGCCGGCGCCGGCCGCCAGGCTTTGCACCGGGCAGGTGCAGGTCATGTCGCCCACGGTGCGGAAACGCACCGGCAGCCGCTCGACGGTCTCGCCGGGCAGCGGCGGCGTCACTGCGGTCAGCGGCACGAGCAGGCCGCGCCGGCGCATCACCTCGCGCTCGTGGCTGTAGTAGATCGGCGGCAGCGCGATGCCTTCCCGGGCGATGTAGAGCCACACGTCGAGCTCGGTCCAGTTGCTGATCGGGAAGGCGCGGAAGTGCTCGCCGGGCTTGATGCGCGTGTTGAAAAGCGTCCACAGCTCGGGCCGCTGCTCCTTCGGCTGCCATTGGCCGAAGCTGTCGCGGTGGCTGAAGATGCGCTCCTTGGCGCGCGCCTTCTCCTCGTCGCGGCGGGCGCCGCCGACGAGGCAGTCGAAGCGGTGCAGGTCGATGGCTTCCAGCAGCGTCACGCTCTGGTGGCCGTTGCGTGACTCCAGCGGCTGCGCCAGCCGCACCGTGCCGCGCGCGATGCTGTCTTCGACATGCGCGACGACGAGGCGGTCGCCGGTTTCGGCGACGACCTTGTCGCGAAAGGCGATGACCTCCGGGAAGTTGTGCCCGGTGTCCACGTGCAGCAGCGGGAAGGGCAGGGCGCCGCTCCAGCGGCCGCCATCGTGGTGCCTGAAGGCCTTGGTGGCCAGGTGGTGCACGACGCACGAGTCCTTGCCGGCCGAGAACAGCAGTGCCGGCCGTTCGAAGCTGGCCGCCACCTCGCGCAAGATGAACAGCGACTCCTCCTCGAGCGCGTCGAGGTGGCCGTGGTCGACTTCGGGCAGGAGTCGCGTCGGATCGGTGCGGACGTTCATGCGGGGACGGAGGTCTGGGTTTCGGCACCGCCTGCGGTGACCTCGGCACGGCCTTGGGCATGCGGCTTGTGCAGCCCGCATTCCTTGGTCGACTCCTGTTCCCACCACCAGCGGCCGGCGCGGGCGTCCTCGCCCAGCGCCACGGCGCGCGTGCATGGCGCGCAGCCGATGCTCGGGAAGAAGCGGTCGTGCAGCGGGTTGTAGGGAACGCCGTGGACGCCGATGTAGTGCCAGACGTCCGCCTCGCTCCACGCGGCCAGCGGGTTGAGCTTGGTGCGCCCGGCGTCGTCGGTGGCTTCGTCAGGCACTTCGGCGCGCGCCGCCGACTGTCCGCGGCGCAGCCCCGTCACCCAGGCGCAGCGGCTGGCGAGCATGCGTGCCAGCGGTTCGAGCTTGCGCAGCGCGCAGCAGGCCTGGCGCTGGGCGATGCTCTCGAACATCGAGCGCTCGCCGTGCCGCAGAACGAACGCCGCCACGGCGCCGCCCGGCGGTGCCCAGCGCTCGACGGCGATGCCGTAGTGAGCTTCCACGCGCGGCACGAGTGCCAGCGTCTCGGCGTGCAGGGTGCCGGTGTCCAGCGTGGCGATCACGATCGGCAGGCGATGGCGCGCGATGAGGTCGGTGAGCACCATGTCTTCGGCGCCCAGGCTCGAAGCGAGCACGATGCGCGGCGCGAACCGGGTCGCGGCCTGCTGCAGGCGATCCAGCGTTGCGGCCACGCGCGCCTCGTGGCCCGGCGTGTGGCGGCCGTAGCGCGTGACGGCGCTCGCAAGGGTGGCAGCCGGCCGGCCGGCGAAGGAGACGGGAGCGAAGTCGGTGCAGTCGGTGGGGACAGCGGCGGTCATGGCAGCAGGGTTCCTCGGGTCGCTTGTCGTTCGCGCGTTGTTCGAGGCGGACTCAGGCCGCTTGCGCGAGCGCCGGCTCCGGGCGGTGCCGCTCGGCCAGCGTGTGCTGGTAGTGCCGGTCGAAGTGGCCGAGCGCGCGCCGGGCGGTCTCGACGCGCTGATCGGCGCGCAGTTGTGCGGCGTCGAAGCCGCAGCGGCGCAAGAGCGGCGCCATGTCGGCAACGACGTCCCCGGCCGCGATCACGCGGCCGCTGTAGCGCAGCCGCCCGCGCAGCAGCACCGCCTGCGAGTACGCGCGGCCGTCGGTCCACTTGGGGAAGTGCAGCACCACGGTGTCGCGCGCGCGGATCTCGGCGGCGCGGGCGAGCACGTCGTCGGTGTTGGACAGCGTGAGGGCATTGGCCGGCAGGTCGGCTTGGGAGGCGATGAACTCCATGGCGGCTTCCTCGGGTCGGTTCGGGTTGCGGGTTCGGCTTCGGATCTGCAGGCGCACGTGTGTGCGGTGCGCGACAGCGGCCCTCAGGCAAGGGCCTCGACTGCGGCGGTGGCGCGGCGTACGGCATCGGCCGCGGCACGGAAGGGCGTGATGCCCAGGCGGCGCGCGGTGTGCACGAAGCGTTCGCCGCCGTTGCGCTGGCGCAGGTAGACGTCGATCACCGCCTCGACGGCGTCGGCCACTTCGTCGGCTGCGAACGACGGTCCGATCACCTTGCCGGCGCGCGCTTCGCCGGCACGGCTGCTGCCGTCGCTGCCGCCGAGCGTGAGCTGGTACCACTCGGCGCCGTCCTTGTCGACGCCGAGGATGCCGATGTGGCCGCTGTGGTGGTGGCCGCAGCTGTTGATGCAGCCGCTGAGGTGCAGCGCGATGTCGCCGATGTCGTGCTGCTGGTCGATGTCGTCGAAGCGCTCGGCGATCGCGGCGGCGATCGGGATCGA
>JAEUPF010000113.1 GCA_016790425.1 Rubrivivax sp.
ACGAAGCGGCCTTGCTTCAGCGCCCCGGCGATGAGGCAGAAGGCTTCGGGCAGCACGATCCACTCGATCTCCCACGGGCCGGTGCTGCGCTCGTGGTCGGCCACCATCGCGTCCATCAGCGCCGCGGCGTGCTGGCGCACGACGCTGATGGCGGCGTGGATGTAGCAGCTGGAGATCGGGTTGCGCTTCTGCGGCATCGTCGAACTGCTGCCGCGGCCGTGATGGAACGGCTCGTACACCTCGGCCACCTCGGTCTGCATCATCAGCTTCACGTCCATCGCCAGCTTGCCGAGCGTGCCGCCGACAAGGCCGAGGAAGGCGCCGACCTCGGCCATGTTGTCGCGCAGGGTGTGCCAGGCGATCAGCGGCTGCGCCAGGCCGAGCTCGGCGCACAAGCCCGCCTGCGTCTGCATGGCGCCCTTGTCCAGCGACGCCAGCGTCCCGGCCGCACCCGCGAACTCGGCCACGAGCGCGCGTTCCTTCAGCTGCGCCAGGCGCTCGCGGTGGCGCAGCACCGCCGAGAGCAGCCCGGCCATCTTGTAGCCGAAGGTCACCGGAATCGCCTGCTGCAGGTTGCTGCGGCCGATCACCGGCGTCAGGCGGTGCTCCTGCGCGAGCCTGGCCAGCGCGGCGGCAATGGCGGCCAGCTCGCCGTCGACGAGCGCCAGCGCCTCGCGGATCTGCAGCACGGTGGCGGTGTCGGTGATGTCCTGCGTCGTCGCGCCCCAGTGCACGTACTCGCCCAGCTTGTCGCGGCACAGCTGGTTGAGCTGCGTCACGACGCCGAGGACCGGGTAGCCGATGCGCTCGGTCTGCTGGCGCAGCCGCGCCATGTCGATGTTCTTCACGTCGCAGTGGCTGACGATCTCGTCGGCCGCTTCCTGCGGGATCAGGCCCAGCCGCGCCTGCACGACGGCGAGCGCACGCTCGATCTCGACGTACTTGGCGGTGCGGTTCTCGTCGCTCCAGACGTGGCGCATCGCATCGGTGGCGAAGAGGCCCTGGAAGATCTCGCTGTCGATGATGCTGGCGGCCATGGGCGGTGCTTTCGCGGGTTGGAACGAAGGAACGAAGGAAGGAAGCGGCCTGCGGCCGGCGGCTGTCAGATCGCTTCCTCGGCCCGCAGCGCGGCGATGGCCGCGTCGTCGAGCCCGAGTTCGCGCAGGATCGCCTCGGTGTGCTGACCGAGCGCCGGCACGGCATCGAGCCGCGGCTGGCCGTCGTCGTCGTCGCCCCCGCTCCCGGGCGGCAGCAGCGCCGGCACCCTGCCGGCCGGCGTGTCCACGCTGCGCCAGCGCTGCCTCGCCGCGAGCTGCTCGTGCTGCCACAAGCCGGCCATGTCGCGCAGCTCGGCGTTGGCGATCTGCGCCGCGTCGAGCCGCTCGGCCACCTGCGCCGCGGTGAGTCCCGCGAACGTCTGCACGATGATCTCGCGCAGCGCCTCGCGGTTCGCGGTGCGCCGGGCGTTGCCGGCGAAGCGCTCGTCCTTGGCAAGCAGGGGCGAGCGCAGCACCTTGTCGCAGAACTGCACCCACTCGCGCTCGTTCTGAAGGCCGAGCATCACCGTCTTGCCGTCGCCGGCGGGGAACGGGCCGTAGGGGTAGATGGTGGCGTGCGCTGCGCCGGCGCGCGGCGGTGGCGTGGCGCCCTCGAAAGCGTAGTAGAGCGGGTAGCCCATCCACTCGGCCATCGCTTCCAGCATCGAGACGTCGATGCGGCGGCCGCGGCCATCGATGTTCCGCTGCAGCAGCGCCGCGAGGATGTTGCTGTAGGCGTACATGCCGGCAGCGATGTCGGCGATCGACAGCCCCGCCTTGCTCGGCTCGTCGGGCGTGCCGGTGATCGAGACGAACCCCGACTCGCTCTGGATCAGCAGATCGTAGGCTTTCTTGTCGCGGTACGGCCCGGGCCGGCGGGCGTCGTCGCCGTAGCCCGAGATGTCGCAGACGACGAGGTCGGGCCGCCGCGCCCTCAATGCCGCGTACGAGATGCCCAGCCGCGCCGCGGCGCCAGGGGCCAGGTTCTGCACCACGACGTCGGCCTTGTCGACGACGAGCTTCAACAGCAGCTCGGCCGCGCGCGGGTGCTTCACGTCCAGCGTCAGGCTCTCCTTGCTGCGGTTGGTCCACACGAAGTGCGAGGCCAGGCCGCGCACCCGCTGGTCGTAGCCGCGCGCGAAGTCGCCGACGCCGGGCCGCTCGATCTTGATGACGCGCGCGCCGAGATCGGCGAGCTGGCGCGTCGCGAACGGCGCCGCGATCGCGTGCTCGAGCGTGACGACGGTGAGGCCTCGAAGCGGTTGCATGGCGATCGGCCCTTTTCAGCGCAGCGTCGCCACCGCGTCCATCGTCAGCCAGCCTTCGTGGTCCTCGGCCCACAGCTTCACTTCGTCGCCCTGGCGAGCGCCGCTGACCTTGAACGGGTGCAGGTCGAACGTGGGCCGCACGGCGCGGAAGCGGAACGCGGCCACGCCGGCGTCGGGCAGGTTGCGGCGCAGCAGGTCCATCAGCAGCGTCGCGATCAGCGGCCCGTGCACGACCAGGCCGGGGTAGCCCTCGACCTCGGTGACGTACCTGCGGTCGTAGTGGATGCGGTGGCCGTTGAAGGTGAGCGCGCTGTAGCGGAAGAGCAGCACGTCGTCGGGAACGATGGTGCGCTGCCAGCCCGCCTGCCCGGCGCCGGTGGGTGCCGGCTGCGGCGGCGGCTCCACGTCGCCCGCCTTCTTCGCCTCGCGGTAGACGATGTCGTGGAACTCGACGATCGCCGGCTCGGCCGCTGCAACGTCTGCGCCGTCGGCGCTGCAGCGCACCTCGTGCCGCACCTTCACGAAGACGAGGCGGCCGCTGCGCCCGTCCTTCACGGTCACGTCGGCAATGGTCGAGCGGCGCTCGGCCGCATCGCCCACGCGCAGCGGCAAGCGGAACTCGAACTGGCTGCCCGCCCACATGCGCCGCGGCAGCGGCACCGGCGGCAGGAAGCCGCCGCGCCGCGGGTGGCCGTCGGGACCGATCTCGCTTTGGCGGTGCAGCGGCAGGAAGTACAGCCAGTGCCACAGCGGCGGCAGCGGCGTGC
This sequence comes from Rubrivivax sp., assembly GCA_016790425.1. Classification (GTDB taxonomy): domain Bacteria; phylum Pseudomonadota; class Gammaproteobacteria; order Burkholderiales; family Burkholderiaceae_C; genus Rubrivivax. The sequence goes on from JAEUPF010000113.1 coordinate 3,073, forward strand.
CCTTGGCCACCGGCCGCTCGGGATGATCCAGCGTGGCTTGCAGCGCCAGCACAGGCGTCGCGCCGATGAAGTCGGAGCGGGTCTCGCTGCGGCCGATCCAGGCGCGCAGGGCGGTCAGGGGGTCGCTGTCCATCGGTCGCAAGTCTCCTCGCTGCGGGCATCGGGGGCATGGGGGCACGACCGCTTGGCCGCGCCGCGCGCCGGCGCCATTGTCGGCACCGGCGGCCCGCCGGGGCCGGGCCCGCGCCAGCCGTGCCCCGGCGCACTGCCTCGGCCACGGGTTGTCCCTGACCGCGAGGCTGCACCCGCTGCCGAGAATCGCCGCAACAACGAGGAGAACGCGATGGGTGTGGCCGACGTCAAGATGCTCTACGCCACCGGCCCGCGCGGCGTGCGCGCCTCGATCCCGCTCGTCCAGGCCGGCGCCTACGACGTGGCCGACATTGCCGCGCGGCTGAAGCAGGCCGGCGTGCGCGACGACGAGCTGCCCTTCGTGGTCTTCACCAGCGTGCCGCCCGAAGCCGGCGCGCGCCCGGCGCTGCGCGATGCGGCGCTGGGCCCGGCGCCGGCATTGAACCCGCCGGCCATTCCGGTGCCGACCAAGCCCGACACCTCGCCGCCGCTGTACTCCGACTTCGTGCTCGTCTCGGCCGCCGCCGTCACCGCCAGCTGGCGCCAGCAGACCGGCTGCCGCTACAGCATGAAGCGGCCGAGCGACCAGGGCTACGTCGTCGTGCAGGATCTGCAGCCCGCGCAGTTCAAAGACCCCGAGGACTACGCCCGCGTGACGCAGGGCCGCATCCGGCTGTGCTACGGCCTCGTGTGGCGGCAGGCCGCCACGCCGCAGTTCCTGCGCAACGGCGACCAGTGGGTGCAGCGCGTCGAGACGACGCACGGCATGAGCAGCACCAGTTCGGTCTCGGTCACCGCTTCGGTCGGCTACTCGGGCTATGGCGCTTCGGCGTCGATCTCGGCCACCTACAGCTACTCGGTCACCGTCGACGAGCAGACCAAGGTCAGCACCGAGGTCTCGGTGCTGGGCGTGGCGGGCGTCTCCAAGACGGCGGTGCTGTGGGAGCTGTGCCGCAAGTACGTCGTCGAGGTCGACGGCGTGCTGCGCGACGAGACCAACCCGTTCACCATCGTCTACCTCGACAAGGGCGAACACCTCCTGCAGGACACCTGGGGGCCGACCTACGAGGTCTACTCGCCGAACGCGTCGATGATCACGACGCCGTTCAACGTCTCCTGAGCCGCGGAGCGTGATCGCCCCCGGCAGCGACCTCTGGAACCGGCTGGCGGCGCTGGTCGTCGCGCTGTCCGACCGGCTGCACGATGCGGCCGCGCTGCAGCCCGAAACGCGCCTCGTCGACGACGTGGGCCTCAGCTCGCTGATGGTGGTGAACCTGGTGCTCGACTGCGAGCGCGAATTCGGCTTCGTCGTGCTCGAGGAAGACTTCGACCACGCCGAGACGATGGCCGACCTGGCGCTGCTGCTCGAGCGCCGGCTCGGCACCCCCGCCGATGAAGCGCGAGGCTGAGGCGCGCCGGGTCGCCATCACCGGCGCCGGCATCGTCTGCTGCCTCGGGCGCGAACTCGCCGAAGTGACCCGCCGGCTGCGCGAGGGAGCCAGCGGCGTTCGCGCCGTGCCGCATTGGCAGCGCCTGGGCGTGCGCAGCCTCGTCGCCGGCGAGGTGGCCGGCGCCGAGGAACAGCGCGAATGGCGCCGCACGGCGGCGATGCCCAAGGAACTGCTGCTGGGCATGTCCGAGGCGGCGTTCCACTGCGCGCTGGCCGCCCAGGACGCGCTGCGCGACGCCGGCCTGGCCGCTGCCGAGCTGGCCGGCGCGCGCGCGGCGTGCATCGTCGGCAACGCCAGCTTCGGCATGGCGAGCTCGGCGTTCGAGTACGCCAAGCTCGCCGCCGCCGGCCAGGCGCGGCGGATCCCGCCGTTCACGGTGCTGCAATGCATGTCCAGTTCGGCCAGCGCCGCGGTGACCAACCTGCTGCAGCTCACCGGCCCCAGCTACTCGATCGCCGCCGCCTGCGCCACCTCGGCGCACAACATCGGCCACGCGATGCGGCTGGTGCGCAGCGGCGCCGTCGACATCGCCCTGGCCGGCGGCGGCGAGGAGGTCGACGGTTTCGTCGCCGCCGCCTTCGAGGGCATGCGCACGGCGCTGTCGACCCACTACAACGCGACCCCCGAGCGCGCCTCGCGCCCCTTCGATGCCGCTCGCGACGGGCTCGTGCTCGCCGGCGGCGCCGGCATCGTCGTGCTCGAAGCGATGGATCGCGCGCTGGCGCGCGGCGCCCGCGTGCACGCCGAACTCGCCGGCTACGGCGCCAGTTCCGACGGCCACTCGCTCGTCGCGCCGCGGCCCGACGGCGTGCAGGCCGCCGCCTGCATGCGCGAGGCGATTGCCGATGCCGGCCTGGCCCCCGGGGACATCGACTACGTCAACGCCCATGCCACTTCCACGCCGGCTGGCGACGCCGCCGAGGCCGCAGCGCTGCGCCAGGTGTTCGGCGCGCGAGCGCCGGCCGTCTCGTCGACGAAGTCGATGACCGGGCATTCGCTGGCCGCGGCCGGCGCGCACGAGCTGATCTATTGCCTGGCGATGCTGGGCGATGGGTTCATCGCGCCATCGATCAACATCGAGCAGCTCGACGCCGGCTTTGCCGACCTGCCGATCGTGCGGCAGGCGCAGCCGGCGCGGCTGCGCGCGGTGCTGTCGAACAACTTCGGCTTCGGCGGCAGCAACGCCGCGCTCGTGCTGCGCGCGGTCTGAGGCCGCCGGCCCGCCCTACGCCAGCGCCGGCGCCAGGGTGAACGTCGACAAGCCCTGCGACGTGCGCGCCGGCTGCAGCGTGATCACGCGCGCCTGCCCGTCGACATCGCAATGGAAGGCCTGCGGCTGCGACTGCTGCACCCAGGTCGCCTCGATGAACTCGAGCCGGTGGCCGGCGCAGCCGGTGATCAGGTCGTACTGCGTGTCGGCCACCATCGCGATGAAGTGGCCACCGCTGAAGAACATGCGCCCGCCGCCGCCGCTCAGGTTGTTGTTGATCGTCACCCCCGGCAGCATGACGCGCGGCGTCACCACCGGGCGCTTGCCGGTGTGCGCCACCGGGAACCAGCGCGTCACGTCGTAGTCGCGATTGGCCAGGCGCAGCAGGATGCCCACCACCATGTCGGAGGCCGCGGCGCAATCCAGCTCGCGCGTCTGCAACGCGCTCACGACGCCGCGGCCGTCGGTGCTGTAGGTGAACTTGCCGCGCGTGTACTCGCACAAGGCGCGGAACGCCTCGTCGGGCTCCATGTCGCCCGGCGCCACCGGGTCGCGGCACGCGTCGACGATCTCCTCGATGCGCTCGCGCTCGGCATCGCCCAGCGCTTGGCTGCGCGGCGCCACCAGCCATGCGGCGTAGTCCATGGCGGCCCCTCCTCGGGTGCAGTGTATCTACCGACCGGGCAGCCGCCGCTTCGGCCCTGCCGGCACCAGGAAGTCGAAGTCGACGCCGCGGTCGGCCTGCAGCACCGATTGCAGGAAGAGACGCCGGTAGCCGCGCTCGGCGCTGGGCTGCTGCACCGGGTTCGCCGCGGCGCGCGCGGTCAACTCCTGCGGGGAGACGAGCAGCGTCAGCTCGCGCCGGCTCGCGCTCAGCCGGATGCGGTCGCCGCTCTGGACGTGCGCGAGCGGCCCGCCCACCGCGGCTTCGGGCGTGACGTGCAGCACCACGGTGCCAAAGGCGGTGCCGCTCATGCGGCCGTCGCTGATGCGCACCATGTCCTTGACGCCGGCGCGCGCCAGCTTGAGCGGGATGGGCAGCGCACCCGCTTCGGGCATGCCCGGCGCGCCCTTGGGGCCGATGCGCTTGAGCACGAGAACGTCGTCGGCGTTCACGTCGAGCGCCGGGTCGTCGATGCGCGCCGCCAGATCCGCCGCGTCCTCGAAGACGACGGCGCGGCCTTCGTGCTCCAGCAGCGCCGGGCTGGCCGCCGAGACCTTGACGATGGCGCCGCCCGGCGCCAGGTTGCCGCGCAGCACGGCGATGCCGCCTTGCGGGTAGATCGGGTTCGCCAGCGGCCGCACCACGCTTTGCGCGAAGCCGGCGCCGGCGGCCTCGAGTTCCTGGCCGAGCGTGCGGCCGCTGACGGTGAGCACGTCCAGGTGCAGCAGCGGCTTCAGCTCGCGCAGCAGCGTCGCCATGCCGCCGGCGGCGTGGAAGTCCTCCATGTAGTGCGCGCCGCTGGGCTTCAGGTCCACCAGCACCGGCGTCTCGCGGCCGAGGCGGTCGAAGGCGTCGAGGTCGAACTCGAAGCCGCAGCGCCCGGCGATCGCCGCCAGGTGCACCACCGCGTTCGTCGAGCCGCCGATCGCCAGTAGCACGCGCAGCGCGTTCTCGAACGCCGGTGCGGTGAGGATCTGCGCCGGGCGGAACCGATCGGGCTCGCGCGCCATCGCCACCGCCTGCGCGCCGGTGGCCTCGGCGATGCGCATGCGCTCGGCGCTCACCGCCGGCGGGCTGGCGCCGCCGGGCACGGTCATGCCGAGCGCTTCGGCGATGCAGGCCATCGTGCTCGCGGTGCCCATCACCGAACAGGTGCCCACGCTCGGCACGAGCTGCTCGTTCACCTGGGCGATCTCGGCCTCGCCGACGTCCTGCGCCCGCAAGCGCGCCCACCAGCGACGGCAGTCGGTGCAGGCGCCCACCCGCTCGCCGCGGTGGCTGCCGGTGAGCATCGAGCCGGTGATGAGCTGGATCGCCGGCTTGCCCGCCGAGGCCGCGCCCATCAGCTGCGCCGGCACCGTCTTGTCGCAGCCGCCCACCAGCACCACGGCATCCATCGGCTGCGCGCCGATCATCTCCTCGGTGTCCATCGCCATCAGGTTGCGCAGCACCATGCTGGTGGGCGCGGCGAAACTCTCGTGCAGCGAGATCGTCGGGAACACCATCGGCAGGCCGCCGGCGAGCATCACGCCGCGCTCGACGGCGGCGATGAGCTGCGGCGCATTGCCGTGGCACGGGTTGTAGGCGCTGCCGGTGCCGGCGATGCCGATGACCGGGCGCTGCAGCGCCGCGTCGCTGAAGCCGGCGCCCTTGATGAAGGCCTTGCGCAGGAAGAGCGAAAAGCCGGTGTCGCCGTAGCTCGTGAGACCCTGGCGCATGCCCGCGGGCGCGGGCTCTTTGGCCTCATTTGCCTCGTTCGCGCCTTTCGCCCCTTTCGCGCCTTTCGCTCCTTTCGCCTCTTCACGGTCGCGGTCTTCATCCATGGCGGCAAGCGTAGCAGGCCAGTGGCGCTTCGCCGGCCCGCGCCGGGCAAGACCGAGGCCCGCGACGGGCCGGCGGGCTTGATGGAAAGTCAGTAGCCGCCGCGGCGGGCCCCGATGCCAGAATGACTTCGGCAACCCTTTCGGAGCCTCAGCGGCATGAAGCGCATCACTTTCATCGTCAGCCTCTTCCTGGCCGCCTTCGCGCCGCTCGCCTCGGCGCAGAACCTCTCGGTGGCCACCGGCGGCACCGGCGGCGTGTACTACCCGATGGGCGGCGGCATCGCCGCCGTGCTTTCGAAGTTCGTGCCCGGCATGCAGGCCACGGCCGAAGTGACCGGCGGCTCGGTGGACAACCTCAAGCTCGTCGGCAGCGGCAAGCCCTACATCGGCTTCTCGATGGCCGACGCGGCGCTCGACGCCTACAAGGGCGAAGACAAGTTCAAGGGCGGCAAGGTCGCCGTGAAGACGCTGATGGTGCTGTACCCCAACCGCATGCACGTCGTCAGCGTCGAAGGCCGCGGCGTCGCCCGGCTCGCCGACCTCAAGGGCAAGCGCGTCTCCACCGGCAGCCCCGGCAGCGCCACCGAGGTGATGGCCTTCCGCATCATCGAGGCCGCCGGCCTCGACAAGGACAAGGACATGAAGCGCGAGCGGCTGGGCGTGGCCGAGTCCGTCAACGCCATCAAGGACGGCAAGATCGACGCCTTCTTCTGGGTCGGCGGCCTGCCCACCGCCGCGGTGACCGACCTCGCCAACACGCCGAACACGAAGATCGTGATGATCGACCACGCCGAGGTGGTGCCGGCGATGAACAAGAAGTACGGCCCGCTGTACGTGGAGGACACGATCCCGATGGCCACCTACAAGGGCATGCCGCACGACAACAAGCAGGCCACGGTGATGAACATCCTCGTCGCGCACGAGAGCATGGACGACAAGACCGCCTACGCCATCGTCAAGACCATCTTCGACAAGCGCGACGACCTGATCGCGGTGCACAAGGAAGCGGCCAACTTCAAGCTCGAGAACCAGAAGCCGGGCGCGACGCCGATCCCGTGGCACCCCGGGGCGGTGCGCTACTTCGCCGAGAAGGGCATCAAGCTGAATTGAGCTTGGAAGCCGACGACGCGCTGCGCCGGGCCGAGGAGTTCGTCGAGGCCGAGGAAGGCGCGGCCAACAAGCTCACGGGGGCGCTCGGCCTCTTCGTCCTCGCCGCCGCGGTGGCGATGTCGGCGTTCCACCTGTACACCGCCTACGCCATCGTGCCGACGCAGACGCTGCGGCCGGTGCACGTGGCCTTCGTGCTGGCGCTCGGAATGCTGGTGTACCCGGCGGCGCAGCGCTTCCGCCACCGCGTGATGTGGTGGGACTGGCTGGCCGCGGCGCTGGCGGTGGCCGTCGTCGTCTACCTGATCGCCGGCGGCGACGACTTCACCGACCGCAACACCGCGCCCGAGGCCTGGGACATCGCCTTCGGCGTGGCGTTGATCGTCCTCGTGCTCGAAGCGATGCGGCGCACCAGCGGCCTCGTGATGCCGGTGATCACCCTCGCCTTCATCGCCTACGCGCTGGTGGGCCCGTGGCTGCCGGCGCCTTGGACGCACAAGGGCTACGAGGTCGGCCGCCTGGTCGGCGTGATGTACATGACGCTCGAAGGCATCTACGGCGTCGCGGTCGACGTCTCCTCCTCGCTGATCATCCTGTTCACGATCTACGGCGCCTTCCTGCAGCACTCGGGCGCGGGCAAGTTCTTCATCGACTTCTCCTTCGCCGCGATGGGTGGCAAGCCCACCGGCGCCGGCCGCACCGTGGTGCTGGCGTCGTTCCTGCTCGGCGGCCCGTCGGGCTCGGGCGTGGCCACCACGGTGACGCTGGGGGCGGTGGCCTGGCCGATGCTGGCCAAGGCCGGCTACGAGAGGAACGCCGCCGGCGGGCTGCTGGCCGCCGGCGGCCTGGGGGCGATCATCTCGCCGCCGGTGCTGGGCGCCGCCGCGTTCCTGATCGCCGAGTTCCTGAAGATCTCCTACCTCGACGTGCTGCTGATGGCGGTGATCCCCACCGTCATGTTCTACCTGGCGCTGTTCCTGATGGTGGAGATCGACGCGCGCAAGTACGGCATGGGCCGCACCGCCATCGCGCAGGCCGACACGTTGTGGAACCTCACGCGCCGCTACGGATTCCACTTCCTTTCGCTGGTGTCGATCATCGCCTTCATGATGCTCGGCTTCTCGCCGGTGCTGAGCGTCTTCTGGGCCACGGTGGTCACCTTCGCCGCCAGCTTCCTGCGCCGCGACACGGCGCTCGTGCCCTGGGAACTGCTGCGGCAGGGCCGCGCCGGCCGCGGCCTCGCGCAGGGCCTGCTGCGCTCGCCGTTCATGAAGGCGATGGAAGGCGGCTCGATCGGCATGCTCAACGTCGGCGCCACCTGCGCCGGCGCCGGCATCATCGTGGGCGTCGTCACGCTGACGGGGCTGGGCCTGAAGTTCAGCGGGATCGTCATCGACTACGCCGGCGGCTCGCTGCTGCTGACGGCCGTGTTCACCGCGCTCGTGGTGTGGATCGTCGGCCTGGCGGTGCCGGTGACGGCCAGCTACATCATCTGCGCCGTCATCACCGCGCCGGCGCTCACGAAGCTGGGCGTGCCCGACTTCGCCGCGCACATGTTCATCTTCTACTACGCGGTGCTGTCCGAGGTCTCGCCGCCCACGGCCCTGTCGCCGTTCGCAGCCGCGGCCATCACCGGCGGCGACCCGTACAAGACGACGCTGCAATGCTGGAAGTACACGGTGCCGGCGTTCCTGCTGCCGTTCATGTTCGTGCTCGATCCCGCCGGCCAGGGCTTGCTGCTGATGGGCTCGACGAAGGCGCTGGCGAAGGCCGACCCCTGGGCCATCGTGCAGGTGACGCTCACCGCGGCGGCCGGCATCGCGGCGCTGGCGGCGGCGTTCCAGGGCTTCGCGCTGAAGCGCACGACGCTGGCCGAACGCGCGATGTTCACGCTGGCCGGCTTCGCGCTCGTCTACCCCGCCGTCTATGCCGACCTGGCCGGCTTCGCGCTGCTGGCCGCGGCGTTGTTGCTGCAATGGCTGCGCAAGGACAATGCCGGCACGCCGGCGGCGATGCCCGCCACCGGCCCCGGCAAGGATCCCCGACGATGAGCACGAAGCTCGACGACAAGGCCCGCGGCGTCTACCTGATCACGGTGACGCCCTTCACCGACAGCGGCGCCCTCGACCTCGCCAGCACCGACCGCATGGTCGACTTCTGCCTCGACAAGGGCGTCACCGGCCTCACGGTGCTGGGCATCATGGGCGAGGCACCGAAGCTCACCGCGGAGGAGTCGCGCACGTTCGTCAAGCAGGTGCTCGCGCGCGTGGCCGGCCGCGTGCCCGTGGTGGTGGGCGTGTCCTCGCCCGGCTTCGCCTCGATGCGCGAGCTCACCGAGAGCGTGATGGCGCTGGGCGCCTCGGGCGTGATGGTGGCGCCGCCCTTCACGGTGCGCACCGACGAGCAGATCGCCGGCTACTTCGAGATGGTCGAGGAGACCTTCGCGAAGGCCGGCGGCGCCGCCGGCGCGGTGCCCTGGGTGCTGCAAGACCACCCGGTGGCCACCGGCGTGCAGATGACGGCGGCGCTGATCCTGCGCATCCTGAAGAACTCGCCGTCGTGCGTGATGCTCAAGCACGAAGACTGCCCGGGGCTGGCGAAGCTCTCGGCGCTGCGCGCCGCCGCCGAAAAGGGCGAGGTTCGTCGCGTGTCGATCCTGTGCGGCAACGGCGGCGGCCTCTTCCTGCCCGAGGAACTCAGCCGCGGCGCCGACGGCGCGATGACCGGCTTCGCGTACCCGGAGATGATGGTCGACGTCTGCCGCGCGCATGCGGGCGGCGACGTCGAGCGCGCGCACGACCTCTTCGACGCCTACCTGCCGCTGGCGCGCTACGAACAGCAGCCAGGCATCGGCCTGGCCGTGCGCAAGCACCTGCTGGCCGAGCGCGGCGCCATCGCCTCGGCGGCGGTGCGGCGGCCGGGGCCGAAGCTTGCGGCCGCCGACGTGGCCGATCTGCAGCGCCTGGTGCGGCGGCAGGAGCGGCGCCTGCGCGAGCTGGGGTGAGCCACCTGTCGCAACCGGTCGCCAGTCAGCCCATGAACCTGCGCCAACGCTTCGGCCGCCCGCTGCGCCTGGGCCTCGTCGGCGGCGGTCCCGATTCATGGATCGGCGCCATGCACCGCAACGCCGCCGAGATGGACGGGTACTTCCGCTGCACCGCCGGCGTCTTCTCCGGCGACCCGCAGCGATCGCGCGCCGCCGGCGTGGCGCTCGGGTTCGACGCCGCGCGCAGCTACGGCACGGTGGCCGAGATGCTGCAGGCCGAGCGCGAGCGGCGAAGCGGCGACGGCATCGAAGCGGTGGCGATCATGACGCCCAACGACACCCACTACGCGCACGCGGCGGCGGCGCTTGACGTCGGGCTCGACGTGGTCTGCGACAAGCCGGTGACGCACAGCCACGCCGAGGCTTGTGACCTTGTCGCGCGCGTGCGCGCCAACGGCCGCCTGTTCGCCATCGCGCATGCCTATTCGGCCTATCCGATGACGCGCTTCGCGAGGCACCTCGTTGGCGAAGGCGCCCTCGGCGCGGTGCGGCTGGTGCAGGTGGAGTACATCCAGTCGGGCCTGGCCACGCGCGTGGAGGCCGGTCCGCGCAGCAACCGGCTGCGGTGGGTGCTCGACCCCGGGCGCAGCGGCCAGGCGCTGGTGATGAGCGCGATCGGCTGCCATGCGCAGCACCTCGCCTCGTTCGTCAGCGGCCTGCCGGTGGCGCGCGCGATGGCCGACGTCGGCACGCTGATGCCCGGGCGCGAAGTCGTCGACCACGTCTCGGCGCTGATCGAGTTCGCTGCCGGCGCCGACGGCCACGCCGCGCGCGGCACCTTCACCGTCACCCAGGCGGCCGCCGGCGGCGAGAACGACATCCGCCTGCGCGTCTACGGCGACAAGGGGCACATCGACTGGAACCACCGCGACGCTTCGTACCTGAAGCTGGCGCTGCAGGGCGAACCGGTGCGCGTCCTCGGCCGCGGCGACCCCGGGCTGCCGCCGGAGGTCATCGCCGCCGGCCGCACGCCGCGTGGCCACCCCGAGGGCCTGCGCGAAGCGTTCGCCAACCTCTACGCCGAGATCGCGCAGGAACGCATGGCGTTGCTGCTCGGCGAGCCGGCACCATCGTTCCCCTACCCGCGCATCGAGGACGGCGCGCACACGATGGCGTTCATCGAGGCGTGCCTGGCGTCGCAGCGCGCAGGGCGCTGGGTGGCGGTGGCGGCAAGCGCGGGCTGAAGACGCGCGCCGCGCTCAGAACACCTCGGTGTCGACCTCGCTTGCCGACTGCGCGCTGTAGCGCGGCCCGCTCACGGTGCGTTGGTTGACGAGCGCGCCGGCTCGTTCGATCACCGCTGCCGGCAGCGCAAGCGACGCCGCACCGAGGTTGTCGTGCAGGTGCGCGAGGCTCGTCGTGCCGGGGATCGGCACGATGTCCGCGCCCTGCGCCAGCAGCCACGCCAATGCCAGTTGCGCCGGCGTGCAGCCCGCCTGCGCGGCCAGCGCCACGAAGGCTTCGCGCAGCTTCAGGTTCGCGGCCCAGTGCGCGGGGTCCATGAAGCGCGGCATCGTGCGCCGGATGTCCTTCGCGTCGAGCGCCTTCACGTCCGGCGGTTCGGCGCCCAGGTAGCCGCGCGCCAGCGGCGAGAAGGCCACGAAGGCGGCACCGATCTCGCGGCAGGCGGCGAGCACGGCGATCTCGGCGTTGCGCGTCCACAGCGAATACTCGGTCTGCACAGCAGCGATCGGGTGCACCGCGTGCGCGCGCCTCAGCGTCGTCGCCGAAACCTCCGACAGGCCCAGCGCACGCACCTTGCCCTCGGCCTTCAGGCGCGCCATCTCGCCGACACTGTCCTCGATGGGCACCGGGCGCAGCTTGTCCCAGCGGTGCAGGTAGTACAGGTCGATCACGTCGGTGCCCAGGCGCTTCAGGCTCGCCTCGCAGTCGCGCCGGATCGCCTCGGGCCGGCCGTCGATGACGCGCTTCACGCCGTCGGGGAACTGCACGCCGGCCATGCCGCCCTTGCTGCACAGCACGATCTTCGAGCGGTGCGCCTTCAGCACGCGGCCCACCAGCGTCTCGTTGGCACCGAAGCCGTACAACGCCGCCGTGTCGAAGAGCGTGACGCCCGCCTCCAGCGCCGCCAGCAGCACGCGCTCGGCCTGTTCGGCAGGCGGCGGTGCGCCGTAGGCGTGACTGAAGTTCATGCACCCCAGGCCGATGGGGAAGACGCTGAAGGGGCCGATGCGGCGCGGGCGCGCCGAAGACGGGGAGGCATTCATGGCCCGAATTGTCGCGGGCCGCGAGCGCCCCCGGAGGCGCACGCGCGTATCCCTACGCTCGCACGCGCGCCAGCAGCTCGGTCGCCTGCATCTCGGCCTGCAGCGCCTTGTCCAGCGGCGTGCGGCACAGGCCCGAAGTGGCGTAGTGGCGGTTCTCCCACAGCTCGGCCAGCGCCGGGGAGGCGTCGAGCAGCTGATTCAGCACCGGGCCGCTCGCGGCCTCGTCGAGCAGCATCGCGGCACGAAGCACGACGGTGCGGTACTGCTCGGCACTGGCCTGGCGCGGCGTGCGGTCGAGCTTCTCGAGCAGCAACGCGGTGGCCGCCAGCGGGCGCAGCTCCGGCGGCACTTCGATGGGGACCTGGCGGGTGGGCGTGGCAGACATGGCAAGCTCTTTCGCCGGCCGCGGGGCCGGCGCTCAGACACATGCCGCAGGAGATGGCGCCTGCCCGGGGGATTTCAACCGGCGCTTCAGGCGCGCAGCGCCGCGAGATCCAACGTGTGCGAGCGCCCCAGCCAGAGCGCGCAGTCGCGGTGGTCGCGCAGCGCGTCGCCGGTGTTCGGGTGCACGAAGACATCCAGCGCGCCGTGGTTGAGCGTCAACCACGACAGCACCGGCGCGAACTCCGCCGCCGGGATCGCGAGCTGGTAGCTCCACATCGGATGCGGGCCCACGAGGCGTTCGTGGAAGCGGCCCATCTCCACCTGCCCGGCCAGCGCCACCAGGATGGTTTCGCGCAGCGCCCAGGCCGCTTCGCGGCTGGCCGCGTCGAAGTAGACGTGCGCGTGCCAGCTGGTGATGGCCGAAGTCTCGACGGGCATTGCGAACCTCTGGCGGGTCAACGCCGTTCGGGTTGCGGCGCGGGGGAGGTGCCGACCGGCAACACCCGATGCAGGAACTCGAAGCTGTCGCGCCAGCAGCGCACGGCATTCGGGCGCCAGAACATCACGTGGAAGGCATGCGGCTCGCCGGCATAGAAGTGCGCGCTGCACGGCGAGTGCAGGCGGCCCAGCGCGCGCTCGAGGCGGTGGGAATCGTCGGCCACCGGGTCGGCCAGCCCCGCGGCGATGAACAGCGGCGGCAGGTCCGGCGCCTGCGGCAGCGACTCGACGACGCACAGCGGGTCGGCCAGCGCATGCTCCGGCCCTGGCTGCGCGGCCGCCGCGCCGAGGTACGAGCGCGCCGAATCGGCGGCGATGCGCGCCGCCAGCGCCGACACCCCGGCGCGGCGATGCCGCGCCGGGCGGCTCACGTGCAGGAAGCCGCAGTACAGCAGCGCCGCCGCGGGCCGCACGCCGCGCTCGAACAGGCTTGCGGCAAAGGGCTCCGGCCGGCGCGCGCAGCACGCCAGCACCACCGCCAGCGCGAGATTGGCGCCCGCCGATTCGCCGGCCACGGCCATGTGCTGTGCGTCGCCGCCGTACTCATGCGCGTGCTGCGCCACCCACGCCCACGCGGCACAGGCATCTTCCAGCGCGGCCGGAAACGGATGCTGCGGCGCCAGCCGGTAGTCGACGTTGCACACCAGGTAGCCGCGCGACGCGTACGCGGCGGCCAGCGCCCGGTGCGTGCGCTTGGAGCCGATCGCGAACGCGCCGCCGTGCAGGTACACCAGCACCGGATGCGGCCCCGGGCCCGACGGCTGCAGGATGTCCAGCCGCTGCGCGCGGCCACCGTGGCGGGCATACGGCACGTCCTCGATCAGCCGCGTGCCCGCGCGCCGCTGGCGCATCTGCGGCAGCAGGTCCACGAGGCCGGCCACCGCGTGCAGGCCGGCGTCCACCGTGACCCGCCGCGCCGGCTGGCCGGCAGCGACCATGCTCAGCCAGCGGCGCATGGAAATCCTTCTCTTCCTTCGGGGGGTGATCGGTGCGGGCCATTGTGCGCCGGCCCGGCGGGCGGCTCCTCGCCGGGCGGCACCTCAGCGCGTTCCGGTGCATGCCCCCATCGGGGTCGACGACGGTCGACGACGGCCGGCGGCCGCCCGCCGCGCGCAGAATCGCGCCTTGTTCGCCCATTTCCCGGCCGCGCCCCGCCTGCCGCTGACGACCATGGACCTGACCTACTCCCCCGACGAAGAAGCCTTCCGCCTCGAAGTGCGCCAGTGGCTGGCTGCCAACTTGCCCGCCGACATCCGCACCAAGGTGCAGGGCTACCAGGCACTCACCAAGGACGACTACCTGCGCTGGCACCGCATCCTCGCGGCCAAGGGCTGGAGCGTGCCGCACTGGCCTGTCGAGTGGGGCGGCACGGGCTGGAACATCACGCAGCGCTACATCTACGACGAGGAGTTCGGGCTGGCCGGCGCGCCGCCGTTGCCTTCGTTCGGCCCGAGCATGTGTGCTTCCGTCCTGCTGCGCTTCGGCACGCCGGCGCAGAAGGCGCGCTTCCTGCCGCGCATCCGCAGCGGCGACGACTTCTGGGTGCAGGGCTACTCCGAGCCCGGCGCCGGCAGCGATCTGGCGGCGGTGAAGACCCGGGCGGAGCGCCAGGGCGACCACTACGTCGTCAACGGCCAGAAGATCTGGACCACGCTCGGTCACTACGGCGACTGGATCTTCTGCCTCGTGCGCACCGACTTCGCCGCCGAGAAGCGCCAGGAAGGCATCAGCTTCGTGCTCGTCGACATGAAGACGCCGGGCATCACCGTGCGCCCGCTGATCCTGATGGACGGCGGCCACGAGGTGAACGAGGTCTTCTTCGACGACGTGAAGGTGCCCGTGGAGAACCTCGTGTACGAGGAGAACAAGGGCTGGACGGTGGCCAAGTACCTGCTGGGCCACGAGCGCATGGGCTCGGGGGCCGTCGGCGCGGCCAAGCGGGAACTGGCGGCGTTGCGTGCGCTGGCGGGGCGCGAGAAGAAGAACGGCAAGCCGCTCATCGAAGACCCGCGCTTCCGCGACCGCCTTTCGCGCGCCGAGATCGAACTCACCGCGCTGGAGATCACGAGCATGCGCTTCCTCGACCGCATGCGCCGCACCGGGCAGCCGCCGGGGGCCGACGTGTCGATGCTGAAGATCCGCGCCACCGAGGTGCAGCAGGCCATCACCGAGCTGATGATGCAGGCCGTGGGCCCGCTGGCGCAGCCGTTCGCCGGCGTCGAGGGCGGCGAAGTGGACTCGTTCGCTTCGCGGCTGGCGCCGCGCTACTGCAACTTCCGCAAGACGAGCATCTACGCCGGATCGAACGAGATCCAGCGCAACATCATCGCCAAGATGACCCTGGGGCTGCCGGCATGAATTTCGAGCACACCGAAGAACAGCGCCAGCTCGCCGACAGCCTGGGCAAGTACCTCGCGGCGCACTACGGCTTCGAGCAGCGCAAGGCGATCGTCCGGTCGGCCGGCGGCGTGAGCGATGCGGCCTGGAATGCGTTCGCCGAGATGGGCCTCACCGCGCTGGCGCTGCCCGAAGCCGACGGCGGCTTCGGCGGCGGCGCGCTCGACCTGATGCCGGTGATGGAGGCGTGCGGCGCAGCGCTGGTGGTCGAGCCGCTGCTGGACCACATCGCGCTCGGCGCGCGGCTCGTGGCGCGCGCCGGTTCGGCAGCGCAGCGTGCGGCGTGGCTGCCCGGTGCCATCGACGGCTCGGTGCGGCTGGCCTTCGCCGGGCTCGAACCGGGGCGGCGCTACGACCTCGCGCCCGAAGCCACGACGCTGAAGAAGACCGCGGCAGGCCCCGTGCTCAGCGGGCGCAAGTCGGTGGTGGTTGGCGCCCCCTCGGCAACGCGGCTCGTCGTCTCCGCGCGCGGCGATGCGGGCCCGTGCCTCGTTCTCGTCGACCCCGCGCAGCGCGGCGTGTCGCTCCAGGCATGCCGCACGATCGACGGCCTGCGCGCCGCCGACGTGACGTTCACCGACGTCGTGCTCGCGAGCGACGCGTTGCTCGCCGCCGGCGGCACCGACGCGCTGCCGCTGATCGAGGAAGCGACCGATTTCGCCACCGCGCTGCTGTGCGCCGAGGCGGTCGGCGCGATGGCCTATGCCAACGAGGCGACGCTCGAGTACCTGAAGACGCGCAAGCAGTTCGGCGCGCCGATCGGCGTCAACCAGGCTTTGCAGCACCGCATGGTGGAGATGTTCATCACCACCGAGCAGGCGCGCTCGCTGGCCATCCTGGCCGCGAGCACCGTCGACAACACCGAAGACGCGCGCGAGCGCCAGCGCGCCGTCTCGGCCGCCAAGGTGAAGATCGCCGACGCGGCGCGCCAGGTGAGCCAGGAGGCGGTGCAGCTGCACGGCGGCATGGGCATGACCGAGGAGCTGAAGGTCTCGCACACCTTCCGCCGCCTGACGATGATCGCGCAGCGCTTCGGCGACGCCGACCATCACCTGGAGCGCTACGCGGCGCTGGGCTGAGACACTCGAGCGGCGTTTGACAGAGGGACCGATGATGACCGGAAGACTCGCGGGCAAGGCCGCCATCATCACCGGCGCCGGCTCGGGCATCGGCCGCGCCGCGGCGCTGCTCTTCGCCCGCGAAGGCGCCCTGCTCGTGCTTGGCGACAAGAGCGAAGCGGTGCACGAGACGGCGCGCGCGGTGCAGGCCGAACGCGGTGTCGCCACGGCGGTGCAGATGGACGCGGGCGCCGAGGCCGACGTGCAGCAGCTCGTCGCCAATGCGCTGTCCGCGCACGGCCGGCTCGACGTGGCGTTCGCCAACGCCGGCATCTCCGGCGGCATGGCCGGCATCTTCGATTCGACGCCGGCGCTGTGGACCGAGGTGCTGCGCGTCAACCTCATCGGCCCGTGGCTGATGATCAAGCACGCCGGCCGCGCCATGGCCGACGCCGGCCGCGGCGGCTCGATCGTCTGCACCGCCTCGGTGGCCGGGCTGCGCTCGGGTGCCGGCGGGCCGGCCTACTCGGCCAGCAAGGCCGGCGTCATCAACCTCGTCACGGTGGCGGCGCAGCAGTTGTGCGAGACGAATGTGCGCGTCAACGCGCTGTGCCCCGGCCTCACCGAGATCGGGATGACCAAGCCCGTGTTCGACCACGCCCGCGACAAGGGCGTCACCGCCAGGCTCGGGCGCCTGAACCCGCTGAAGCGCGCCGCGCAGCCCGAAGAACTCGCCCGCGTGGCGCTGTTCCTCGCCAGCGACGAGGCCAGCTACGTCAACGGCCAGGCCATCACCGTCGACGGCGGCTTGTCCAGTTCGCACCCGGTGACGCGCCAGTTGCCGGGGCAGACGGCGGCATAGGCGGCGCAGCCCGCGACGATGGAGCCCCTACCGTGAATCTCGAAGTCCGCATCACCCTTTGCGACGAGCTCGACGACGAGGTCATCGAGTCCACCGGCTCGCTCGACCTGGCCAGCGGCGAGATCCGCGACATCGCCTACCGCGACTACGACGTCGTCGCGCGCGGCCTGCCGGCGACGCTGCCCGACTACGCGTTCACCAGCGGCACGCTGTCGCACGCCGGCAAGGACGTGGAGTTCGGCGTGCGCGTGGACAAGTTCAGCGGCCGCTACAGCGTCACCGCCGACGAACTGCTCGACCTCAAGGTCAAGGCGGCCAAGCTGTTTGCCGGCATCGAAGGCCGGGCGCTCGCCGGCGGCACCGCGGCGCCGAAGCCCCCGCGCAAGGACGTGCACTGATCGTCGGCGCAGCGCCTGCGGCGGCTCAGCGCAGCGCCTGTGGCGACGGTCAGCGCAGCGCCTGCGGCGGCTCAACGCAGCGCCTGCGGCGGGTCAGCGCAGCGCCTGCGGCGCGGGGGGCATCTCGCCCATCGCGGCGCGGAACAGCAGTTCGTCGGTGGCGCGCAGCCGCCGGCACAGCTCGCGGCCGAGGTTCATCTGCAAGAGCGTGAACTGTTCGAGGTCGGCCTCGTAGAGGTGCAGCATCTCGTCGGGGCCGAACGCGATGGCCGTGCACGCTTCGAGCGCGCGCACGGCGGCGCTGCGCGGGTGCAGGTCCATCAGCGCCATCTCGCCGAAACAGTCGCCGGGGCCGAAGCGGTTCAACTCGATCTCGCGGCCCTGCCAGTGCCGCACGACGACGGCCCGGCCGCTCTCGATGACGAACAGCGAGCGCGCCGCATCGCCTTCGCGGAAGAAGTGTTCGCCCTCGGGCACTTCGGTTCGCCTGGCGTGCTCGACGAGCAGGTGCAGCGCGCGCTCGTTCAGCGCCCCGAAGACCGGCATGCGTTGCAGCAACTCGACGCGCTTGGCCTCCATGGGCGCGTTGTACTGCAACGCCAGCCGGCGCGAGCCCCACCCGCTGCCGGACGGCGGTCCTCGCCGCAGCCGGTTCTGCCCGTCAGGGCAGCTTCACGCCAAGTTCGAGGTCGCCACCGGGGGTCTTGAGCACGTAGAAGCCGGAGCCGGCCATGAAGCCGTCCTCGCCCCAGGCGGTGGTGGCCATGCCGGCCCAGGGATCGTTGGCGCTGAAGGTCACCGTGATGTCCACCGGCATCCCGTCGTACTGAGAGATGGCGATGGTGGTGCCGCGGGCCTCGAACACGACCCACGGCCCCGAGCTCAGCGCGGCGATCCAGTTGCCGTCGGCCGTCGCCGGCGTCATCGCCGCCTGCTGGCCGGCCAGCAGGATGCCGCTGCCGAACCCGCCGGCGCGCGGATCCCTCAGGTCGACGACGAGCCCCTTCTGCCCGGCATCGTCGAAGCCGATCGCCGTGCCGATGTCGGTGCCGTCGTCGCTCTTCATCCGCCACTGGCCTTCGCCGCGCGGCTCGAGGGTGCCGCTGGCAGCGGCGCCGGTGCAGGCGCCGGCGGCGATGTTGCCGTCACGGCACGAGTTCCACGCGCCGCTGGCATCGATGCGCAGCGTGCCGAGCGAAGCCGAGCACAGCGCGCCCGCGCAGCCGCGCTGCACGTAGTTGTACTCGGCGGCGAGCGCGGCCGTGGTCGTGACCGGGTCGCGCAGGCCGATGATCGGCATCGTGACCACGGCAGCGCCGAAGCGCTCGCGCACCGCACCGAGCATGATCCCGTTGGCCAGCACGACCACGCGCGAGTCGGGGGCGCCCGACGGCGTGTACGAGCCGTCGGTGTTGAGCGTGAGCGTTCCGCTGCCCGTGGTGCCGGCAAGCCCGAACTGGCTCTCGGTGATCGTGTAGGTGTAGGTGAGGTTGGTGGTGTCGAGCGTGTAGTCGATCAACTCGCCGGCCACCGCGACCGAGCGATAGCGCGCACCGTCATCGTCGCCGCCGCACGAGACCAGCAGCGCGGCGGACAGCCCCGCGCACAGGAGGCGCAAGCGCCGCATGCTCGGAAGCAGCCGGGGGGGCAGCCACGTGTTCATTCAACGTTCCTCGAGGGCGAAGCTACTGGTTCCCAGGAGGTTATCGGCAGCCGGCGCCGCGGCATCACTGCAAGTGACGGCGAAAACGGGCTCAATCCCGCCCCGGGACGCCGAAGCCGACGCCGCCGCAGCGGTCGCGAAGCATTGCTACGCACCCTCGGCACCGTGCGGGCCCGGCGTTGCATCGCGGGCGCCAGCGGCCGAGGTGTCCGGCGCCGCCGGCCGCATCGACAACAGGGCCGGGGCGGGGTCCACCCGTGCCAGCAGCGCGGGGATTTCGTGCGCCGGCAGCGGCTTGCTGATGACGTAGCCCTGCACTTCGGTGCAGCCCTCGGCCTTGATCTTCATCAGCTGGTCGTCCGTCTCGACGCCCTCGGCCGCGGTGGAGGCCCCGAAGCTGCGCGCCAGGCCGCAGACAGCGCGCACGATGGCCACGCTGCTCTGGCTCTCGGGCAGGTCGCGCACGAAGGAGCGGTCGATCTTGATCTTGTCGAACGGGAAGCTGCGCAGGTAGCTCAGGCTCGAATAGCCGGTGCCGAAGTCGTCCATCGAGATGCGCACGCCGAGCTCGCCCAACTGGCTGAGCTGCGCCAGGTTGGCGTCGCTGCCTTGCAGGAAGATCGATTCGGTGATCTCCAGCTCCAGCCGGCTGGGCTGCAGCCCGGACGCGGCCAGCGCGCCCCGGACCGTCGCGACCAGCGTGCCGCAGCGGAACTGGGCGGGCGACAGGTTCACGGCCACCGAGACGTGGCCGGGCCAGGTCATGGCTTCGCGGCAGGCGCGCTCGAGGATGCGCTGGCCGACGACGGTGATGAGCCCCAGCTCCTCGGCCAGCGGGATGAAGGTGCTCGGCGGCACGAAGCCGCGCAACGGGTCTTCCCAGCGCGACAGCGCCTCGAAGCCGCAGATGCGTCCGGTCTGCAGGTTGATCAGGGGCTGGTAGTGGATCTGCAGCGCGTCCTGGTCGACCGCGGCGCGCAGCGCGACCTCGAGGCCGCGGCGCTCCTGCGCCTGCCGGTCGAACTCCGGGTCGAAGAAGCGGAAGCGGCCGCGGCCGTCGGCCTTGGCGCGGTACATGGCCAGGTCGGCGGCGCGCAGCAGTTGCTCGGCGTCCTGGTACTCGCCGTCGGCCACCGCGATGCCGATGCTGGCGTTGATCATCAGGCGATGGCTGTCGATGCTGAAGGGGGCCTTGACCAGCTCGATCAGGCGCGCAGCCAACGCCGCCGCTTCCCTGGGCTGCTCGTTGCCGAACTGGATGACGGCGAACTCGTCGCCGCCCAGGCGGCCGATCTTGTCGTCCTCGCGCAGTGCGTTGCGCAGGCGCGCGGCCACGTGCTTGAGCAGCGTGTCGCCGGTGCCGTGCCCCAGCGTGTCGTTGATGGCCTTGAAACCGTCGAGGTCGATGAACAGCACGGCCAGGTCGCCGCCGTGGTGGCGCCGGTGCGTCACGGCGTCGCTCAGTTGCTGATGGAACAGCAGGCGGTTGGCCAGGTCGGTCAACGCGTCGTGGTGCGCCAGGTGGGCGATGGTCGCCTGCGAGCGCTCGCGCTGCTCCATCTCGCCGCGCAGCTGGTGGTTGGCCTGCACCAGGTCCTTGGTGCGGTCGGCCACGCGGCACTCGAGTTCCTCGTTGGCGCGCGAGAGCTCCTCGTTGATCTGGCGGATCTGCTCCTCCGCCTGGCGCCGGCCCAGCTGCGTGGACACGCGCGCCAGCGCCACCGAGAAGTCCACCGGCTTGGTGATGTAGTCGTTGGCGCCCAGGCTCAGCGCCTCGACGACGTCTTCGCTGTGGCTCTTGGCGGTGACCATGATCACCGGCAGGCTGCCCTGCGAGTACCGGGCGCGCACGCGCGCCAGCACTTCCAGGCCCGACAGGTCCGGCATCATCATGTCCAGCAGCACGATGTCGAAGGCCTCGCGCTCGAGCAGGCCCAGGGCTTCGACGCCGCCGGCGGCCTCGACCGCGTGATAGCCGTGCCGCTCGAAACGGCGACGCAGGATCTCGCGGTTCTCGCGGATGTCGTCGACGATGAGCAGGCGCCCCTTCGGCGGCTGCGGCGCCTGGCCAGGGCCGGGCTGTGGCCCGGGTGCCGTCGCAACGGCACCGGGGCGCGGGATGGCGGTGTTGGCTTCCACGTTCGGTGTCCGGCTCGGTGTCAGGCGGCACGCAGGTGCAGCGCCGCCCGGGCATCCGGGCGCTGCTCTTCGACGGGCAGCCGCCGGGGCAGCGTGACGGTGACCGTGCAACCGCGGCCCGGCGCGCTGTCGACGGCCAGCTCGCCGCCCATCAGGCGGCAGTAGCGGTAGGCCAGCGGCAGCCCGAGCCGGACCTCGTCGCCGTACCGGCTGGCGGTCTCGTCCCCGGACAGGCCGAAGGTCTCGAACAGGCTGGCCATGCGCTCGGCCGCGATGCCGATGCCGGTGTCCTTCACCGACAGCACGCAGGTGTCGCCGCGCAGCGCGGCGGTGAGCGTCACCTGGCCGTTGCGCGTGAACTTGGCGGCGTTGTTCAGCAGGCCTTCGAGCACGCGCTGCAGCTTCTGCATGTCGCAGACGATCCGCCCGCCGGGCGGGTGCTGCACGGTCAGCTGGTTGCCGCCGGCCGCGATGTCCGGCTGCATCCGCGCCACCAGGCTGTTGAAGAGTTCCGCGAACTCGAACTCGTCGCAGCGCAGCTGCACGCGGCCGGCCTCGAGCCGGGACAGCTCGAGCAGGCTGTCGATGAGCGCCAGCAGCCGGTAGCCGGCGCCGCGGATCGAGGTCAGGTCCTTGCGCTTCTGCACCTGCTCGTCGCGCACGTCCTCGATCAGGATCTCGCTGTAGCCGATGATCGCGTTCAGCGGGTTCTTCAGCTCGTGGCTCATCTTAGCCAGGAACTCCGACTTGGCCAGCAGGGCGCGCTGGGCCTGGCCGGTGGCGTCGCGCAACTGCTTCTCCGTGGCCTGGTGGCGCAGCACTTCCTGCTCCAGCTCGCCCTGCGACGACACGATGCTGGCGTGGTACAGCGCCATCATCGAGACGTAGACGCTGGCGCACAGCGTCGAGATCAGGCCGAGCAGGACCAGGCCGCCCTGGGCCACGCTGTCGTGAAAGCCGGTCGTGCTGTACACGCCGTAGAACAGCGCCAGGTTGGCCGCGATGAGGATCGCCACCGCGATGCGCGTCGAACGTTCGGGCAGGTAGAAGAAGGCCAGCAGCGGCACGGTCACCAGCCAGGGCATGATCGGCGAACTGATGCCGCCGTACTGGTAGCAGCCCCAGAAGATGCAGAACATCAGGTTCTCGATCGAGATCAGCGCCAGCGGCACGTACCAGCCCGTCAGCCGCAGCAGGAAGGCCATCGGCCAGAAGGCCGTCACGGCGAGGAAGAAGATCCACCACGAGGCGTCGGCCTCGCCGCCGATGAACAGCATCGACAGCGAGATGGTGTGCCCCAGCAAGGGGCCGAAGAGGTGGCTGAACAGGAACATGCGCACCGCCTGCAGCGTGTCCTTCTTGGACTGCATCAGTTGCGCCGGGATGAACCAGTCGACCGCCGCGTTCAGCCGCGGGCCCAGGTTGCTCAGGCGCTTTCGCATCGTGTTCATCAGGTGCACCTCGATCGAAGCCGTCATGCCGCGGCCGGTTCGGCCTGCACCGCCACCGGCAGGCGAAGCGTGAACTCCGATCCCCTCGCGGGACGGCTCTGCACCGAGATCTCGCCTTGCAGCAGCTGGGCGAGCTTCTGGCTCACCGCCAGGCCGAGCCCGGTGCCGCCCTGCTCGTTCGATTCGACGCGGTTGAAGTTCTTGAACAGGCTCGGAATGACCTCGGGAGCGATGCCGATGCCGGTGTCCTGCACCGAGATCAGCACCTGGGCCTCGTCGCCGATGCCCTGGCGCCGGGCGTGCAGCACGACGCGGCCGTTCTTGGTGAACTTGCCGGCGTTGCCGAGCAGGTTGATGAGGATCTGCCGCAACCGCGTCTCGTCGGTCGTGATCGTGCCGAGCTCGACGTGCTTGGCGAGCGTGAAGCTGTTGCCGTTGTGCGAGATCAGGTTGCGGCAGGTGGCCGACACCTCTTCCAGGCACTGGTCGAGGTCGACCGCGCGCACCCGCAGGTCGACGTCGTCGGCGTCGATCTTGGGCATGTGCAACACGTCGGACACCAGCGACAGCAGGTGGCGGCCGGCGCGGTTGATCGAGCGCAGGTCCTCGGCGCCGGCGGCGTCGTCGCTCGCCTCGCTGTCCTCGATCAGGATCTCGCTGTAGCCGATGATCGCGTTCAGCGGCGTGCGCAGCTGATGGCTCATCTTGGCCAGGAAGACCGCCTTGGCCTCGTTGGCGCGTTCGGCCTCGTGCTTGGCCACGCGCAGCTTCGAGGAAGTCTCCAGGTGGTCCTTGATCTCCTGCTGCAGCACCGACTGGGCGACCATGACGTAGGCGTAGTAGATCGCCATCATCGAGTTGTAGAGCGTGGCCGCGCAGACCGAGATCATGCCCACGGTCGACAGCTCTTCGATCGGCACGCGCTCGGGGAACGCGCCGTTCAAACCGTAGGCGGCCGCAAAGGCCGCCAGGTTGGCCGCGATGATGCCCAGCACCAGGTACGGCCGGTCGCTGAGGTAGAAGAACCCGAGCATCTGCGCCGTCAGGAACCAGGGCAGGAAGGGCGAGCTCACCCCGCCGAAGAAGAACGCTCCGAAGACGCTGACGAAGAGCAGCGTGCAGAAGGAATACAGCGCCGGCATCGCCAGGTTGCGCGCCAGCTTCAGCGCGAACGGCAGCGTCCAGAACGAGCCGCACAGCACGCACAGGGTCCAGAAGACCCAGTCGAGCACCGGCATCACGCGTACGAGATAGCCGAGGATCGCCACCGCGCTGAACGGCCCCAGCACGTGGCTGATGACGAAGATCCGCGCCCGCCAATGCGTGGCGGTCGTGCCTTGCAGCTCGTCCGGGATGAACCAGTCGACACAACGGATCAGGCGGTCGGTGAAGGCCACTGGTGCTTCCTTCTTCATCTTCCCTGTCGGCGCGCGGAGCGGCTCAGGCCACGGCGGCGGTGACCGCTGCGCCCGCGGGGGCGACCTCGCTCACCGCGGCACGATGGCGCACATGCTCGATCTGCGCCGCGTCGATGGCCTTGCGCAGCCGCGCAGCCAGCGTGTGCACGTGCTCGGCGGTGTGCGTGGGCATCATCTGCACGCGCAGGCGGGCATCGCCCTTGGCCACGGCCGGGTACTCGACCAGGTTGGCGATCACCTCCAGCGCCGGCAGCCGGCGGCTGACCAGGCGCGCCAGCGCCTCGTCGCCGACACGAACGGGCACGATCGGCGAGGGGTCGCCCATGAACTGCAGGCCCTCGGCGGTGAGCGCGCCGCGCAGCTGCTCGATGCGCTCCATCAGCGTGGCGCGCAGGCGCTGGCCCTTGTCGGAGCGCACGATCTCGAAGGCCTTGGTCACCGTGGCGGCCTGCACCGGCGACAGCGCGTTGGAGAACGTCGCCGAGCAGCCGTAGAACTTGAGGTACTGCTTCACCGCCACCGAGTTGCACGCCACGAAGCCGCCGTTGGAGGCGAAGGTCTTCGAGAAGCTGCCCATCACGAGGTCGATCTTGCCCAGCATGCCCTGCTCGCCGATGAAGCCCGTGCCCGTGGGGCCCATGGCGCCCAGGTCGTGCGCGACGTCGACGAGCAGCGTCGCTCCGTACTCGTGGCTCAGTTCCTGCAGGGCCTTCAGGTCCGGCGTGTCCGAGTCCATCGAGAACAGGCTCTCGGTCACCACCAGGATGGCGGCCCTCGGCTCCTTCTCGCGGATGCGCCGCAGGTGGCGGCGCACCGAGTCGACGTTGAGGTGCCCGTGCAGGTGCACGTTGCCCGTGGCCGAGTTCGCGCCTTCCTGCAGGCAGGCATGCGCCAGCCCGTCCATCACCACGTGGTCGCCCGGCCGCACCAGGCCCTTGATGACGCCGTAGCCCGCGGCCCAGCCGGTGGGGTAGAGCAGCGTGTGCTGCACGCCCAGGTGCGCGGAGATCGTCTCTTCCAGCCGCAGCGAGTACTTGGTGTTGCCCGCCAGCGCCGACGAGCCGGCGCTGTGCACGCCGTATTCGTCGATCACCGCCTTGGCGACTTCCTTGATCTCGGGGTCGGACGACAGCGCCAGGTAGTCCTGGGTGCCGAAGTGTTGGCGCCGACCGAAAACTGAGCCACTTATGAGGGTTGTGCCGACCCAAAATTGAGCCAGGTGTTCAACCTACTCTGCTGTTTTTTTGTGCAGCAGAGGACGAGGAGTGATCACCATGGACATGATTGGCAGGATCC
>JAEUPF010000124.1 GCA_016790425.1 Rubrivivax sp.
GATCGGCCCGACGATGGCCGACGAGCAGGTCACGGCGCTGGCGAACGCGGGCTTGAAGCCCTTGTCCTTCATCGCGTCGATCTCGATGCGGCCGATGCCGCCGATGTCGGCCAGCGCCGAGCCGGACATGCCGGCGAAGACGAGGCTGCCGAAGATGTTCACCTGCGCCAGGCCGCCGGGCAGGCGGCTCACCGCGGTGTCGGCGAAGCGGTAGATGTGCCGCGAGATGCCGGCCGCGTTCATCAGGCTGCCGACGAAGAGGAACACCGGCACCGCGACGAGCGGGAACGAGTCGAGCGCGTACAGCGTGCGCTGCGCGACGAGATCCAGCGGCAGGTCGTTGAGCAGCAGGTAGGCGACGCTCGGGATGCCGATCGCCAGCACGACCGGGAAGCCGAGCATGAACAGGCCGAGGAAGGCGGCAACGACGACGAAGCCGCTCATCGCGAAGGCTCTTGCGAACGACCTCGGCAATGCGCGTGGAGCGGCATCTGGTGAGGCATCAGGTGAGCACCGTGTTCTTGTCTTCGGGCCGGCCGCGGCGCCAGGTGTGCGCGAGGCGCGCCGCCGTCTCCACCGCCAGCAGCGCCATCCCGACGACGAGCGGCGCCATGAACAGCCAGAACGGCATCTCCAGCGTCGCGGTCTGGTTGCGCAGGTTGTTGGCCGTCGTCACCACCGCGGCCACCGCCATCAGCGTGAAGAAGGCGATGCCGCACACCTCGATGAGCATCTGCAGCCACCAGCGCGGGCGCGCCGGCACGACGGCCTGCATCTCCTCCATCGCGATCTGGCCGCCGTCGCGCGTCACCAGCGGCGCGGCCACGAACACGGCGCAGATGAGGAAGTAGCGCGTCAGCTCCTCGGCGCCGCTCATCGGCACGTTGAACACCGAGCGCATGACGATCTGCGCCAGCGGCGTGGCGACCAGCAGCGCCAGCAGGGCGAAGCTCAGCCAGCGCAGCCCCGTGCGCACGGCGGCCAGCAGCGTTGTCATCGCGGCCCGCCGGCGCTCAAGGCGGCCACGGGGCGGCGGCGCAACGCCGTCACTTCACGGCCTGGATCTGCGCGATCAGCGGCTTCCAGTCGGGGAAGTCGCGGTCGACCTGCGCCAGCACGGCCTTTTGGAAAGCGGGGATGTCCAGGCCGTCCTTCACGTCGACGAAGGTCATGCCCTTGGCCTCGAGGTCCTTGCGGTACTTGGCGAAGGTCTCCTTGTCCCAGGCCAGCGTGCGGGCGCTCACCTCGGCCATCGTGTCCTCGATGATCTTGCGGTCGGCCGCCGGGATGCCCTGCCAGATGCGCTCGTTGACGAACACCGACAGCACGCTTTGCATGTGGCCGGTGAGCATCACGTACTTCTGCACCTCGTACAGCTTGAGGTTGAAGATGTTGGGCAGCGGGTTCTCCTGCCCGACGACGAGGCCGGTGGCCAGCGCCGTGGCGAGCTCGCTCACCTCCACCGGCGTGGCGACGGCGCCCATGCCGGTGAGCATCGTCGACCACAGCTTCACCGGCACGCCGCGGTACTTCTTGCCGGCCATGTCCTTGGGGCTCAGCACCCGCTCCTTGCTCGTCAGGTGGCGCGTGCCCTGGAACAGGTTGCCGACGATGCGCATGCCGCCGGCGGCGACGAGGTCCTTGTTCACCGCCTGCAGCGCGGCGCTGCTGCGCGGGTCGGTGGCGCGCAGCGCGTGCTCGGCGTCGCGGTAGGCGAAGGGCGTGTTGAACACCGCCGTCGTCGGCAGGATCTTGCCGAGCGAGGCGAAGTCGTGGTGGCCCATCGCGATGGCGCCGCTCTTCACGCCGTCGACCATCTCGCCGACGCCGCCGAGCTGCGAGTGGGCGAACACCTGGATCTCGACGCGCCCGGCGGTGCGCTCCTTCACGAGCTTGGCCACCTCGTCGGCATAGAGCGTCTGCGGCGCGTTGGCCACGCCCACGTGGGCGTAGCGCAGCTTGATCTGCGCCTGGGCGGCGCCGGCCGCCAGGCCGAGCGCGGCGGCAGCCAGGCCCAGGGCGCGAACGGTGCGGCCGAAGGCGCGGCGGTTCGATGTCGTCATGCGGGTCTCCTCGTCGTCGTGGGTGGGACAGCGGAATCTTCGCCGCTGATCTGTCGTTGGTCGTAGAGGGTGAACACCGCCGAGGTGTCCAGCTCCGAGCGGCCCGCCGCGACGAGCTGGCGGTACAGCGCCAGCGACTGCTGCAGCATCGGCACCGGCGTGCCCAATGCGCCGGCGAACGCGTTCACCATCTCCAGGTCCTTGCGCAGCTGGCGCGCGTAGCCCTGCGGCGCGAAGTCGCGCGCCACCATGCGCGGGTAAAGGCGTTGCAGCAGCGTGCCGTCGGCGTGGCCGCCGGCCAGGCACTCGGGCAGGCGCGCGGCGTCGATGCCGGCAGCCTCGGCCATCGAAGCGGCCTCGGCCATCACCACGTGCACGCAGCCGACGATGAGCTGGTTGAGCATCTTGGCCACCAGCCCGGCGCCCACCGGGCCCATGTGCGTGAAGCGCGCCGCCACGTCGGCCATGAAGGGCGTCAGGCGCTCGATGTCGGCCGCGTCGCCGCCGGCCATCACGGTGAGCGTGCCGCTGCCGCTGGCCGGCGGGCCGCCGGAGACGGGCGCGTCGACCCAGGCGCAGCCGGTGCGCTCGCGCAGGCGCCGCGCGTACTCGCGCCCCTGTTCGACGGCGATGGTCGAGAAGTCCACCAGCAGCTGCGGCGCCCGCATCGCCGCGGCGACGCCGTTCTCGCCGAACACGGCCGCCCCCACTGCATCGGGCGCGGGCAGGTTCAGCAGCACCAGGTCGGCGCCGGCGACGGCGTCGGCCGGGCTTGCCGCCACGCGCGCGCCGGCGCCGCGTGCGAGCTCCCGCTGCGCCGCGGCGATGTCGAAGACGGCCACCGCATAGCCGAGGCCGCGCAGGCGCTTCACCATCGGCCAGCCCATGAGGCCGATGCCGATGTATGCCAGCGCCGGCTTGCTCGGGGTTCGGCTCGCGTTGGCCACGTCCTTCACCTCGGGTCGATGCGGTACAGGCGCAGCGCGTTGTCGCGGAACATCGCACGGCGCTCGGCTTCGCTGAACCCGCACGTGATTTCGTCGAAGCCGCCGAAGATCTCGCCGAAGGTCCCGCACAGGCCGTCCACCGGGAAGTTGCTCGCGAACATGCAGCGCGCCGGGCCGAAGAGGTCGATCGTCGCCAGCACGATGTCGCGGTTGGCCGCCGCCGTCCACGGCCGCCCGGGCACGCCGAGGCCCGAGATCTTCGTGCTGACGTTCGGGCACGCGGCCAGCACCGCCATCGCGCGCCGCCACGCCGCCAGCCCCTGGGCGCTGCGGTCGGCCGGCAGGCCGGTGTGGTTGAGCACGATCGGCGTCGCCTCGAAGTCGGCGGCCAGGCGCGCCGCCTCGTGCAGGTGCCACCACGGCGTCTGCAGCTCGAAGTGCAGGCCGAGCGGCGCCAGGCGCGCGAAGCCCGCGCGCCAGGCCGCATCGGTGGTGCCACCGGGCTCGGCATGGCCGGGCTCGCGGTGCGCGCGCGGCTTGTGGCGCACGCCGCGCACGAAGGGGCGCGCGGCGTGTCGTTCCAGCAGCGCCGGCGCCTGCGGCCGGTCGAGCCAGGCGGCGGCGACGGCCACGCTCGGCAGGCCGTGCTCCAGCCGCAGTGCGTCGACGTAGGCCATCTCGCCGTCGAAGTCCTCCGGGTCCCACTCGGTCTCGATGTAGACGCTGTGCGAGACCTCGAAGGGCCGGGCGTCGGCACGGTACTCGGGTGGCAGGTACGGCCGGCGCAGCGCGCGGTAGTCGCCGTAGCGGAACGGGATCGGCGGCTCGTCGCTCAGCCACGGGTGGTAGTTGCGCCTCGGGTCCCAGAAGTGCTGGTGCGCGTCGACGATGGCGAAGCCGAGGGCCATGCCGGCACGGTACCGGGCCGGTTCATGCATTGCCAATGCGCAATCCTGAACGTCCCATGCCCATCGGCGCATGCTGCGATGCATCACCCACCTTTTGCCGCGGCCCGCCCATGCGGCCCAGGCGCGGCACCTTGGCCCGGGGCTCTCCTTCGTGCGCACGAGGCCCCGCCGTGCACGAGTGGCTGCGCCTCGTGCGCCCGGGGGCTTGCCTGGGGCCGGTTTGCAGCGATGATCCGGGCTTGGCCAGCCCCCGCCGCGGGCCCCTTGAAGCCGCGGCCGCCCGAATCGTGAGCTCCAACCCTTCCGCCCCCGCCGACACCGCCAAGGTGGAGGACCGCACCACCTTCATGAACCACACGCTGCCGATCGGCACGATGGTGGGCGGGCTGCAGATCACCGGCCTCATCGGCGAAGGCGGTTTCGGCATCGTCTACCTCGCCTTCGACACCACGCTGCAGCGGCAGGTGGCACTGAAGGAGTACATGCCCAGTTCGCTGGCCTCGCGCAACCCGGGCAGTGCCGACATCTCGGTGAAGGCGCCGCGCTTCCTCGACACCTTCAACGCCGGCCTGCGCAGCTTCGTCAACGAGGCGCGGCTGCTGGCGCACTTCGACCACCCGGCGCTGGTGAAGGTGCACCAGTTCTGGCAGGCCAATCGCACCGCCTACATGGTGATGCCGTACTACCAGGGCCCGACGCTGAAGTCGCACGTGGCCACGCTGGCCGCGGCCGGCCGCCGGCCCGACGAGGGCATGCTGCGCGGCTGGCTGAATCCGCTGCTCGATGCGCTCTCGACGATGCACGCCGAGAACTGCTTCCACCGCGACATCGCGCCGGACAACATCCTGCTCACCAGCAACGGGCCGCTGCTGCTGGACTTCGGCGCCGCGCGGCGCGTCATCAGCGACATGACGCAGGCGCTCACCGTGATCCTGAAGCCGGGCTACGCGCCGATCGAGCAGTACGGTGACGTGGCGACGATGACGCAGGGGCCGTGGACCGACCTCTACGCGCTGGCCAGCGTCATCTACTACTGCATCACCGGGCACTCGCCGATCACCTCGGTCGAGCGGGTGATGGGCGACCCGCTGCCGCGCCTTCAGCGCGTGGCCGCCGGGCAGTACAGCAGCACGTTCCTCGCCGCGGTGGATGCGGCGCTCGCCGTGCGCCCGACCGACCGGCCGCAGAGCGTGGCCGAGTTCCGCGCCCTCCTCGACGGCACCGCGCAGCCGCGCACGCCCGCCGCCGACCCGGCTGCCGCGCCGGCGGGCAGCATGGCAGCGGCCGCGGCGCAAGCCGCACCACCGGCCGTGCCCGCCGCCTACGCACTCGATCAGACGCTGCCGCGCACCTCGCCGACGAAGGGCAACTACGCGCCGACGATGCTGATGACGCAGCCGATCGGCGGGGCGACGAGCGGGCCGGCCTTGCCTGTCTCGCAAGGCTTGCCGACCGTGCCACAGCCGCAAGGCGGCGGCGCGTCGTCCACACAGCCGCAATCCTTCGCAGCGGCCGCAGCCGCAGCAGCAGCTTCCGAAGCGACGCAGCCGCCGCGCACGGCGCAGCCCACACCCGCCGCTGCGTCAGCGCCCGCGCCGCAACGGCGCGGCGCGCTCGTTGCGGCCTTCGCCGCGGTGGCCGCGCTGGCCGTGGGCGCCGGAGTGCTGCTGCAGCGCGGCGGCCTGGGCGTGGGTGATGCCGCACCGCCCGCCGCCAGCCCGGGCGGGCGGGCCACCGCGCCGGCACCCGGTCTGCCGGCGGCCCCGGTCACCGCGGGGCCCGCCACCGGGGCGGCCACGCCGCAAGCGACGCCGCCCGGTCCCACCGCCGCGCCCACCGTCCAGGCACCGGCAACGCCGCCGGTTGCAGCCACCGCACCGCCGACGACGAACAAGCCGGCCGAGGCAAGCAACCCGCAGCCACCGCGCCAGGCGCGTGCCCCGGCGCCGGCGACCCCGGCCCAGCAGCAGCCGCGCACCACCACAACAGCGCAGCCGCGAGCGCCAGTGAAGCCTGCCGACAGTGCGCCGCGCGCCGCCGCCACGCAGCGCGAACGCGCAGCCCCGGTGGCGCAGCAGGGCGGCGAGCGCCCCGCGGCCGGCACGGGCGGCGCTGTCGCGTACCCGGTGCCCGGCGGCGGCGGTGGCACCCCGGCGGCCTCACCCAACGCGCCGGCAGGGCCGGCTGCCCACGCACCGCCGCCAGCGGCGCAGGCTGCTCAGGCGACGCCTGCCGCACGCGCCCCGTCGGGCCCGCCGGCGCGCTGCGCCGAGCTGCTGAAGAAGGGCAGCCAGGGCACGCTGACGATCGAGGAGGCGACGTTCCTGCGCAAGGAGTGCCGCTAGTCCTGCCTCGGCGCGCCGCCGACCGCCCGCGTGCCGTTGCTGGCCGCGGTTACTCCGTGAGGCCTACGCCGTGAGGCCACCCGCCTGCATGGCCATTCGCATGAGCCACGCCGCCAGCCCGAGCGCACCCACGCTGCCGGCCCAGATGACCACCAACCAGACAAGCCGAGTCAGCCACTTGTTCCTGGTTCGCGCTGCCGATGACGCCGGCATCAGTGGTACCCCTCCCCGTGGCGCACCTTGCCGCGGAAGACCCAGTACCCCCAGGCGGTGTACATGAGGATGACCGGAATGATGAGCAGCGCGCCCACCAGCGCGAACCCCAGGCTCTGCGCAGGTCCAGCCGCGTCCCAGATGGAAGTCGAGGGCGGGATGACGTTGGGCCACAAGCTGATGCCAAGGCCGCTGTAGCCAAGGAACACCAGCGCAAGGGTGAGGACGAAGGGCCTCGCGTGGCTGGCTTCGTCCGCCAGGGCTCGCCTCAGCCCCCACATCGCGCCGATCACGAGCAGCGGAACGGGTGCAAACCAGAAGATGTTCGGCAGCGAGAACCAGCGTTGCGAGATGGCCGGATGTGCCAAAGGGGTCCACACGCTGATGGCGGCGATGACTCCGAGCAGCACCCACGACAGACGGCGCGATGCACGGCGCATGCGCCCCTGAAGCGTGCCTTCCGTCTTCAAGACGAGCCAGGTGCTTCCCAGCAATGCATAGGTGAAGATGAGCGCGATGCCGACGAAGACCGAGAACGGGGTCAGCCAGTCGAAGGGTCCCCCGGCGTATGCACCGTCCTTCATCGGGATGCCATCCAGGAAGGCGCCCAGCGTGACGCCCTGGAAGAAGGTTGCCAGAAGCGACCCGCCGGCAAACGACAGGTCCCAGACCCTTCGCTGGCCGGCGGGGACCTTGAAGCGGAACTCGAAGGCGACGCCGCGGAAGACGAGCCCGACGAGCATGAGGATGAGCGGGAGATAGCAGGCGCTCAGCACCACGGAATAGGCCAGCGGAAACGCAACCAGCAGGCCGGCGCCGCCGAGCACGAGCCAGGTCTCATTGCCGTCCCACACCGGAGCGACGGTGTTCATCATCACGTCACGGTCGTCCTTGCCATCGACCGCGGTGAAGAGGATGCCGATGCCGAGGTCGAAGCCATCCATCACCACGTACATCATGACCCCGAAGAGGATGATGACGGCCCAGACGAGGGGGAGGTCGATGCCCATGTCAGTGCCCTCCTGACGGGGTTGCCGGCAATGCGCCGAGGCGCTCGGACGCCCCCGACAGGGGCCGCATCGGTTGCCTCATTTCGCCGGGGCCGCCGTGCACAGGATGGTCGCTCTCGCCCGTCACCGGTCCCTTGCCGATGCTGCGCAGCAGGTACACCGTGCCGGCGCCGAACACGAGGAAGTAGACGACCAGGAAGATGGCGAGCGTCAGTGCCACCTGCGCCGTGCCGTGCGCAGAGACAGCGTCGGCGGTGCGCATGACGCCGTAGACGACCCAGGGTTGTCGGCCGACTTCGGTCGTTATCCAGCCGGCCAGTATGGCGGCCAGACCTGCAGGCCCCATGGCGAAGGCGAAGCGCAACAGCGGCCTGGAGGTGAACAGCCTCTTGCGCAGGTGCGCGATCAACGCCACGACGCCAAGGAGAATCATCGACATTCCCAGGCCCACCATGACTCGAAAGCTCCAGAAGACCACCGCAGAGGGCGGGCGGTCTTCGCGTGGGAACTCCTTGAGGCCCGGAAACTGTCCGTCCAGGGAATGCGTCAGCAGGAGGCTTCCGAGCCGGGGCACCTCGATGGCATAGCGAGTGGTCTCGCGCTCCATGTCGGGCCAGCCGAACAGGATGAGCGGAACCGCTTCGCCGGGCTTGTTCTCCCAATGGCCCTCGATCGCGGCGAGCTTCGCAGGCTGGTGTTCGAGCGTGTTGAGCCCATGCAGGTCGCCGATGAAGGCCTGGATCGGGGCGGTGACGAGCACCATGCCCATCGCCATGGCCAGCATGGTCCGGACCGCCGCGTTGTCGCGCCCTTTCAACAGATGCCAGGCAGCGCTGGCGCCCACCACCAAGGCCGTGGACAGGAACGCCGCAACCACCATGTGAGCCAGGCGGTATGGAAAGGAGGGATTGAAGATGACGGCCAGCCAGTCCACCGGCACGACGCGCCCGTCGATGATTTGGTGCCCCTGAGGCGTCTGCATCCAGCTGTTGGAGGCAAGAATCCAGGTGGCAGAAACGAGCGTTCCCAGCGCGACCATGACGGTCGACACGAGGTGCAGCCCCGGTCCAACGCGTTTCAGGCCGAAGAGCATCACGCCGAGGAAGCCGGCCTCGAGGAAGAACGCGGTGAGCACCTCATAGGCGAGCAGCGGACCGGTGACCCCCCCGGCAAACCTGGAGAAGCCGCTCCAGTTGGTTCCGAACTGATAGGCCATCACGAGCCCGGACACGACTCCCATGCCGAAGGCGACGGCGAACGCCTTGACCCAGAAGGAGTACAGGTCCATGAAGACCCGGCGCCGGGTCTTCAGCCACAGCCCTTCCAGCACCGCCAGGTAGCTCGCCAAGCCGATGGTCAGCGCCGGAAAGATGATGTGGAAGGAGATGGTGAACGCAAACTGAATGCGCGCGAGCAGGAGGGCGTCGACGTCCATGGGTCTTCTCCTGAGGGTTGCCGCCAGGCCGGCGACATCCTTGCCGCTGCGGCGCGACACGCGGCGTGGCCAATGGGGCACTTCGGAGCCAAGGCCGCGCAGGGGGCAATCCGGGCTCCCATCGCAACGCTGCCCGATTCGGGCTGACCGCGATGGCGACCCCGGGATGCACCCGGCGAAGAAGGGCGACCCATCGCACTTCGGGATCGAGGCGCACATCGGCGGGGGCGCCGCGTCGGGCCTGGCGCACACGGTGCCCGGCACACCGGCCAGCGCCCATGAGGCGACGCAGGCTGGCGCGCCGCGGCCAGCGAATCAGCGGCTGGGCCTCTGTCCGCCGCTTGCGGGCGCGGACAGAGGAGAACGGCGCTACTCGGCGACCACCTTGGCCCGCACTTCCGCCGGGCCGAAGACCTGGTCGACGCGGCCGTCGTCGGTCCAGAAGATCTGGTAGTCGCCCTGGCTGTGGCGGTAGTTCCACAGCGGCTGCTTCGGGTCGGGGTTGCTGCTCGTGGAAGGATGGCCGAGCGCCATCGCCACCTGCTCGCGGGTCATGCCGCGCATCACCTTGCGGGCCAGCACCGCCTCGCGCACGCGCGCGGGCCACTGCGCCATCTTCGCCTTCGGGTCCTGCGCCAGCACGTAGCGCGCCGCGAACTCGTCCATGTCGATCGTGCGGCTGTAGTCGTTGCCCAGGCCCACCTTCTTGCCGTCGATCTCGAGGTACATGCGCCAGCGCCCGAAGCCGGTGAACTTCACCGGCGTGCCGGCGGGCACCACCTTCTTGCGGCCATCGTCGTAGGCCTGGTCGCTGATCCAGCTGCCGTCGTTGAGCAGCGAGCAGCACAGGAATCCTTCGTACGGCTGCGTCTTCTGCGCCTGCGCGGCCAGCGGTTGCGACAACGCCAGCGCGGCGGCGATGGCAAGGGTCGGGCCAAGGAGGGGAGGAAAGCGCTCGGGCATGGCGGTGCGTCGCGATGAATGCGTCTGTTCCAGTCTAACGGCCGGCCGTCTCCGGCGCGAGGCCCGGCCGGCCCACGGGCTCGTTGCGCCGAAGGAGCCGCAGCCGCAGCCGCTGCCTGCGGCGCCCCGCCTATGCCGAGCGCAGCATGGCGAGCGTGCGCGCGCCCAGCGCCGTTGCGGCGTCGGCAAGGCCGAGGACGACGTCGAAGTGGTTGCGCGAGTGCACCTGCAGCACTTCGCAGCGCGTGCCGGCGGCGCGCAGGCGCCCGGCGAAGTCCGCGCCCTGGCGCTTGAACTCGCTGGTTTCCACTTCACCCCAGCACACGAGCGCCGGCGGGAAGCCGCGCAGGCCGGCCAGCGCGGGGCTCACGGCGCGCGCCGCCTGGGCGTCCAGACCGAGCGCGGCGTTGATCGACGTGCCGACGAGCGGCTCGAGCTCGTAGATGCCGGAGACGAGCACTGCGGCTTTCACGCACGCCGCCGCGGCCGTGCCCGGCAGCGCGCACATCGCCGCCAGGTGAGCGCCGGCCGAGCTGCCGGCCACGACGATGCGCTCGCCGTCGAAACCGAGCGCCGCCGACTCGCGGTGCAGCCAGGCGAGCGCCTGGCGGCATTCGGCAACGATCGCCGCCACCGATGCGGCCGGTGCCAGCGTGTAGTCGATCGCTGCGAACGCGACGCCCTCGCGCATCGCGTCGATGGCGGCGAACGACGACTCCTCCTTCGACAGCTCCTGCCAGTAGCCGCCGTGGATGAAGACCAGCAGCGGCGGCAGCGCACCGGCCCGCTGCGCCGGCGAAGCAGGCACCGGCAGGAAGAGGTCGAGGCGCTCGGCCGCGCCGTCGCCGTAGGCGAGCCCGCGCCGCACCGCGCCGCCGCTGGCACGGGCTGCGGCACTGCGCTCGGCATAGGCCCGCACGAACGGCGCGTAGTCGCCGCCAATGCACGAACTGGGCGAATACTCGCGCTCGCGCGTGGCCGCGTCGAAGCGGCGCCAGTCGGCCGGGAGCGCCGAGGCCGCGGTCGCATCGGGTGCAGCGCCTGGTGCAGCGCCTGGTGCAGCGCCTGGTGCAGCGCCGGGTGCAGCGGGCATCGTGTTCACGCCTCCGTGCGGCGGCGGCGCCGCCGGCTGCGCGCATTCTGCGCGCGCCGGCTCAGGCCATGGGCGAGGGCAAGCCGCCGCTTCCTGGATGCCGGCGTGACGGCCTCAGGCCAGCCTGAGCGCCACCACGCCGGCCACGATGACCAGCGCCCCCAGCGCCCGCTGCACGCCGAAGCGTTCCTTCAGGAGCCAGGTCGAGAGCACCACGGCGAACAGCACCGAGGTCTCGCGCAGCGCCGCCACGCTGGCCACCGGGGCCAGCGTCATCGCCCACAGCGCGATGGCATAACTGCCGATCGAAGCGGTGCCGCCGAGCGCCGCCAGCGGCCAGCGCTGCCGCGCGTAGGCCAGCGCCGCGCGCCGGCGCCCGGCATCGCGCCCGAACCACACCAGCGCCGGATAGGCGAAGCCGTCGAGCACGAACAGCCACAGCACGTAACGCATCACCTCGCCGCCGGCAGCCTTCTCGGTGCGCACGCCGCGGCCGTCGACGAACGTGTAGCAGGCGATGATCGCCGCGTTGGCGAACGCGAACGCCAGCGCCTTGCGGTGGTGCAGCGCCTCGCCCGGGTGGGCCAGCCCCACCAGCGCCACGCCGGCGGTGATGCCGGTGATGCCCAGCCACGCCGCGGGCGTGGGCACCTCGCCGATCAGCGCCCCGCTGCCCAACGCCACCAGCAGCGGCGCGGTGCCGCGCATGATGGGGTACGTCATCCCCATCTCGCCGTGCTGGTAGGCCCCGGCCAGCGCGATGTAGTAGCCGATGTGGATGACCAGCGAGATCGCGATGAACGGCGCCGCGGCGGCCGTCGGCAACCCCGCGGCGAGCGCGAACGGCAGCGCCACCAGCGCCCCCAGGCCGTGCACCAGCGCGGTGTCCAGCGGCTTGTCGCCCGAGGACTTGACCAGCGCGTTCCACGCCGCGTGCAGCACCGCGCCGGCCAGCACGGCCAGCACGATGCCCCAGGTCACGGCTGCCCGCCGGCGCGGCCGCCGGCGGCTGGGCGCATCGGCGATGGCCGCATCAAGGCTTGACCTCGTCGAGGTCGGCCAGCTGCGAGTGGCGCAGCCGCGTGTCGGCCAGCACGCCGGCCGATTCGAGGATCGGGTAGGCCACGCCGCACAAGTGCGAGTTGATGCGCTTGAGTTCGCTGATGAGGTCCAGGTGCAGCGAACTGGTCTCGATGCTGTGCGCGGTGTTGTCCTGCAGCCGCGCGATGTGGTTGGCGGCGTACTCGTGCTCGAGGTCGCGGAAGCGCGCCTTCTCCTCCAGCAGCTTCCTCGCGTCGCGCACGTGGCCGTCGAGGAACACGCTCATCGCCAGGCGCAGGTTGGCCAGCAGCCGCTCGTGCAGGTGGCAGATCTCGGCCATGCCCGCTTCGCTGAAGCTGCGGTTCTTGCGGATCTTCTTGTCCTCCACGTCCTGCAACACGCGCTCGATGATGTCGGCCACCTGCTCCATGTTGATCGTGAAGCTGACGATGTCGGTCCAGCGCCGGCCCTCGCGCTCGGACAGCGCCTCCTTGGAGATCTGGGTCAGGTAGAACTTGATCGCCGAGTACAGCTCGTCGACCTGGTCGTCCATCCGGCGCAGCCGCTCGGCCAGCTCGAGGTCGTTGCGGCGGATCACCTCGAGCAGGCCGCGCAGCATCGTCTCCACCACGTCGGCCTGGTGCATCGCCTCGCGCGCCGCGCCGCTGATGGCCAGCGACGGCGTGCCCAGCACCGCCGGGTCGAGGTGGCTGCGGCGCTTGCCGGCGCCTTCGCGCGGCTCGGGCAGCCAGCGCTCGGAAAGCCGCGCCACCGGCCCCGTGAGGCCGACGCAGGTGAGCGCCAGCACGACGTTGAACAGCAGGTGGAAGCCCACCACCTGCTGGTGCACTTCACTGACCAGATACGGCAGCCACGCCAGCAGGTACGGCAGCAGCGGCACGGTCAGCGCGGCGCCGATCAGCTTGAACAGCAGGTTGCCGAAGGGCACGCGGCGCGCCGCCGGCGTGGCGCCGCTGGTGCCGAAGAAGGCCAGCAGCGCGCTGCCGATGTTGGCGCCGACCACCAGGCCCAGCGCCACCGGCAGCGGCACGAGGCCCGAGGCGGCCAGCGTCGCCGTCAGCAGCACGATGGCCAGGCTCGAGTAGGCGAGCACGGTGATCACCGCCCCGACCAGGATGTCGAGCATCACCTCGTTGGGCAGCGCGACGATGAGCCCGCGCACGGCCGGGTTCTCGATCATCGGCCGCGTGCTGGCGACGATGAGTTGCAGCGCCAGCGTGATGAGCCCCAGGCCGATCAGCACCCGCCCGGCGCGGCCGACGTCACTGTTCTGGCGCGAGACGAACATCACCACGCCGACGAAGATCAGCAGCGGCGACACCCACGACAGGTCGAACGAGTACACCGCGGCCATCAGCGCCGTGCCGACATCGGCGCCGAGCATCACCGCCAGCGCGGCCGCCGTGGTCACGAGGCCCTGGCCGGCGAACGAGGCCAGCATCAGGCAGGTGGCCATGCTCGACTGCACGAGCCCGGTGACGCCGATGCCGGCCAGCACCGAGTTCGAGCGATGGCTGAACGAGCGCGCCAGCACCTGGCGCAGGTTCTCGCCCAGCAGCCGCATCATCCCCGTGCGCACGCCGTGTGTGCCCCACACGAGCAGGGCGATGGCAGCCAGGAGATTGAGCAGGTGGATCACTGGAGCGGCGAGCCCCGCCGGCGGCCGGGCCGCCGCGGCGCGCCAGGGCGGGCCGGTACGTGCAGCCCGGCAAGGTGCCGTCTTCGGGGGGCGCCGATATTAAGCGATGGTCACCGGGCGGCCGCGCCGCTCAGGCACTGGCCGGCGCGAAGCGCCGCGCCACGTCGAGCAGCGCTTCACGCACGCGCGCGACGGCCGGCGATTCGGCGTGCGCCGACAGCACCAGTTCGTGCGTGGCGCGCGTCATCGCCACGTACAGCAGCCGCGCTTCCTCCTGGGCGTCGTGGCCGCGCATCGGCATCGCCTGCAGTCCGGCGACGAAGACGAGCGGGAACTCGAGCCCCTTGGCGCTGTGCATCGTCAGCAGCTTCACGCTCGGCGATCGCCAGTCGAAGCGGCGGAAGTCCCCGGCGTTCATCGACTGCACCGCGATCTTGCGCCGCGCCAGCGCCTGCTGGATCGGCCCCATCACGTAGCGGGCACGGCACAGCACGGCGATGTCGGACAGCTGCCGGCCTTCGGCTTGCGCGCGTTCGATGCGTTCGGCGATCAGCGTGGCCTCGTCGCGCGCGTCGCGCGCCTGCACCAGCAGCGGCAGCGGCCCGCGGCGGCCGGCGCTGGCCGGCTGCACGAGGGGGATCTCGCCGTCCTCGCGCGGCGCTGCACCGCCTGCTTCGAGCACGCCTTGCGCGCACTGCATCGCCAGCGCCAGCACCTCGGCGGTGTTGCGGTAGTTCATGCGCAGGATGCTCGTGCGGCCGCGCGCCTCGATGCCGACGCTGGCGAAGCTGAACCTGCGCCTGGCCTTCTGGTAGATGCTCTGCGCGTCGTCGTAGAGCACGAGCAGGCTGTTGCTGGCCGGGTCGACGAGGCGCACCGCCATGCGCAGCCACGCCTCCTCGAAATCGTGCGCCTCGTCCACGAGCAGCGCGGTGTACTGGCCAGCGGGGACGAAGCCGGTTTCGAGCGCCCGTTCCACGGTGCGCACCAGCCGCGCGTAGCGCTCGTCGCGGCCGGCCGGCGGCGCCCCCGGCGGCAGCGGCGGCACCTGCAGGTGGTAGCTGGCCACCATGTCGGCGCACCAGGCATGGAAGGTGCGCACCTGCACCCGCTCGTCGACGCCGCGCTGGCGCAGCTGGTGGGCGATGCGGTCGGCGAGCGAGCGGTTGAAGCACAGCACGAGCACCGGCTGCTCGGGCCGCGCCGCGGCGGCGAGGTGTTGCGCCCGGTGGATGAGGATCATCGTCTTGCCCGAACCGGCGGCGCCGTGGATGACGCGGTGCCCTTCGCCGAGCGTGCGCGCGATCTGCTCCTGCTGAAGATCCATCACTTGCAGCAGGTCGGGCAGCGCGAGTGCCGCGGCACCGGTGCCGTTGCCGTCGAGATCGAGCACCCCCTGCGACGGAGCCCGGAAATCCGGGAACAGGTGCCAGCGGATGCGGTCGCGCTGCGGCAGCGTCAGGGTGTGCGGGTACGAGACGGTGAACAGGCCCCACAGCCGCTTCTGGAACGCGCCGCCGTCGACGGCCTCTTCGAGATCGTCGCGCAGCAGCACCTGGTGCGGTGGGAAGACCTCGCCGAAGTCGGTGCCGGCCACCTCGGCCGCGGTCAGGCGCGACAAGACGACGCCGAAGCCGTAGGGGAACAGCAGCCTGCCCCGGAACGGGCCGTCGCCGTGCACGAGCGCCGGGTCGCGCTGCATCACGTCGACGAGTTCGAGCGCGTAGTCGCGCGAGCGGCGCAGCGGGTGCGCTTCCGTCACGCGGCCGCGCGCCGTCTGCAGCTCGACGCGGTCGCGCGTGGCGGCGACGATCGTCGAGCGCCGCCAGTCCTTCACCTCCAGCAGCAGGATGCCCTGCCGCGGGCTGAGGATCACGAAGTCGGGCTGGCGGGCGCGCGGCCCCACCGGCACGTCGTGCCAGACGATGTAGTCGTCATCCAGGCAGCGCTTGAGCTGCTGCAGGACGCGCCGCTCGCCGGCGTTGCAGCGCTCGTCGACGTTCGTGAGACCTTGCGGGAAGAGAGCCAACGCGCGAACTGCCTGCGACCGACGGCGCCCATGATGCCCGCAACCGGCATCGGCGCCGCGGCAGGCGCGCCGGCGCGGCAGGCCGGCGCGCAGGATTGCTCGCGCCGGTCGCGCCGGTCGCGCCGGTCGCGCCGGTCGCGCCGTTGCGCCGGCCGTGCGTTCGGGTTACCGGCGCCGTTCGCCCGTTAGGCGCCGCGCATCGCCCGCCACAGGCGTTGCGCGCGCGAGGCTGTTCCGGGAGGCGCCAGCGCCGGCCCGAGCAGGCGCTCGAACACCTGCACGGCGCCAGCCAGGCGCCCGGCGTCGAGCGCGGCCAGCGCGGGCTGCAGCTGCGCCGCGAGCGCCGCCTCGGCCAGCCCGCCGCTGCGCGTGTTGGCCCAGTGCGCCAGCGCCAGGCAGGCCTCGTCGCGCGTGAAGCCGTGCAAGGCCACTTCGGCCAGCACTTCGCGCAGCGCTTCGTGGGCCAGCAGCGCCGCGCAGGCCTGGGCCAGGTCGGGCAGCTCGCCGCCGGCGGCGAAGTGGCGGCCGGCCGCCCGGGCCAGATCATCGACGGGCGGCGCCGGCGGTGATGGAACCGGCTGCGGCTCGCGAACGGAACCGAGGGACGCCGTCCTCGGCGTTGCCGCCGCCGCGACGGTCCGCGAGAAGGCCGGCTGCATCGGCGTCGGCACCGGCGCCGGCCCTGGCGCGAAAGCATCGACACCGTCGGCAGCCGCTTCGAGGTCGACGCAGTCGAACGATCCCGCCACGCTCGACCCGTTCGGCGCCCGGCAGCAGACAACGGTGCCTGCACCGCCCCAACCTGCCGCCAGCATCGAGGGCACGCGATGCAACTCGGCCGCCTCGCCCGCCTTCTCGCCCTCGGCACGCTCGTGCACGAGGACGCAATTCGTCGCCTCGGACATGAGCTGGTAGCGCAGCGCCAGCGCCAGCGCCGCGGCCTTGTCGCCGGCCGCGAACGCGCCCGCCATGCGCCGCGCCGCCGCCAGCCGCGCGATGCTGTCACCACGGGCCGGAGCGTCGGCCTCGCCGCGCGCCAGCTCGTGCGCCGCGCCGCCCGGGGCTTCGCCGTCGCACAGCAGCCGCGGCGCCGGCACGCCGCCGCCCGCCGCCGCCACAGCGGGGGCCGACGCGAAACCGGCTATCGCCACCACCGTGTCGCCGCCGAAGACGTTCAGTCCCGGCGCCACCTGCCACACCGGCTCGGCGCCCCAGTCGACGCGCACGTTGCGCCACGCCCGCTGGCGGATGCGCCCGAGCATTCGCGCGGCCGCCGCTTCGAGCGCCTCGCCGGGCGTGGCGAACTCGCACACGCCGCCGCTGCCCTCGGCCAGCGGGCGCAGCACCCCCTCGGCTGGCGCCGCGCCCACGCCGATGGCGAAGACGCGGTGGCCGCTGGCGCGCGCTGCGGCCACGACCGCCTCGGCGCTCCAGGCCTGGCCGTCGGTGATGAGCAGCACGTCGCGGCCGAGGCTGCCCGCCTCGTTCTTCGCGGCATCGCCGCCCACCTCGAACACCGCCTTCAGCGCCGCTTCCATCTCGGTGCCGCCGAGGTCGGCGTCGATGGCGTCGATGCGTGAGGCCAGCCGCCGCATCGTCGCCGGCGTCAGTTCCGACAGGCCGAGCACGTGCTCCACGGTGCTGCCGAAGCGCGACAGGCTCACGCGGTCGCCCGGCGCCAGGCCCGCGACGACGCCGCGCAACGCTGCGCGCGCCGAGGCGATGCTGTCGCCGGCCATCGAGCCCGAGCAGTCGACGAGCAGCTTCAACGCGATGCGCTCGCGCGGCGCCGCGGGCGCGGGCTGCAGCGCGGCCATCAGCACCACCGGCGCGGCAGCGTCGGCCGCGTCGGCAGCGCGCACGACGAGCGACGGCCGCGGCTCGCGCGGCGTGACGATCACCACCACGTCGCGGTCGAGCGTGGCGCCGGGCGCCAGCTCGTACAAGGCGCCGCCGCCGTCGCCCGCGCGGCGCCCGTCCGGCGCCGCGGCGACGGCAGGGGCTGCGGCCGGCAGCAGCCGGTGCGTCTTGCACACCACCGCCGCGCCGGCCAGCGCCGCGCCGACGCCCAGCGTCAGCCGCAGCGGGTACTCGGCGTGCAGGCTGTGCCCGGGCACCTGCTGCGGTTGCAGGCCCGCAGCGCGTTCGGCGTTGCCGTAACGCGGCGCGATGGTGGTGGGGACCGACAGGCGCAGCCGCCCCTGCTCGAAGGCCAGGCACTGCGCGTAGCGCACTTCGAGCACCACCTCGTCGCCCGGCTGGAGGTTGCCGATGTTGGCCGTGTGCAGCCCGCCGCCCAGCGCTTCCAGCATCACCGGCGCGTCGCCTTCGGCCAGGGCCTGCTCGTAGCGCTGCTCGGCTTCGCGCCGGGGCACGATGGCTCCTTCGAGACGGCGGCCATTCAGCTCGGAGGCGAAGCCGAGCAGCACCGCCTGAAGCGGCAGCGGGAAGGTGTAGACGACCTCGAGCACGCGCTCGCTCGTGTTGCGGTAGGTCTGGCGCACCGTCAGCTCGAACAGCACCGCGTCGAGCCGGCCGCGCGCTTCGACGCCGGCCAGCACCGGCGCGGGCGCGCCGTACTCGACGCTGCGCAGTGCGAAGGCGGGCCGCATCTCATCGAACATCGTCGTTCTCCCTGAGCAGGTTGTTCATGGGGGCGAGCCGCTGCCGCCCCCGCCGTTGCCGCCTTCACCATCACCACCGCGCACTTGCCGGTACAGCGCAGTGATGCCGCGCGCCAGGCTGCGCAGTTGGCCGGGCGTCAGGCCGGCGCGGCCGGGCTCGACATGCACTTCCAGCCCGTCGGCCACGGTGAAGCGGCTCCACACCTCGACGCTGCCGGCGGCGGCGCGCCGCGGCGGCGCTTCTTCGGGGGCGCCGGCGATCAGCTCGCGCACGCGCGTGAGGCTCAGGCCGGCGTCGGTCCAGCGGCGGATGAGCAGCAACTGCTCCAGATGCCGGCGCGCGTAGTGAGCGCCGCGCTTCTCGCCCAGCGGCCGCGACACCAGCCCTTCGGCGATGTAGTAGCGCACCGTGCGCGCGGTGACGCCGGCCAGCGCCGCCAGTTCGTCCAGACCGTAGCGCTCGGCCGCTTCGCCGGCGGCGGGCGCGCGCGCCGGCGCCGCATCGTCGCGGTGGCCGGGCGCATCGGGGTGGTCGGGGCGGTCGGGGCGGTCGGGCATGGGCGCAGTATGCGACGCCTCTTTCAGACAGTCAACTGTCTATTAAGCCGGCACGCCCTTTCTGCCTCCCTCTGCTTCGTGGGGGAAGCCGCGCGGCTCCATCGCCGGCAGGAGGACGCTCGCGCCGCGGCTGCCGATACTGGCCGCACCGACGACGGACTCATGCAGGGAGAAGCCGCGATGTCAGTCAACAACGTGCGCGTGCGCCAGATCATCGACCACTCCATCACCTGGGCGCGCAGCCAGGGCGCCGGCGCCTGCTGCGACAGCCTGTACACCGCATGGCGGGCCCTGAAGGCCTGGCGCGACCAGCCGCCGGCGGCGGGCGCCGCGCCCAATTCGCTGGACCTCGACGTGGCCGCGGCCGAGAACTACATGTACGCCAGGGCCAGCGTGTGCTCGGGCTACGTCAGCCGCTTCCAGATGAACACGATGGCCATCGCGTACTACGCCACCAAGGTCATCGGCTTGAAGAAGCCCACCAGCGGCAACCCGCAGTCGGCGCCCGACCACGCCGTGCTCGGCTGGGGCGGCGTGGGCTCGCAGGAAGGCGAAGCCGACCACGCGCGCTGCCACCCGAACGTCGACCCGCCGCTGTGGCGGCCGGTGAACGAGATCATGCCGCTGGGCGGTGGCTACACGGGGCAACTCGGCCGGCCGGGCACCGGCTACGCGCCGCCGCCTGCGGCCGCCACGGCCACGGCGCCTTGAGTTCTGGCATCGCGACCACCATCGCGCCCACAATGGCCGGGCGATGCTGCCCG
Organism: Rubrivivax sp.; assembly: GCA_016790425.1. Lineage (GTDB taxonomy): Bacteria > Pseudomonadota > Gammaproteobacteria > Burkholderiales > Burkholderiaceae_C > Rubrivivax. Next base: position 19,654 of record JAEUPF010000124.1, read on the forward strand.
CCCCTGCCGCCGCCGCCGACGACCTGCGTGCCTGCCCGCAATGCGGCGCCGCGATGGCGCAGCGGCGGCTGCACGCCCATGGCGACCGCCGGGTGCTGGTGGATCACTGCGCGGCCTGCCGCCTGGTCTGGTTCGACACGCTGGAGTCGGTGCAGCTTGCCGGCCTCGGTTGGGTGGACCTGCTGCGCGAGATGAGCCGCGGCGAGGCGCAGCGGCCCTCCTCCGCGCCGCCGCCGCGCCCGCCGATGAACGCGGCAGCAAGGGCCTGCCCGGTGTGCGCCGAGCCGCTGAAGACGGTGCACAACCAGACGCGCTGGGGCCGCTTCCCGATGCAGGAGTGCCCGGCCGGCCACGGCCACCTGCACAGCGACGCCGGCCTGCTGGCGGAGCGCGGCCTGGTGCGCCCGCTGCTGGCGCCCGAGCGCGGCGCGCTGAAGGCGAGCCGGCGAGCGCTGCACTGCCTGAGCTGCGGCGGCCCGGTCGACGGCAAGGCACTCGACACCGCCGAGGCCTGCCCCTGGTGCGCCACGCCGCTGCTGGTGGTGGACCTCCCACGCCTGGGCCACGCGCTGCGCCAGCGCGGCGTGGAAGACGGCCGGCCGATGCCGCGCGCCGATGGCGTGCCCCTGCGCTGGCCGTGCCACGCCTGCGGCACCACGCTTGACCCCACGCGCACGGCCGCCTGCCCGCAGTGCGGGGCCGGCCTGCTGGCCCCCGCCATCGGCGACCTGCAGCCGCTGCTGGACACCGCCGAGCATGAGCTGCGCGCCGCCGCCAATCACCCGCCGCGACCCAAGCACACCGCGACGCCGCCGCGCGGCTGGCGCAACACGCAGCTGGCGCGGCTGTGGCGCTTCTTCAGGCCGCAGTGAGGCGTGAACGCGCAGCGCCAAGGCTGAACGGGAAGCGTGAACGGCCGCGGAGGGCGCCGGCGGCGACAGCCGCCTAACGCTTGATTTAATGGGTGGGGCGCTGCTCGAAGCCGCTCGCCGCGCGCGCCTCGGCCGCCTGGGCCGCGTCGGCCGGCTGAACGTCCACGCGGCTCACCCGTGCCGCCGCCGGGCCCCGGTGCGCCCAGGCCACCAGGCGATCGACCGCGGCCGCCGGGCCGATGACCAGGGCCTCCACCGAGCCGTCGCGCCGGTTGCGCACCCAGCCGCGCAGGCCCAGGCGCTTCGCCTCGCCGACCATCGCCCAGCGAAACCCCACGCCCTGCACGCCGCCTTCGATCAGCAGCCGGCGCACGGCCGCGGGCACCGGGCTGCCGGCGTCGTTCTCGTTCATGCCACCATCATGGCATCGGCCGGACCCGGCGAACGGGGCCGGTCTTCCGGATCCACGGCTTCCTTCGATCCCCCGATCCCCAATCCCCGATCCGCTGATCCGCAACCTCCCATGAGCCACCTCTTCTCGCCCTATTCGATCGGCCCGCTGACGCTGGCCAACCGCATCGTCATCGCGCCGATGTGCCAGTACTCCTGCGACGACGGCCTGGCCGGCGACTGGCACCTCATCCATCTGGGCCAACTCGCGCTGTCGGGCGCGGCGCTGCTCATCGTCGAAGCGACCGCAGTCACCGAGGAAGGACGGATCACGCCCGGGTGCCTCGGCCTGTGGTCCGACGCCCACGAAGCGGCGCTGGCGCGGGTGCTGGCCAGCGTGCGGCGGTACTCGGCGATGCCGCTGGCGATCCAGCTCGCGCACGCCGGGCGCAAGGCGTCGAGCGAAGTGCCGTGGCGCGGCGGCGGGCTCATCGCACCGGCGCAAGGCGGCTGGGTGCCGCTTGGGCCCTCGGCGCTGCCGCATGCCGAAGGCGAGGCCGCGCCGGCCGCGCTGGACGAAGCGGGCTTGGCGCGCATCCGCAACGGCTTCGCCGACGCGGCGCGCCGCGCGCACCGCCTCGGCCTGGCGGCGGTCGAGCTGCACGGCGCGCACGGCTACCTGCTGCACGAGTTCCTGTCGCCGATCTCCAACCAGCGCAGCGACCGCTACGGCGGCAGCCTGGCCAACCGCATGCGCTATCCGCTCGAAGTGTTCGAGGCCGTGCGCGCCGCCGTGCCCGCCGCGTACCCGGTGGGCATGCGCCTGTCGGCCACCGACTGGGTGGAAGGCGGCTGGGACCTCGAGCAGAGCATCGCCTTCGGCCGGGCGCTGCGCGAACGCGGCGCGGCATTCCTGCATGTCTCCAGCGGCGGCATCTCGGCGCGGCAGAAGATCCCGCTGGGGCCCGGTTACCAGGTGCCGCTGGCCGAACGCCTGCGCGCCGAAGTGGGCCTGCCGACCGTCGCCGTGGGCCTCGTCACCGAGGCGGCGCAGGCCGAAGCCATCGTCGCCGAAGGCAAGGCCGACCTGGTGGCGCTGGCGCGCGCGATGCTCTTCAACCCGCACTGGCCCTGGGCCGCCGCGGCGCAACTGGGCGCGCAGGTGCAGGCCCCGCCGCAGTACTGGCGTTCGCAGCCGCGCGGCGCGAAGGGGCTGTTCGGCGAGGCCCGGATGGGGCAGAGGTAGCCGGGATCAGCGGTCCTGGCCGTCACCACCGCCCATGACAGCCACACGGACGCCCGTCATCCCGTAGCGAACTGACCCACAGGCACGACCTCGACGTTGCCGGCCAACGCGTAGCGCCGGCTGCCCGGGTAGACGACATAGAGCGCATCGAGCCCGAGGTCCGCCAGGGCGATGCGCATGGACGCCGTCAGCACCGGCGCATCCGCATGCTTGAACTCCACCCCCACCCGCTTGCCGTGCTTCAGCATCAACAGGTCCAGCCCGGCTCCGTTGTGCGTGGCCCAGAAATAGGCCTCGTCGGGCCGCGCCAGGCGCAGCACCTGCTCCAGCGCAAAGCCCTCCCAGCTGGCGCCCAGGCGCGGGTGGCGAAGCAGCTCGGCGCCGCCGGCCACACCCAGCAGCGTATGCAGCAGGCCGCTGTCGCGGATATAGATCTTGGGCGCCTTCACCTGCCGCTTGCCCAGGTTGGCGTACCAGGCGGGAAGCTGGCGCACCATGTACGTCTGCGTCAGCCAGTCGAGATACCGGCGCACGGTGCTCTCGTTGACGCCGAGCGAGCGGGCGGGATCGGCTGCGTTCCACGTCTGACCGTGGTAGTGGGTGAGCATCATCCAGAAGCGGCGCATCGCCGGCGCGGGCACGTTGATGCCCAGCTGCGGCAGGTCGCGTTGCAGGAAGAGATCGACGAAGCGCTGGCGCCACTCGGCACTCTGCGCGTCATCGGCAGCCAGGTAGGAAAGGGGGTAGCCGCCGCGCTGCCACAACGCCGTGGCATGCGATACGCCCGTTTCCTCGAGGTTGAAGCCCTCGACCTCCACCACGGCCAACCGGCCCGCAAGCGACTCGCCACCCTGGCGCAACAGGGCCATCGCGGCACTGCCCAGCAGCAGGAAACGCGCGGGTGGGCCCTCCCGGTCCATCAGGACCCGCAACACCGGGAAGAGGTCGGGCGCGTGTTGCACCTCGTCGATGATGACCAGGCCGCGCAGCGGCTCGAGCACCACGAGCGGGCTGCGCAGCTGAGCCGCCGCGACCGGGTTCTCCAGGTCGAAGTACTGTGGGTGGCCCGGGGGCAGGAAGGTGCGGGCCAGCGTCGTCTTGCCGACCTGGCGCGGACCGACGAGCAGCACGCCACGGAACTGCGCCAGCAGGCGTGCCACCTCGTTGCGCAGGCGGGCACGTTCGAGGGTCGGCATCACGGTCGGCGTCACGGCCGGCGTCACGGTCGGCCATCTTGCCATGATATTCCCGCATCACATGCGGGATTTTCATGGTCCGAGGCCGGCGGTCGCAGGCGCGCCCGGCTCGCGGCACGCAACGGCCATGAAAAGGGCCGGCCACGCGGGCCGGCCCTGTCACGGACCCTGGCAGCCGCCGAGGCAGCTCAGCGCTTCGCGCCCGCCACGCGCAGCCCTTCGCGGCCCATCGGGTCGCGGCCGCTCTTGTCCTGCCATTGCGAGTAGTGCGGCAGCGCGCCCAGGCCGCTGTCGAGCGACTCGCCGGGCACGCGCGTGACGACGCCGCGGCCGCTCTTGTCGGCCCACTGCGAGTAGTGCGGCAGATCGCCCAGGCCGCTGTCGAGCTTCTGGCCTTCGAGCGCCGCGGCGGGCAGCGCGGCGGCGAGGGCCGCCACGCCAAGCGCGGCCACGGTGGCGGGGAAAGACTTCTGCATGGCTTCCTTGCTCCGGTCGATGGATGGTCGCCGGAACATCGGCATGGCGCAGCGCCGCTTGAGCGCCGCCGCGCAACCGGAGGTGACAGGGGCACCAAGACAGATCCGCGGGCCGGCGCAGTACAGTGCCCGCATGGCCATCCGCATCGTCCGCCTCGGCACGCCACGTGCCAAGAACGAAGGCTTGCGCCTGGGCACCGTGCGGCGGCCGCCGCGCGGCGTGCCGAAGGCCGAGTTCGCCAGGCGCGACTTCTACGACGTGTGGCTGCCGAGCCTCTCGCCGAGCGCCGAGCTGGTGGCGCAGGCGCAGGCGGCCATCGACGCCGGCGACGACAAGGCCTGGGCCGCCTTCGAGCGCAAGTTCAAGGCCGAGATGAACGAGCCCGACGCGAGCCGCCTTCTCGACCTGCTGGCGGCGCTTTCGCACCAGACGTCGTTTTCGCTCGGCTGCTACTGCGAGAACGAAGCGCGCTGCCACCGCTCGGTGCTGAGGACGTTGCTCGTGCAACGTGCCGCCGCCATCGCCGCCGGCTGACACCGGCCAAAGAAGCCGCGGCGAAGCGGACCTCGCGCGCCGCGCCGCCGCGCCGAAGGCCGGCCGTGACCCGCCGCTGGCGGCGGCGCGCCTCAGGCGGCGCGGCGCGCCGGCTCGGTTGTGCGCACGATCAACGGTGCCTTGCCGCTGGCGCCGCGCGGCAGCGTTTCGACCCATTGCACGTCGATGGCGGGGCAGCGCGCGCCGCGCTGGTCCAGCAGCGCCACGAGTTGCCCGCGCAGCGCGTCGGCGACGCCCGCCTGCACCGGGCCGGTGAGCAGCACGGTGAGCGCCCCGTCGCCCTGCTGGCGCACCTGCCAGCCGCTGGCCGGCACGCGCTCGAGCAGGTCGTGCAAGGCGTTGGGGTGCAGTTCGACGCCGGTGCGGCCGCGGCCGGGCGCGCCGATGCCGTTGGCGGTGCCGGTGCCGTTGGCGGCGCCGGTGCCGCCGCCGTTCACCGCCTCGAAGGCCAGTGTCTCCTCGACCCGCCCTTCGATCGCCTCGAGCATGCGGAACGGCCGCGCGCAGGCGCAGCGGCCAGGCCGCTCGCGCACGCCGTCGCTGATCTCGTAGCGGATGAGCGGCTGCGTGCGGCGGTCCAGCACCGTCAGCAGCAGCCGCGCCCCGGGCGCGCCGGGCGGGACGAGTCGGCCGCGGTCGTCGACCACTTCGACGATGGCGCGGTCTTCGAAGAGGTGCAGGTTGCCCGCGCGGCATTCGCTGGCGATCGGTGCGTACTCGGTGGCGCCGTAGGTGTCGAAGACGGCAATGCCCCAGGCGGCGCGGGCGCGCTCGCGGGTGGCCGCGGGCAGCCGCTCGGCGCTGGTGCCGATGTGGGCGAGCGTGATGCGCAGCCGCCCCGCGAGTTGCTCTTCGGCCAGTTGCAGCAGCACCGAGGGATACGCGGCCAGCGCCACCGGCTGGAAGGCGTTCAGCGCGGTGACGAGGTCGGCCAGCGGCAGCGCTGCGTCGAGCCGAAGCGCCGGGATCCAGCGCGACTGCAGCGAACGGCCCACCTGCGCCGAGTAGTGCCAGTTCGCGCCCGAAGCGATGAGCGCCGAGCGCGGCCGCGTCCACGGCGGCGGCGCCTCGGCCCACTGCAGCGGCCGCAGGATCGCCGCCAGCGCCTGCACCCACTCGCTGCGGTCGAAGACGAAGACGCCGCGCAGGCCCGTCGAACCCGAGGTGGACAGCACCGTGTAGCGGCCGCGATACGGCTGCGCGGCCTGCGCGCCGGCCAGGTGTGCTTCGAGGTCGGCCAGGCGCAGCGCGGGTTCGGTGAGCACGCTGTCGAACTCGGCCATCAGCGTGGCCTTGGTGAGGACGGGCAGCTCGTGCAGCGGCCGGCCCTCGAGGCCGCGGTGGAAAGCGCGATAGAACGCGCTGCGCTCGACGACGAAGCGGCGCAGCCCGGCGAGCATGCGCTCCTGGTGCGCGCGCAACGCCTCGCGGCTCCAGCGCGAACTGCGCTCCTGGCGCCGGGCCGCCAGGGCCACGCGCAACAGCAAGCCGGTGTTCATGCCCGGCTTACGGGCCGGCGCCGGGACTGGATGCGCCGGGCTTTCCCGGCGCTGGCCCGGTGGCCTTCAGCCCGCGCGCTGCCCGGCGCGGAAGGTCTCGACGACGAGCACTTCGGCGTCCAGGTCCGCGAGGTGCCGCTCGACGAGCGGCTTCACGTCCTCCCACGCCAGGCCGCCGACGCCGGTGGCCAGGCGCGGCAGCGCGAGCTGCTTCCAGCCTTCCTTGCGCGCCTCGGCGGCCAGCGCCTTCAACGCGTGGTTCACGTTGGCCAGCGTGGCGCGGCCCGGGCTGCCGCCGTGGTGGCCGGGCACGCCTTGCTGCGTGAACAGCGCCACCACGCGCCGCCCGCCCGGCCCGCCCCAGGTCCACAGGCTGCCTTCGGCCGGGTGGCTGGTCTGGCAGAAGTGGCGGAAGTCCTTGTACATGGCCGGGAACTGCTCGCGCAGCGCATGCGCCAGACCTTGGCTGAAGGGGTCGTTGGGCGCAACGCCGTGCGCGATGACGGGCAACTCGCCGGCGAGCAGATCGCCACTGACGAAACGGATCATGGTTCCTCCGGTCATTCGATGGTCGAAGGATCCCGCCAAGGCCGCGGTGCCGCGCTGACTGGCGTCAAGCACCGGCAGCTTTGCACAGCAGAAACCCGTGCCGGCAGGCGGTCCGATATCCTGCGATGCTTCGCGCCAGCCGCGGGAGGCTCTCCTTCGGCCATGACAAACCTCCTCGCAAGAATGCCCGGAGCGACCCGATGACATTCCGAGTGACCGCGGCCTGGGCCAGCGTGTCGATCGCTGCCCTGTCGGCCGGCTGCGGTGGCAGTTCTCCCGGCGGCGCCGAGATCTCCGCCTCGCCGCCGCGGGCGCAGGCCGAAGCAGCCAGCGGCGCGGCCCCTTCCGGTTCCGGTTCCGGTTCCGGTTCCGGTTCCGGTTCCGGTTCGGGTGCCGGTTCCGGCGCGCCGGCCGCGCCGGGCATGCCAGGGGCGCAAGGGCCGCAAGGCGCTGCCTCGGCGCCGCCGGTCAGCGTCAGCGTGGTGCGCGCGGTGCGGCGCGATGTGGCCGTGCAGGTGGAAGCCACCGGCACGGTGAGCGCGCTGGCCAGCATCGACATCAAGCCGCAGATCGCCAGCGTCGTCACCGCGGTGCATGTGAAGGAAGGGCAATTCGTCGCCCGCGGCCAGCCGCTGTTCACGCTCGACGGGCGCGCCGACGCCGCCAACCTGGCGCGCGCCGAGGCGCAGTTGCTGAAGGACCAGGCGACGCTGGCCGACGCGCAACGGCAGCTCGCGCGCAGCCAGGACCTGCTGAGCAAGGGCTTCGTCTCGCAAGGCGCGGTGGACACGGCGCAGGCCAACGTCGAGGCGCAGCGCGCCGCCATCGCCGCCGACCGCGCCGCCATCGAAGCGGCGCGCGTGGCGGTGTCGTACAGCCGCATCGCCGCGCCCAGCAACGGCCGCGTCGGGCAGATCAACGTCTACCCCGGCAGCTCGGTATCGCCCAGCGGCCCGGCGCTGGTCACCGTGACGCAGCTCGACCCGATCGCCGTGTCGTTCAACCTGCCGCAGCGCAACTTGCCCGACGCGCTGGTGGCGCTGGCCGCGGCGCGCAGCGCGCCGGCGAAGGCAGCGCCGGCGGCTGCAACGAAGGCCGCCAGTGCGCCGGCCGGCGCCCCGGGCGCTGCTGCCTCCTCCGCCTCCGCCTCCGCCTCCGCCTCCGCCGCCGCCGCCGCGCAGGCCGCTGCCGCCGCGGCGCCGGGCGCGGTGCTGGCCGTGCTCCCTGAAGGGCGCGGCACGCGCATCGGCCGGCTGGACTTCGTCGACAACCTCGTCGAGGCCGCTTCGGGCACCGTGAAGGTGAAGGCGGTGTTCGACAACCGCGACCAGGCGCTGTGGCCGGGCGCGTACGTCAACGTGCAGGTGGCGCTGCAGTCGCTGCCGGGCGCCGTGCTGGTGCCGCAGGCGAGCGTCGTGCAAGGCGCGCGCGGCACCGCGGTGTTCGTCGTCGATGCCGAAGGCGTGGCCGCGATGCGCCCGGTGCGCGTGCTGCAGGCCTTGGGCACGGAAGCGGCGGTCAGCGGCGTGCGCCCCGGCGAGAAGATCGTGCTCGACGGGCGCCAGAACGTGCGCCCGGGGGCCAGGGTCATCGAGCGCGCGCCCGACGGGCCGCCTCGCACCCCGGGCGCCCCGGGTGCCCCGGGCGGGCCCGGCGGGCGCGGCGCCAGTGCTTCGGGGGGCGCCCGCGCCTCCTCCTCTGCCGCCGCCGGTCCCGGCACGCCGGGCAGCGCCGCTGCTGCCGCGGCCGCGGCGACACCTGCGCGCAACGGCGGCGCACCTTGAACGACGAAGGACAAGCCGGCGGAGGGCAAGCGCGATGAACCTGTCCGAACTCTTCGTCCGCCGCCCGGTGATGACGGTGCTGCTGAACGCGGCCATCATCGCCGGCGGCCTGATCGCCTGGTCGCGCATCCCGGTGGCGGCGCTGCCCAGCTACAACACGCCGGTCATCAACGTCTTCGCCGCGCTGCCCGGCGCCAGCCCGGAGAACATGGCCACCGCGGTGGCGCTGCCGCTGGAAAAGCAGTTCCAGACGATTCCGGGGCTGGCGGTCATCAGCTCCAGCAGCACGCTGGGCGCGACGTCGGTGACGCTGGAGTTCGACGAGGCGCGCAACATCGACGCCGCCGCGGTCGACGTGCAGGCGGCGCTGTTGCGCGCCGCCCGCTCGCTGCCGCCGGAGATGACGCAGACGCCGAGCTACCGCAAGGTGAACCCGGCCGACGCGCCGGTGCTGTTCGTCGCGCTGACGTCGCCCTCGCTCAACATCACCGAGCTGCAAAGCTTCGCCGAGCACCTGATCTCGCCGACGCTGTCCACGCTGCCCGGCGTGGCGCAGATCAACATCTTCGGCGCCAAGCGCTTCGCGGTGCGCGTGCGCGTCATTCCCTCGGCGCTGGCGGCGCGCAACCTGACGATGGACGAGCTGCGCACCGCGCTCACCGCGGCCAACGCCAACACGCCGCTCGGCACGCTCGAAGGCCCGCGCCAGACGCTGACGCTCACCGCCAACCGGCAGCTGACCAGCGCGGCCGAGTACGCCGAGCTGATCGTCAGCGTCAAGGGCGGCAGCCCGGTGCGGCTGCGCGACGTGGCGCTGGTGGAAGACAGCTTCGAGCAGGTGAAGACCTCGGCCACCTTCAACGGCGAGACATCGATCTCGCTGGCCATCCTGCGCCAGCCCGACGCCAACACGGTGGCGGTGGTCGACGCGGTGAAGGCGGCACTGCGCGACATCAAGGCGCAGTTGCCGGCGAGCGTGCAGATGTCGATCAACAACGACCGCTCGGTGTCGATCCGCGATTCGCTGCACGACGTGTCGCTGACGATGCTGGGCACCATCGTCCTCGTGGTGCTGGTGATCTTCCTCTTCCTGCGCCGCTTCATGGCCACGGTGATCCCGACGCTGTCGCTGCCGGTGTCGCTGCTGGGCGCGGTGGCGATGCTGTGGGCCTTCGGCTACACGATCGACAACATCTCGCTGCTCGGGCTGACGCTGGCGGTGGGCCTGGTGGTCGACGACGCCATCGTGATGCTCGAGAACGTGATGCGCCACGTCGAGGCCGGCGAGCCGCCGTTCCAGGCGGCGCTGCGCGGCTCGCGCGAGGTGGGCTTCACGATCATCTCGATCTCGAGCTCGCTGATCGCGGTGTTCATCCCGATCTTCTTCATGCCCGGCGTCATCGGGCTCATGTTCCACGAGTTCGCGGTCATCGTCTCGCTGGCCATCATCGCCTCGGCGTTCGTCTCGCTGACGCTGGTGCCGATGCTGGCCGGCCGCTTCCTCACCGACGAGGCACACAAGAAGCCGCCGGGGGCGCTGGTGCGCTCGTTCGGGCGCGCCTTCGACGCGACGCTGGCGCTGTACACGAAGACGCTCGACGCGGCGCTGGCCCACCGCAAGGCCGTGCTCGTCGTCGCGCTGGCCACGTTCGTGGCCACCGGCTGGATGTTCTGGGTCATCCCCAAGGGCTTCTTCCCGCAGGAAGACATCGGCCAGATCTCGGTCAGCACCGAGGCCGCCGAGGACGTGTCGTTCGAGCAGATGGTGGCGCTGCAGGACCGCGTCGCCTCGATCTTCCGCGCCGACCCGGCGGTGGCCACGGTGAGCAGCTTCAACGGCGGCAGCGGCGCGCAGAACACCGGCCGCATGTTCATCAACCTGAAGCCGCGCGCCCAGCGCGCGGCGATGAAGGACGTGCTCGAGGGCCTGCGCCGCAAGATGCGCGAGGTGCCGGGCATTGCCGTGTTCATGCTGCCGATCCAGAACCTGCGCCTGGGCGGCCGCCAAAGCAAGGCGCAGTACCAGTACATCCTGCAAAGCGTGCAGGCCGGCGACCTCTACGACTGGGCCGTGCGCATGCAGGACAAGCTGCGCGCCGACCCGCTGTTCCGCGACGTCACCAGCGACGCGCAGATGCGCGGCCTGCAGGCGAGCCTGAAGATCGACCGCGAGCGGGCCAACGCGCTCGGGGTGCCGATCGACGGCATCCGCTCGGCGCTGTTCTCGGCCTTCGGCGAACGCCAGGTTTCCACCATCTACACCGAGGTCGACAGCTACCAGGTCATCATGGAAGCGGCGCCGGCGGCGCGCGCCGACGAGAGTGCCTTCAACGGCATCTACGTGCGCGCCAGCACGGGAGCGCTCGTGCCGCTGACGAGCTTCGCCACGGTGACGCGCACCGTCGGCCCCACGGCCATCAACCACGCCGGGCAGCTGCAGGCGGTGACGGTGTCGTTCAACCTCGCGCCGGGGGCGCCGCTGGGCGAAGCGACGACGCGCATCGAGCGCTACCGCGAGGAGATCCGCATGCCCGCCTCGGTGGTGGCCACCTGGGGCGGCGACGCCAAGGTGTTCAAGAGCTCGCAGGGCAGCCAGGCGATCCTCATCATCGGCGCGCTGATCGTCATCTACGTGCTGCTGGGCGTGCTCTACGAGAGCTACATCCACCCGCTGACGATCCTGGCCGGGCTGCCCTCGGCGGCGGTGGGGGCGCTGGCGACGCTGATGCTGTTCGGGCTGGATCTGACGCTGATCGCCACCATCGGCATCCTGCTGCTGATCGGCATCGTCAAGAAGAACGCCATCATGATGATCGACTTCGCGCTCGATGCGCAGCGCCACCAGGGCCTGACGCCGCGCGAGGCCATCCGCGAGGCCTGCATCCTGCGCTTCAGGCCGATCATGATGACGACGCTGGCGGCGCTGATGGGCGCACTGCCGCTGGCGCTGGGCATCGGCGCCGGGGCCGAGCTGCGCCAGCCGCTCGGCCTGGCGGTGGCCGGGGGCCTCGTCTTTTCGCAGGCGATCACGCTGTACATCACGCCGGTGATCTACCTCGCGCTCGACCGCTTCAGCGGCAAGGGCCCGGTGACGACGCCCGAGGCGCTGGTCGGCAAGCCGGCGTGATAGCCCTCGCCGGCCACATCCTCACACCCGCCGGTTTCGTCCGCGGCGAGATCGAGGTCGCCGCCGGCGGCCGCATCGGGCGCGTGCAAGGCGAACCGGTGAGCGAGGCCCAGGCGCGCGCCGACGCCGCGTTGCCGCTGGTGCTGCCCGGCTTCATCGACACCCACGTGCACGGCGGCGGCGGCGCCGACACGATGGACGCCGGCGACGCCGTCGCCACGCTGGCGCGGCTGCACGCGCGCCACGGCACGACGGCGCTGCTGGCGACGACGATGACGGCGCCGCTGCCCGAGATCGAAGCGGCGCTGCGCGCGCTGGCGCCGCAGTGCGGGCGAAACGGGGGAAGCGGAACCAGCGGCCAGCGCACCGGCGGCGCAGCGCGCGTGCTCGGCGTGCACCTCGAAGGCCCGTACATCAGCGCCGAGCGCCTGGGCGCGCAGCCGCCGTTCGCGCGGCCGCCGTCGCTCCAGGAGATCCTCGCGCTGGACGCCATCGCCCCGATCCGCCTGCTGACGCTGGCGCCCGAGGTACCGGGCATGCTGGCGCTGATCCCGGCGCTGGTCGCGCGCGGCATCCGCGTGCAGGTGGGCCACAGCACGGCCAGCTACGAAGAAGCGGCGCGCGCGCTCGAACGCGGCGCGAGCGGCTTCACGCACCTGTTCAACGCGATGAGCGGCCTGCACCACCGCGCCCCGGGTGCAGCCGGCGCGGCGCTGGCGCACGCGCGGCACGCCGAGCTGATCCCCGACCTGCTGCACGTGCACCCCGGCGCCATCCGCGCCGCGCTGCGGGCGATCCCGGGCCTCTTCTGCGTCAGCGATGCCACGGCAGCCGCCGGCATGCCCGATGGCGACTACCGCCTCGGCCGCCAGGCGGTGCGCAAGTGCGAAGGCGGCGTTCGCCTGGCCGACGGCACGCTCGCCGGCAGCACGCTGACGCTGGACCAGGCGCTGCGCAACCTGGTGAGCCTGGGCCTCACCGTCGCCGAGGCGAGCGCGCGCACGAGCACGCACGCGGCCGACTACCTCGGCCTCGGCCACGAGCGCGGCCGGCTGGTCGCAGGCGCGATGGCCGATGCCGTGCTGCTCGCGCCGGGCAGCCTCGAAGTCCGGCAGGTGCTGGTCGAAGGCGAGGCGATTCCCCTCGCCGCCTGAGCCGCCGCCGCCGGCGGTCTGCCCGCCGGCGCCCGCAGGGGGCCGCGGCATGCAGGGTCTTTCCGGGGGTCACGGGCGCGCCCGCCTCGGGCAACCTTCGGCTGTTCCATCGGCGGCATCCCTCGGCTGTCCCAACCGGGCGCCGGACCCTGCGCCACGGCCCGACATCGGGTTGTCATGCATGCGGGCCTGCCGTTCGCGCTTGTAGCCTTTCCGCCTTCCCCCCGGAGGAGACAGACCATGCGTTCGCTCGCCGTTGCCGCCCTCGCCGCAACCCTCACCGCGCTGGCCGGCACCGCCTTCGCCCAGAAGACGCAGCTGCTGGTCTACACGGCGCTGGAGACCGACCAGCTCAAGGCCTACCAGGAAGGCTTCGCCCGCGCCCACCCCGACATCGACATCAAGTGGGTGCGCGACAGCACCGGCGTCATCACCGCCAAGCTCATCGCCGAGAAGGCCAACCCGCAGGCCGACGTCGTGATGGGCGTGGCCGCCTCGAGCCTGGCGCTGATGGACCAGCAAGGCATGCTCGAGCCCTACGCGCCGCTGAACCTCGACGCCATCATGGCCCAGTACCGCGACAAGAAGAAGGTGCCGGCCTGGTTCGGCATGGACGTGTGGGGCGCGACGATCTGCTTCAACACCGTCGAGGCGCAGAAGAAGGGCATCCCCAAGCCCGAGAGCTGGAAGGACCTGACCAAGCCCGCCTACAAGGGCCAGATCGTGATGCCCAACCCGGCCAGCTCGGGCACCGGCTTCTTCGACGTCACCGCGTGGCTGACGCTGTTCGGCGACGACGCCGGCAAGGGCGGCGGCTGGAAGTTCATGGACGCGCTGCACGAGAACATCGCGCAGTACACGCACAGCGGCTCGCGCCCGTGCAACATGGCCGCGGCCGGCGAGTTCGTCGTCGGCATCAGCTTCGAGTACCGCGCCAACAGCAACAAGGCCAAGGGCGCGCCGATCGACCTCGTGTTCCCGAAGGAAGGCCTCGGCTGGGACCTCGAAGCCTTTGGCATCCACAAGGGCACGAAGAACCTCGCCGCGGCCAGGAAGCTCGCCGACTGGGCCAGCAGCAAGGACGCGATGAAGCTGTACGGCAAGAACTTCGCGATCACCGCCATTCCGGGCGTGGCCGACCCGCTGCCCAACGTGCCCAAGGACTACGAGGCGCGGCTGGTGAAGAAGGACTTCTACTGGGAAGCCACGCACCGCGAGCGCATCCTCGCCGAGTGGAACAAGCGCTACAACGCCAAGAGCGAGCCGAAGAAGTAAGCCTCGCGCCGCGCCCCGTGTCCACGTTCCTGAAGCTCGAGGGCATCCGCAAGCAGTTCGGTACCTTCACGGCGCTCGAGGGCGTGGACCTCGCCATCGACAAGGGCGAGTTCGTCTGCTTCCTCGGGCCCTCGGGCTGCGGCAAGACGACGCTGCTGCGCATCATCGCCGGCCTCGAGGCGCAGACAGCCGGGCGCATCGAGCAGGGCGGGCGCGACATCAGCCGCCTGCCGCCGGCGCTGCGCGACTACGGCATCGTCTTCCAGTCGTACGCGCTGTTCCCCAACCTCAGCGTCGCCGACAACGTGGCCTACGGCCTCGTCAACCGCAAGGCCGGCAAGGAGCAGATCCGCGCGCGCGTCAGCGAGCTGGTGCGCCTGGTCGGCCTGCCGGGCAGCGAGGCGAAGTTCCCGGCGCAGCTGTCGGGCGGCCAGCAGCAGCGCATCGCGCTGGCGCGCGCGCTCGCCACGTCGCCGGGCCTGCTGCTGCTCGACGAGCCGCTGTCGGCGCTGGACGCCATCGTGCGCGTGCACCTGCGCTCCGAGATCCGCAGCCTGCAGCGCAAGCTCGGCGTCACCACCGTGATGGTCACGCACGACCAGGAAGAAGCGCTGTCGGTGGCCGACCGCATCGTCGTGATGAACCAGGGCACGGTCGAGCAGGTGGGCACGCCGATGCAGGTGTACCGCGAGCCGGCCTCGCCTTTCGTCGCCGACTTCGTCGGCCGCATCAACGTGCTCTCGGGCACGGCCGAGGCCGGCGAGCGCGTGCGCATCGGGCCGACGCTCTTCGAATGCGCGCATGGGCGGCCGCGCGGCACGCCGGTCAAGATCTACCTCAGGCCCGAAGACGTGCTGGCGCGCACCGGCACCGGGTCAACGCCCCCGGCCCCGCCGGTTGCGCCCGTCGAAACGCCGCCGGCCGCTGCGGCGGGCGCCGATTCGGTCTTCGCGACGGCGATCTTCGGCAGCCGCTTCTCGATCGGCGACCCGAACACGTTCGAAGCCGAGATCGAGAAGATCGAGTTCCTCGGCTCGTACTGCCTCGTGCGCATCGCCAGCCCTGCGCTCGGCGAGCAGAAGCTCACCGTGTACCTGTCGCTGAACTACCTGTCCGAGCAGCAGCTGCACCCCGGCAGCCGCCTGCCGATGCGGCTGATGCGCGGGCGCATGCGCGTCTTCGGCGAGGCGGCGCCTGCCGCCCCGGGCGCCGCGCCGGCGCCGTCCGGCGCCAAGCAGGCCGTCGGCCAGCCGGCGTGAGCACCTCGACCGCGGCGGCCGCGCCGGGAGTGCTCCGGGGCGCGCCGCTGCGCCTGCAAGCCACCGCCGCCGACCGTGTGGCCACGGCGGCGCTGGCGCTGGTGGCGCTGCTGCTGGTCGCCTTCCTCGCCTTGCCGCTGCTGACCATCGGCAGCGAATCGCTGCGCGGCAAGGACGGCGGCTTCGCCGGCCTCGCCAACTTCATCAGCTATGCGCAGACGCCGGCGCTGCTGACCTCGCTGTGGAACAGCCTGTGGGTGAGCGCCGTCGTCACGCTGGTCACCGTGCCGGCCACCTTCCTCTCGGCCTACGCGCTGACGCGAAGCCGCATGCCGGGCAAGGCGCTGTTTCGCGGCATCACGCTGATCCCGCTGCTGGCGCCTTCGCTGCTGTCGGCGATCTCGCTCATCTACTGGTTCGGCAACCAGGGCGCGCTGAAGAGCTGGCTCACCGGCGCGCTCGGCTGGCTCGGCGTCGAGGAGATCTACGGCGCGCCGGGCATCGTCATCGCCGAGGTGTTCGCGGTCTTCCCGCACGCGCTGATGATCCTCGTCACCGCGCTGCGCGCCGCCGACGCCCGCCTGTACGAGGCGGCCGACTCGATGGGCACCAGCGCGGCGCGCAAGTTCTTCACCATCACGCTGCCCGGCGCGAAATACGGCCTCATCAGCGCCAGCCTGGTCGTCTTCACGCTCGTGATCACCGACTTCGGCATCCCGAAGGTGATCGGCGGCAACTTCAACGTGCTGGCCACCGACGTCTTCAAGCTGGTCATCGGCCAGCAGGACTTCCAGCGCGGCGCCGTCGTGGCGATCCTGCTGCTGGCGCCCGCGGTGCTGACGTTCTCGGTCGACCACCTCGTGCAGCGCAGGCAGACGGCGATGCTGACGGCGCGCGCCGTGCCGTACCGGCCGCAGCGGGCGCCGCTGTTCGACGCCGCGATGGCCGCCTGGTGCGCGCTCGTCGCGGTGGGCATGCTGGCCATTCTCGGCATGGCCGTCTTCGCCAGCTTCGCCAGCTTCTGGCCCTACAACCTGGCGCCCAGCCTGCGCCACTACCGCATGGGCCTGTTCGACGCCGAGTTCGGCGAGGGCTTCGTCAACAGCCTGGTGATGTCCGGCGGCACGGCGCTCGCCGGCACCGCGCTCGTCTTCGTCGCCGCCTATCTGCTGGAGAAGACGCAGGCGGCCCCGCTGCTGCGCGGCGCGGTGCGCCTGCTGGCGATGCTGCCGATGGCGGTGCCGGGCCTCGTGCTGGGCCTGGGCTACATCCTCTTCTTCAACCTGCCGGCCAACCCGCTGCACGGCCTGTATCACACGATGGCGCTGCTGACGCTGTGCACGATCGTCCACTTCTACACCACCGGCCACCTGACGGCGGTGACCGCGCTGAAGTCGCTCGACGCCGAGTTCGAGAGCGTCTCGGCGAGCCTGAAGGTGCCGCAATGGGTCACCTTCCGCCGCGTGACGCTGCCCATCTGCACGCCGGCGCTGGTGGACATCGCGCGCTACTTCTTCGTCAACGCGATGACGACGATTTCGGCCGTGGTCTTCCTCTACTCGCCCGAGACGAAGGTGGCCAGCATCGCCATCCTCAACCTCGACGAAGCCGGTGAGACCGGCGCCGCGGCCGCCTGCGCAGTGCTGATCGTCGCCGCCTCGGCGGTGGCGACGCTCGCGTTCTGGGTGCTGGCGCGCTTCGTCGAGGCGCGCACGCAGGCGTGGAAGGCCTGAAGACGACCCCGTATCGATTCGACGCCCCGAAGGAACCCGCCCGCCATGGACCGCGACGCCATCCTCCTCACCCCCGGCCCGCTGACGACGACGCTGCGCACCAAGCTCGCGATGCTCAAGGACTGGGGCAGTTGGGACGCGGACTTCAACGCCGTCACCGCCGCTGTTCGCCAGCGGCTGCTCGACATCGTGCACGGGCACGAGACGCACGGGGTGGTGCCGCTGCAGGGCAGCGGCACCTTCAGCGTCGAGGCGGCGGTCGCGACGCTCGTGCCGCGCAACGGCCATGTGCTGGTGCCGGACAACGGCGCCTACTGCAAACGCGCGGCCAAGCTCACGCAGATGATGGGACGCAAGGCGACCATCATGGCCGTGGCCGAGGACGCGCCGATCAGCGCCGCCGCGGTCGAAGCGCAGCTGAAGTCCGACCCGTCGATCACGCACGTGATACTCATCCACTGCGAGACCGGCACCGGCGTGGAGAACCCGCTGGCGGCGGTCGCGGCCGTTTGCGAGGAACACGGCAAGGGCCTCATCGTCGACGCGATGTCCAGCTTCGCCGCGCTGCCGATCGACACGCGCAGCGTCCGCTTCGACGCGCTCGTCGCCGCCAGCGGCAAGTGCCTCGAAGGCGTGCCCGGCATGGGCTTCGTCTTCATCCGCAAGGCGGTGCTCGAGGCCTGCGCCGGCAACAGCCAGAGCCTGGCGATGGACCTGCACGACCAGTGCGCCTACATGGCCAAGACGGGCCAGTGGCGGTTCACGCCGCCCACGCACGTGGTGGCCGCGCTGGCCGAAGCGATTGCCCAGTTCGTTGAGGAAGGCGGGCAGCCGGCGCGGCTGGCGCGCTACACCGACAACTGCCGCACGCTCGTCGACGGCATGGCCGGGCTCGGCTTCAGGCCGTTCCTGAGGCCCGAGGTGCAGGCGCCGATCATCGTCACCTTCCACGCGCCGGCGCACGCCGCTTACGACTTCAAGCGCTTCTACGCCGCGGCCAAGGCGCGCGGCTTCATCCTCTACCCGGGCAAGCTGACCCAGGTGGAGACGTTCCGCGTCGGCTGCATCGGCGCCATCGGCCGCAACGAGATGCGGCAGGCAGTGGAGGCTGTGGCCGACGCGATGCGGGAGATGGGCATCCCGACCGGGAAGCCGGCGTTGTGAGGCGCCCTGCCTGCTTGCCCGGGAACCGTCGGGCCCGCGGCGCGCACTCTTGCGCGCCTGTGGCGGGATCGGGCCGACGGGTGCCCTGCTTCGCTCGTGTCCTCTTTCGAGTGCCCGGCTTCGCAGGGCACTCGAATGCTCCCTTTACCTCGCTGCGCAGGGCACCCCATCGTCCCGATCCAGCACCAGGGGCGGCGCCCCACGAGCCCGATCCGGCATCGACGGTGGCGTTGCCTCGTCGACGACGAACCCTGGTGCCACGCCAAGGACGCCGGGTGGTCGGCGCAGCGAGGCAAAGGGGGCATTCGGGCGCGCTGCGGAGCTTGAGGAGCAGCGCGGCCGAAAGAGGACACGAGCGAAGCCGACCACCCAGCGGCCTTGGCGCGTGTCGGGCCCGCGGCGCGCACTCTTGCGCGCCTGGGGCGGGATCGGGCCGGCGGGGGGCCCTGCTTCGCACGTGTCCTCTTTCGAGTGCCCGGCTTCGCAGGGCACTCGAATGCCCCC
>JAEUPF010000130.1 GCA_016790425.1 Rubrivivax sp.
GCCGCACACGCACTTCACCGCCGAGGTGTATGTGCTGAGCAAGGAAGAGGGCGGACGGCACACCCCGTTCTTCAACAACTACCGGCCGCAGTTCTACTTCCGCACGACGGACGTGACCGGTGCGGTGGAGCTGCCGAAGGACAAGGAGATGGTGATGCCGGGCGACAACGTCAGCATCACGGTCAAGCTGATCGCCCCGATCGCGATGGAAGAGGGCCTGCGCTTTGCCATCCGCGAAGGCGGCCGCACCGTCGGCGCCGGCGTCGTGGCCAAG
This sequence comes from Rubrivivax sp., assembly GCA_016790425.1. Classification (GTDB taxonomy): domain Bacteria; phylum Pseudomonadota; class Gammaproteobacteria; order Burkholderiales; family Burkholderiaceae_C; genus Rubrivivax. Next base: position 275 of record JAEUPF010000130.1, read on the forward strand.
ATCATCGAATAAGGCGGACCATCATGCAGAAGCAGAAGATCCGCATTCGCCTGAAGGCGTTCGACTACAAGCTCATCGACCAGAGCGCACTCGAGATCGTCGATACTGCCAAGCGCACCGGAGCCATCGTCAAGGGCCCGGTGCCGCTGCCCACGCGCATGCAGCGTTTCGACATCCTGCGCTCGCCGCACGTCAACAAGACCAGCCGCGACCAGTTCGAGATCCGCACGCACCAGCGCCTGATGGACATCGTCGACCCCACCGACAAGACCGTGGACGCGCTGATGAAGCTCGACCTCCCGGCTGGCGTCGACGTCGAGATCAAGCTCCAGTAGGCGCTTCAGCTATACTTCGCAGCTTCCCCGCTCGCGCGGGGAGTACATCTGCCGGCAGCCCCGTTGCACCTGTGCAAGCGCGGCCAGCCGGCGGTCCGCCCCGGCCAATCGATGTCGGGAACGTGAACAAGGGCTTCCATCGCCTCGGGCTCTGCCGAGGTGTGGGGGCCGGAGCAAGACCATGAGTCTGAGCGAGAAGCTCGGCCTGCTCGGTCGGAAGGTGGGCATGATGCGCATCTTCACCGACGATGGCGACGCCATCCCGGTGACCGTGCTCGACGTGTCCAACAACCGCGTCACGCAGGTCAAGACCGACGCCACCGACGGCTACAGCGCCCTCCAGGTGGCCTACGGCAAGCGCAAGGCAAGCCGCGTCAACAAGCCCGCAGCCGGGCACCTGGCCAAGGCCGGTGTCGAAGCCGGCGAACTGCTGCGCGAGTTCCGCGTCAGCGCCGAAGTGGCCGGCCAGCACAAGGCGGGCTCGGTGCTGCCGGTGACCCTCTTCGCCGCCGGCCAGCAGGTGGACGTGCAGGGCACCTCCATCGGCAAGGGCTTTGCCGGCACCATCAAGCGCCACAACTTCAGCTCGCAACGCGCCTCGCACGGCAACAGCCGTTCGCACAACGTGCCGGGCTCGATCTCGATGGCGCAGGACCCCGGCCGCGTGTTCCCGGGCAAGAAGATGACCGGGCACATGGGCGACGAGACGGTCACGACGCAGAACCTGGACGTCGTGCGCGTCGACGAGGCGCGCTCGCTGCTGCTGGTGCGCGGCGCAGTCCCGGGTTCGAAGAACGGCTTCGTCACCGTGCGCCCGGCCGTGAAGGCCCGTGCCGCCAAGGCCGCCGCCAAGGGCGCCGCCGAGACCGGCGCCGCGAAGAAGGGAGCTGCGTGATGCAACTCGAGCTCCTCAACGACCAGGGCCAGGCCACCAGCAAGGTCGACGCCCCCGACACCGTCTTCGCCCGCGACTACAACGAGGCGCTGGTGCACCAGATCGTCGTGGCCTTCCAGGCCAATGCCCGGCAGGGCACGCGCGCCCAGCTGACGCGCGGCGAGGTCAAGCATTCGACGAAGAAGCCGTTCCGCCAGAAGGGCACCGGCCGCGCGCGCGCCGGCATGACCAGTTCGCCGCTGTGGCGCGGCGGTGGCCGCATCTTCCCGAACAAGCCGGACGAGAACTTCTCGCAGAAGGTCAACAAGAAGATGTACCGCGCCGGGATGGCCAGCATCCTGTCGCAGCTCGCGCGTGACGGCCGTCTGGCGGTGGTCGATTCGCTCGCCATCGACGCGCCCAAGACCAAGCTGCTGGCGGCCAAGTTCAAGGCGATGGGCCTGGGCACCGGCAACGGCAACTCGGTGATGGTCATCGCCGACCAGGTCGATGACAACCTCGCGCTGGCCTCGCGCAACCTCGCCAACGTGCTGGTGGTCGAGCCGCGCTACGCCGATCCGCTGTCGCTGGTGCACTACAAGAAGGTGCTGCTGACCAAGGGCGCGATCGACCAGCTCAAGGAGATGTTCGCATGAAGGCCGCCGCCAGGAAGTTCGACGAAGGCCGGCTCGCGCAGGTGCTCGTCGCGCCCATCATCTCCGAGAAGGCCACCCAGGTCGGCGAGAAGCGCAACCAGGTGCTGTTCAAGGTGCTGCGCGACGCCACCAAGCCCGAGATCAAGGCCGCCGTCGAGTTGATGTTCAAGGTCGAAGTGGCCGAGGTGAACACGCTCAACCAGAAGGGCAAGCACAAGCGCTTCGGGCGCACGATGGGCCGGCGCGACAACGTCAAGAAGGCGTACGTGTCGCTCAAGCCCGGCCAGGAGCTCAACTTCTCCGGGGAGGCCGCTTAAATGGCCGTCGTCAAAGTCAAGCCCACCTCGCCCGGCCGCCGCGCCGTGGTGAAGGTGGTGCACAAGCACCTGCACAAGGGTGCGCCGGAAGCTTCGCTGCTGGAGCCGCAGAAGCAGAACGCCGGCCGCAACAACCGCGGCGTCATCACGATGCGGCACAAGGGTGGCGGCCACAAGCACCACTACCGCGTCGTCGACTTCCGCCGCAACAAGGACGGCATCCCGGCCAAGGTCGAGCGCATCGAGTACGACCCGAACCGCACCGCGCACATCGCGCTCCTGTGCTACGCCGACGGCGAGCGCCGCTACATCATCGCCCCGCGCGGTGTCGAGGCGGGCGCCACGCTGGTCAGCGGCGCAGAGGCCCCGATCAAGGCCGGCAACACGCTGCCGATCCGCAACATCCCGGTGGGCTCGACGATCCACTGCGTCGAGATGCTGCCCGGCAAGGGCGCGCAGATCGCGCGCTCGGCGGGCTCGTCGGTGACGCTGATGGCGCGCGAGGGCACCTACGCCCAACTGCGCCTGCGTTCGGGCGAGGTGCGCAAGATCCACATCGACTGTCGCGCCACCATCGGCGAAGTGAGCAACGAAGAGCACAGCCTGCGCCAGTACGGCAAGGCCGGCGTCATCCGCTGGCAGGGCATCCGTCCCACCGTGCGCGGCGTGGCGATGAACCCGATCGACCACCCGCACGGCGGCGGCGAAGGCCGCACCGGCGAGGCGCGGCCGCAGGTGTCGCCATGGAACACGCTCACCAAGGGCTACCGCACGCGCAGCAACAAGCGCACGCAGACGATGATCGTCTCGCGCCGCAAGAAGTGAGGCCGTAGGACATGGCACGTTCACTCAAGAAGGGTCCGTTCGTGGACCACCACCTGATGGCCAAGGTCGAGAAGGCCTCCGCCATCAAGGACAAGAAGCCGATCAAGACCTGGTCGCGCCGCAGCACGATCCTGCCCGAGTTCATCGGCCTGACGGTGGCCGTGCACAACGGCAAGCAGCATGTGCCGGTCTACGTGACCGACCAGATGGTCGGCCACAAGCTCGGCGAGTTCGCGATGACGCGCTTGTTCAAGGGGCACCCCGCGGACAAGAAGGCCGCGAAGAAGTAAGGAGCCCCCCGCCATGGCAACCGAAACCAAGGCCAGCGTGCGCGGCGTTCGCCTCTCGGCCGACAAGGGCCGGCTCGTCGCCGACCTCGTGCGCGGCAAGAAGGTCGAGCAGGCGCGCAACATCCTCAAGTTCACGCCGAAGAAGGCCGCCGGCATCGTGCTGAAGGCGCTCGACAGTGCCATCGCCAATGCCGAGCACAACGACGGCGCCGATGTCGACGAGCTGAAGATCAAGTCGATCCACGTCGAGCAGGGCGCGACGCTGAAGCGCTTCGCCGCCCGCGCCAAGGGCCGCGGCGCGCGCATCAGCAAGGGCACCTGCCACATCTACGTGACGGTCGGCGACTGACGCCGGCGAGCCAGGAACATCCATGGGACAGAAAATCCACCCGACCGGCTTCCGCCTCGCCGTGACGCGCGCCTGGCAGAGCCGCTGGTTCGCCAACAACCGCAACTTCGCCGGCATGCTGGCCGAGGATCTGCAGGTTCGCGATTACCTGAAGACGAAGCTGAAGAACGCCGCCGTCTCGCGCATCCTCATCGAACGGCCGGCCAAGAACGCGCGCATCACGATCTTCTCGGCCCGCCCCGGCGTCGTCATCGGCAAGAAGGGCGAGGACATCGAGAACCTGAAGGCCGAGCTGACGCGCCGCCTGGGCGTGCCGGTGGCCGTCAACATCGAGGAAATCCGCAAGCCCGAGGTCGACGCGCAACTCATCGCCGACAGCATCACGCAGCAGCTCGAGAAGCGCATCATGTTCCGCCGCGCGATGAAGCGCGCGATGCAGAACGCCATGCGCCTGGGCGCGCAGGGCATCAAGATCATGAGCGCCGGGCGGCTGAACGGCATCGAGATCGCCCGCACCGAGTGGTACCGCGAAGGCCGTGTGCCGCTGCACACGCTGAAGGCCGACATCGACTACGGCTTCAGCGAAGCCAAGACCACCTACGGCGTCATCGGCGTCAAGGTCTGGGTCTACCGTGGCGACCGCCTGGCCAACGGCGAGGCGCCGCAGCTGCCCAAGACCGAGTTCGAAGGTGACGACCGCCGCCCGCGCCGTCCCGGTGGCGGCCGCCCCGGCGCGCCGGGTGCCGGACGTGGCCGCCCCGGCGGCCCGATGGGCGACCGGCCGCCGCGCGGCGAAGCCGGCGCGCCGCGCACCGAAGGCGCCGCGGCGGCACCGGCCGCGCCCAGCGGCGATGCACCGGCCAAAGGCCCCGGCCCCGCCGTCAAGCGCGTGCGCCGCGTGGCGCCGCCGGCCGGTGGCGAAAGCAAGGGAGAGTGACGATGCTGCAACCCAATCGTCGCAAGTTCCGCAAGGAGCAGAAGGGCCGCAACACCGGCATCGCCACGCGCGGTGCGGCGGTGTCGTTCGGCGAATTCGGCCTCAAGGCCACCGAGCGCGGGCGCATCACGGCGCGCCAGATCGAGGCCGCCCGCCGCGCCATCACCCGCCACATCAAGCGCGGTGGCCGCGTCTTCATCCGCATCTTTCCCGACAAGCCGGTGTCGCAGAAGCCGGCCGAGGTGCGCATGGGCAACGGCAAGGGCAACCCCGAGTACTACGTGGCCGAGATCGTGCCCGGCAAGGTGCTGTACGAGCTGAACGGCGTGCCCGAGCAGCTGGCGCGCGAGGCGTTCCAGCTCGCCGCCGCCAAGCTGCCGCTGCGCACCACGTTCGTGGCGCGCCAGGTCGGCGCATGACGCCACGCGAAGGATCGACACGATGAAAGCATCCGCCAGCAAGGCCTCCGAGCTCCGCGGCAAGGACGTGGCTGCGCTCGAGAAGGAAGTCTCCGAACTGCTGAAGGCGCATTTCGGCCTGCGCATGCAGAAGGCCACGCAGCAGCTCACCAACCATTCGCAGCTGGGCAAGACGCGGCGCGACATCGCGCGCGCCAAGACGGTCCTGGCGCAGAAGAAGAAGGCCGCCAAATGAGCGAACAGCAACAAGGCGCCGCCGCCCCGGCGGCCAAGCCCAAGAACACGCGCACGCTGGTCGGCCGGGTCGTCAGCGACAAGCGCAGCAAGACGGTGACCGTGCTCGTCGAGCGCCGCACGGCGCACGAGCTGTACGGCAAGATCGTCGCCCGCTCGCGCAAGTACCACGCCCACGACGAGAAGGGCGAGTACAAGATGGGTGACACGGTCGAGATCGCCGAGGGCCGCCCGATCAGCAAGACCAAGAGCTGGGTGGTCACGCGCCTGGTGGAGAAGGCCAAGCTGGTCTGACCCCGAACCCCCGGCGCGGCTGGGCGCGGTCTGGACCGGAACTCCGGGCCGGCCGCGCTTCTCGCTTCTTCTTCAGCTCGCCCCCGAACAACACGCACCGCCAGGAGAACGCCATGATCAAGGTCGGCGACAAGCTGCCCGCAGGCAATCTGCAGGAGTACATCGAGGTCGAAGGCGAGGGCTGCTCGATCGGCCCGAACACCTTCGCCATCGACAAGCTCACCGCGGGCAAGAAGATCGCGCTCTTCGCGCTGCCCGGCGCCTTCACCCCCACCTGCTCGGCCAAGCACGTGCCCGGCTATGTCGAGAAGGCGGCCGAGCTGAAAGCCGCCGGCGTCGACGAAATCTGGTGCGTCTCGGTCAATGACGCCTTCGTGATGGGCGCCTGGGGCCGCGACCAGAAGACCGCCGGCAAGGTGCGCATGATGGCCGACGGCAGCGCGGCCTTCACCACCGCCGTGGGGCTGACGCTGGACCGCACGGCCGGCGGCATGGGCATCCGCTCGCAGCGCTACTCGATGCTGGTCGTCGACGGGGTCGTCAAGACGCTCAACATCGAGGCCCCCGGCAAGTTCGAGGTCAGCGACGCGACCACCCTGCTGGCGCAGGCGAAAAAGGTTCTGGCATAATCCGCAGCTTCGCCGATGCGGCGGCCCCGGCTCCGGGGCCCACCGACGCAGCGGCCCTTCCCTGACACGGGCCCAAGACTGGCCGCCGCCTTCGAATCGGGTTGATTCGGATCGGCAGTCAAGTTGGGATGAGAACATGATCCAAATGCAATCGCGGCTCGACGTGGCCGACAACACGGGCGCGAAGTCCGTCATGTGCATCAAGGTGCTGGGCGGCAGCAAACGCCGCTACGCCGGCATCGGCGACGTGATCAAGGTGTCGATCAAGGAGTGCGCACCGCGCGGCCGCGTCAAGAAGGGCGAGGTCTACAGCGCCGTCGTCGTCCGCACCGCCAAGGGCGTGCGCCGGCCCGACGGGTCGCTGGTCAAGTTCGACGGCAACGCCGCCGTGCTGCTCAACCCCAAGCTCGAGCCGATCGGCACGCGCATCTTCGGCCCGGTGACGCGCGAACTGCGCACCGAGCGCTTCATGAAGATCGTCTCGCTGGCTCCCGAGGTCCTCTGACATGAACAAGATCCGCAAGGGCGACCCGGTCATCGTGCTGGCCGGCCGCGACAAGGGAAAGCGCGGCACCGTCACCTCGCGCGTCGACGAAGACCGCCTCGTCATCGAAGGCGTCAACGTCGTCAAGAAGCACGTCAAGCCCAACCCGATGAAGGGCACCACCGGCGGCGTCGTCGACAAGACGATGCCGATCCACCAGTCCAACGTGGCCATCTTCAACGCCAAGACCGGCAAGGCCGACCGCGTGGGCGTGAAGTTGCTCGAAGGCGGCAAGAAGGTCCGCGTCTTCAAGAGCAGCGGCGAAGAGATCAAGGCTTGAGCGCTGACCACCGGCACCGCTAGACCCGGCTGAAGCGCCACATCGCACTGATTGCATCGAGGACGCATCGACATGGCAGACAAGAAGGAAGCCGCCGCCAAGGGCGCCAAGGACTCGGCGAAGGCGCCGGCGCCCAAGGCCGCCCCCAAGGCCGAGGGCAAGGGCGAAGGCAAGGGCAAGGCCGAAGGCAAGGCCGCCAAGGCCGCGCCGATGGAGATCGGCAGCAGCAGCAACGCCACGCGCTCGCGCCTGCAGGACGAGTACCGCGACCGCATCGTCCCCGAGCTGATGAAGAAGTTCGGCTACAAGTCGGTGATGCAGGTGCCGCGCCTGACGAAGATCACGCTGAACATGGGCGTCAGCGAGGCCGTGGCCGACAAGAAGGTGATGGACAACGCCGTCGGCGACCTCACCAAGATCGCCGGCCAGAAGCCGGTGGTCACCAAGAGCCGCAAGGCCATCGCCAACTTCAAGATCCGCGAGAACGTGCCCATCGGCACCATGGTCACGCTGCGCGGCGTGCGCATGTTCGAGTTTCTCGACCGCTTCGTCACCGTCTCGCTGCCGCGCGTGCGCGACTTCCGCGGCATCAGCGGGCGCAGCTTCGACGGCCGCGGCAACTACAACGTCGGCGTCAAGGAACAGATCATCTTCCCCGAGATCGAGTACGACAAGATCGACGCGATCCGCGGCCTGAACATCTCCATCACGACGAGCGCGAAGACCGACGAGGAGTGCAAGGCGCTCCTGACCGCCTTCCGCTTCCCGTTCAAGAACTGAGCGCGTCGCGCGACACCACCGAAGCGGATCGACAAAGCATGGCCAAGCTGTCCATCAAGCAACGCGAAGACAAGCGCGAGAAGCTCGTCGCCAAGTACGCCAAGAAGCACGCCGAGCTGAGCGCCATTGCCGGCGACGCGAAGCGGGGCGACGAGGAGCGCTACGCGGCGCGCCTGGAGCTGCAGAAGCTGCCGCGCAATGCCAACCCGACGCGGCTGCGCAACCGCTGCGCCGCGACCGGGCGCGCGCGCGGCACGTTCCGCAAGTTCGGGCTCGCCCGCAACAAGATCCGCGAGCTCGCCTTCAAGGGCGACATCCCGGGCGTCGTCAAGGCAAGCTGGTGAGCGGCGCGCCCGAAGGATCAGGAGAACACCCATGAGCATGAGTGATCCCATCGCCGACATGCTGACGCGCATCCGCAACGCGCAGATCGTGGACAAGGCGGCCGTCACGATGCCGTCGTCCAAGATCAAGGTCGCGATCGCGCAGGTGCTGAAGGACGAAGGCTACATCGACGGCTTCGCGGTCAAGGGCGCCGACGGCAAGGCCGAGCTCGAGATCGCGCTGAAGTACTACGCCGGCCGGCCGGTGATCGAGCGCATCGAGCGTGTCAGCCGCCCGGGCCTGCGCATCTACCGCGGCAAGGCCGCGCTGCCGCAGGTGATGAACGGCCTCGGCGTGGCCATCGTCACCACGCCCAAAGGCGTGATGACCGACCGCAAGGCGCGCGCCACCGGCATCGGCGGCGAAGTGCTGTGCTACGTGGCCTGACGACGGAGAACGAAGAGATGTCCCGCGTAGGAAAGATGCCGCTGCCGCTGCCGCAAGGCGTCGATGTGGCGATCACGGCCGACCAGGTCACCGTCAAGGGCGCCGGCGGCACGCTGGTGCGCAAGCTGAGCCCGCTCGTCACGGTGAAGAAGGAAGGCAACGTCATCAAGGTCGAGGCCGCCAGCGCCACCGCCGAGGCCGACGCGATGAGCGGCACGATGCGCGCGCTGCTGGCCAACATGGTGGGCGGTGTGGGCAAGGGCTTCGAGAAGAAGCTGACGCTGGTGGGGGTGGGCTTCCGCGCCCAGGCGCAAGGCAGCAAGCTCAACCTGCAGATCGGCTTTTCGCACCCGGTGAGCAAGGACATGCCCGCCGGCATCAAGGTGGCGACGCCGACGCCCACCGAAATCGTCATCAGCGGCGCCGACCGCCAGGCGGTGGGCCAGATCGCCGCCGAGGTGCGCGCGGTGCGCCCGCCCGAGCCCTACAAGGGCAAGGGCATCCGCTACGCCAACGAGCGCGTGGTGCTGAAGGAAACGAAGAAGAAGTAAGGAGCGCACGAGATGAGCCTGAACAAGAAGGATCAGCGACTGCGCCGTGCGCGGCAGACGCGCGTGCGCATCGCCACGCAGATCGCCGACGGCGGCGCTGCCCGCCTGGCGGTGCATCGCACCAACCTGCACATCTACGCCCAGCTGCTTTCGGCCGACGGCGGCAAGGTGCTGGCCAGCGCCTCCACCGCCGAGAAGGCGGTGCGCGCCGAGCTCGGCAAGGCCGGCAAGGGCGCCAACGCCGCCGCTGCGACGCTGATCGGCAAGCGCATCGCCGAGAAGGCCAAGGCCGCCGGCATCGAGAAGGTGGCGTTCGACCGCTCCGGCTTCGCCTACCACGGCCGCGTCAGGGCGCTGGCCGAGGCGGCGCGCGAAGCGGGCCTGCAGTTCTGAGCGTCGAGCGTCGAATCGAGGACCCATCGAGATGGCAAAGTTCACCCCCCGCGCGCAGACCGAGCCCAACGAGGACGGCCGCAAGGAAAAGATGATCGCGGTCAACCGCGTCACCAAGGTCGTCAAGGGCGGGCGCACGCTCAGCTTCGCCGCGCTGACGGTCGTCGGCAACGGCGACGGCGAGATCGGCATGGGCAAGGGCAAGGCCAAGGAAGTGCCGGTGTCGGTGCAGAAGGCCATGGAAGCCGCCCGCCGCAACATCTTCCGCGTCTCGCTGAAGAACGGCACCGTGCATCACAGCGTGCGCGGCGAGCATGGCGCCGCCAAGGTGCTGCTGGCGCCGGCGCCCCCGGGCACCGGCATCATCGCCGGCGGCCCGATGCGCGCCGTGTTCGAGGTGATGGGCGTCACCGACATCGTCGCCAAGAGCCTCGGCTCGACGAACCCGTACAACATGGTGCGCGCCACGCTCGATGCGCTGCGCCGTTCCACCACGCCGGCCGAAGTGGCCGCCAAGCGCGGCAAGACGGTCGAAGAGATCTTCAACTGAAGACGCCGGCGAAGAGAACCGACATGGCTGAACAAGCGGCAAAGAAGACGCTGACCGTCAAGCTCGTCAAGAGCGTGGCCGGCACCCGCGAAGACCACCGCGCCACCGTGCGCGGGCTGGGCCTGCGCAAGCTCAACAGCACGCGCGTGCTCGAGGACACCCCCGCGGTGCGCGGGATGATCGGCAAGGTCTCGTACCTGGTGCAGGTGCTCTGAGGCGGCCGGCGAACGAATCTGCGAACGAGGCATCGATGGAACTGAATTCGCTGAAGCCCGCCGCGGGCAGCAAGAAGGCGCGCCGGCGCGTCGGGCGCGGCATCGGCTCGGGCCTGGGCAAGACCGCGGGCCGCGGCCACAAGGGCCAGAAGAGCCGCGCCGGTGGCTTCCACAAGGTGGGCTTCGAGGGCGGCCAGATGCCGCTGCAGCGGCGCCTGCCCAAGCGCGGCTTCAAGAGCGCGGCGCTGAAGTACGCCGGCGAGGTGACGTTGGCCCAGCTCGAGAAGCTGGGGGCCGCCGAGGTCGACCTGCTGGCGCTGAAGGCCGCGGGCCTCGTGCGCCAGATCGTCACCAGCGTCAAGGTCATCAAGTCGGGCGAGCTGACGCGCAAGGTGGTCCTCAACGGCATCGGCGCCACCGCCGGCGCCAAGGCCGCCATCGAGGCGGCCGGCGGCTCGGCGCCGGCGCTGCCCGAAGTGCCCAAGGTCAAGAAGCTGCCCAAGAAGGCGGCAGCCCCTGCCGCGCCGGCGCGCAAGTAGCGCGGCGCCCAGGGTCGTTGGCGACAAGCAAGAGAAAAGGACTCCGTGGCAACGTCTGCAGCGCAGCTGGCCAAGAGCGGGAAGTTCGGCGACCTGCGTCGCCGCATCGTCTTCCTGCTGCTGGCGCTGGTGGTCTACCGCATCGGGGCGCACATCCCCGTGCCCGGCATCGACCCGGTGCAGCTGCAGCAGCTGTTCAAGAGCCAGGGCGGCGGCATCCTGAACCTGTTCAACATGGTCAGCGGCGGCGCCCTGTCGCGCTTCACCGTCTTCGCGCTGGGCATCATGCCCTACATCAGCGCCAGCATCATCATGCAGCTGATGACCTACGTGGTGCCCTCGCTGGAGGCCATCAAGAAGGAAGGCGAAGCGGGCCGGCGCAAGATCACGCAGTACACGCGCTACGGCACGCTGCTGCTGGCGGTGTTCCAGTCGCTGGGCATCGCGCTGGCGCTCGAGGGCTCGCCCGGCCTGGTGCTGAACCCCGGCTTCGGCTTCCGCATGACGGCGGTGGTGAGCCTCGTGGCCGGCACGATGTTCCTGATGTGGCTGGGCGAGCAGATCACCGAGCGAGGCCTCGGCAATGGCATCTCGATCCTCATCTTCGCCGGCATCGTGGCCGGCCTGCCCAATGCGATCGGCGGCCTGTTCGAGCTCGTGCGCACCGGCGCGATGACGATCATCGCCTGCCTGTTCATCATCGCCATCGTCATCTTCGTCACCTTCGCCGTCGTCTTCGTCGAGCGCGGGCAGCGCAAGATCCTCGTCAACTACGCCAAGCGCCAGGTCGGCAACAAGGTCTACGCCGGGCAGAGCTCGCACCTGCCGCTGAAGCTCAACATGAGCGGCGTCATCCCGCCGATCTTCGCCAGCTCGATCATCCTGCTGCCGGCCACGATCGTCGGCTGGTTCGCCACCGGCGAGGGGCTGCGCTGGCTGAAGGACCTCTCGGCGGCGCTGTCGCCGGGGCAGCCGGTGTACGTGCTGCTGTACGCGGCGATGATCGTCTTCTTCTGCTTCTTCTACACCGCGCTCGTCTTCAACAGCCGCGAGACGGCCGACAACCTGAAGAAGAGCGGCGCCTTCATCCCCGGCATCCGCCCCGGCGAGCAGACCGCGCGCCACATCGACAAGATCCTCGGCCGCCT
>JAEUPF010000020.1 GCA_016790425.1 Rubrivivax sp.
CGACATCCAGCTCGAGGTGCGCGCCACCGACAACAACCAGTTCCAGGACAAGGTGCGCAAGGGCAAGTACCAGGTGTTCTGGCTCGGCTGGAACGCCGACTACCCCGACGCCGAGAACTTCCTGTTCCTGCTCTACGGCCCGGCCGGCAAGACCAAGCACGACGGCGAGAACACCAGCAACTACGACAACCCCGAGTACGACCGCCTCTTCGTGCAGATGAAGACGCTGGAGGACGGGCCGGCCAAGCAGGCGCTGATCGACAAGCTGGTGGCCATCGCGCGCGAGGATGCGCCGTGGACGATGGGCTTCTTCCCCTACGCCTCGGCGGCGCGGCAGCGCTGGGTGATGAACTACAAGCCGGCGATCCTGATCCGCGACCACGGCCGCTTCCTGCGCCTGGACACCGCCGCCCGCGTGAAGAGCCTGGCGCAGTGGAACCGGCCGCTGTGGTGGCCGGTCGTCGTGCTCGTGCTGGGGGCTGTGGCGCTCGTCGCCGTCGCCATGCGCGTGCTCAGACGGCGTGAGCGCACCAACGCGCGCGGCCAGGTGCTCGGCCAGCCCGCCGGCGCGGACTGAATCCGCCCGTCGTCGACCCACGCCACGCCAGACACGCCCCGACCATGCTGCGCTTCATCGTCCGCCGCACGCTCTACGGGGCGCTGATCCTGCTCGGCGTCAACCTCGCCACCTTCTTCCTCTTCTTCACCGTCAACACGCCCGACGACATGGCGCGCCTGAACCTGGGCGGCAAGCGCGTCAACGCCGAGGCCATCGAGCGCTGGAAGGCCGAGCGCGGCTACGACAAGCCGCTGTACTACAACGAAAAGGAAGAGGGCACGAAGGCCGTCACCGAGACGATCTTCTGGGAGCGTTCGGTGTCGCTGTTCGCGCTGGAGTTCGGTCGTGCCGACGGCGAGGCGGCCGGCGACATCGGCCACGAGGTGGGCACGCGGATGTGGGTGAGCGTGCAGCTGGCGCTGCCGCTGTTCATCCTGCAGGTCATTGCGAGCACGGCGTTCGCGCTGCTGCTGGTGATGTTCCGCAACTCGCGGCTGGACTTCTGGGGCGTCGTCGCCTGCGTGCTGATGCTGTCGATCTCCAGCCTCTTCTACATCATCGTCGGCCAGTTCTTCTTCTCGCGCGTGATGAAGCTGGCGCCGATCTCGGGCTACGCGCCGGGGCTGGACGCGATCAAGTTCCTGGTGCTGCCGATCGGCCTGTCGCTGATCGCGCGCATCGGCGGCGAAGCACGCCTGTACCGCGCCATGTTCCTGGAGGAGATCGGCAAGGACTACGTGCGCACGGCCCGCGCCAAGGGCCTTTCGGAGTACGTCGTGCTGGCGCGGCACGTGCTGCGCAACGCGCTCATTCCCATCATCACCAGCGCCGGCGGCTACCTGCCCTACATCTTCCTCGGCAGCCTGGTGTTCGAGAACTTCTTCGGCCTGCCGGGGCTGGGCGCCTACGTGATCGAGGCGATCAGCAAGCAGGACTTCGCGATCGTGCGCACGATGGTCTTCGTCGGCTCGCTGCTGTACATCGCCACCTACGTGCTGATCGACGTCGCCTACACCTGGGCGGACCCGCGCGTGCGCCTGACCTGAGGCTTCCCTTCGTTTCCCCCTTCGATGCCCAAGTTCGTTCTCCTCTGGACCGACGCCGCGATGTGGCTGATGGCCGCGGCGCTGCTGGCCTACGGCTGGGTGGTGGCCCGCAACCCGGCGCTGGCGGCGACGTGGAAGAAGGTGTTCCGCGACCCGGCGGCGCTGGCTTCGAGCGTGGTGCTGCTGGCCTGCCTGGCGGTGACGCTGGCCGACAGCGTGCACTATCGCGCCCTGCTGCCGCCTGCCGCCGGCGCCGCGCCGGGCACGCCGGCGGCCTACGACGCCCGCACGCGTTCGCTGCTGGACGCGTTCGTGATGGACCTCATCGAGTCGCGCGAGGCCACCTACTCGCGGCCGCTGGCGTACCTTGGCTTCACCAAGGAGTCGGTGGAAGTGAACGGGCAGGTGCAGCGCCTGGCGCCGCGTCTGAAGTTCGGCGGTGCGCACCTCGCTGAGCCCGAGCGCGACTGGCTGGGCGACCTCGCCGCGCGCGCTTTCGGCGGCCTCGTCGCCGGGGCCCTCGTCTCGCTGGCGTTGCTCGCGCTCGGTGTTGCCGTGCTCGCACGCTCGCGCCGCCTGCCGTGGCGGGCCGCGGCGCGCTCGGTGTGGCGGCGCGAGGGCGAGATCCCCTGGCACGCCGCCTTCGGCACCGTGGTCGTGCTGGGCGTGCTCGGCGGCGTCGGCAGCGCGCTGTCGGGCCCGTATCACCTGCTCGGCACCGACCTCACCGGCAACGACGTGCTCTACCAGGCGCTGAAGAGCGTGCGCACGGCGTTCGTCATCGGCACGCTGGCCACGGTGGCGACGCTGCCGCTGGCGGTGGTGCTGGGCATCATGGCCGGCTACCTGAAGGGGTGGGTCGACGACGCGATCCAGTACCTCTACACGGTGCTCTCGTCGGTGCCCAACGTGCTGCTGATCGCCGCCTGCGTGCTGATGGTGCAGGTGTTCCTCGACAAGCGGCCCGAGCTGTTCGAGACCGGCGCCGAGCGCTCCGACCTGAAGCTGTTCCTGCTGTGCGCGGTGCTCGGCCTCACCGGCTGGGCGGGCCTGTGCCGCCTGCTGCGCGGCGAGACGCTGAAGCTGCGCGAGCTGGAGTTCGTGCAGGCGGCCACCGCGTTCGGCGTCGGGCCGGCGCGCATCATGGTGCGGCACATCTTCCCCAACGTGGCGCACCTGATGCTGATCGTCACCGTGCTCGACTTCAGCTCGCTCATCCTGTACGAGGCGGTGCTCACCTACGTCGGCGTCGGCGTCGACCCCTCGATGAACAGCTTCGGCGGCATGATCAACCTGGCGCGCACCGAGATGAGCCGCGAGCCGCTGGTGTGGTGGTCGTTCGCGGCCGCCTTCGGCTTCATGGTCACGCTGGTGCTGGCGGCGAACCTCTTCGCCGACGGCGTGCGCGACGCCTTCGACCCGCGCTCGCGTTCGTTCAGGCCGCGCCGCCGCGTGCGCGTGGCCGAAGCCGGGCCGGGGCCCGGGCCGGGCGCCGCTGCGACCGGCAGTGCCGAGGCGGCGCGATGAGCGGCGCGATGAGCGGCGAGCACCGCATCGACATCGACGCGCTGCGCGTCGAGCTGGAGTCCGACGCCGGCATCGTGCGCGCCATCGACGGCCTGCGCCTGACGCTGCAGCGCGGCGAGACGTTCGCGCTGGTCGGCGAGAGCGGCTGCGGCAAGAGCATGACGGCGCTGGCGCTGATGCGCCTGCTGCCCGAAAGCGGCCACGTCGCCGCCGGCAGCGTGCGCCTGGACGGCGAAGACCTGCTCGACCTGCCCGAGGCGGCGATGCGCGGCGTGCGCGGCGGGCGCATCGGCATGATCTTCCAGGAGCCGGCGACGAGCCTGAACCCGGTGATGCGCGTGGGCGACCAGATCGTCGAGGCGATCGAGGCGCACACGCCGCTGCGCGGGGCCGAGGCACGGGCCAAGGCGCTGCAGTGGCTCGAGCGCGTGGGCATTCCCGAGCCGGCGCGGCGCCTGGACGACTACCCGTTCCGCATGAGCGGGGGGCAGAAGCAGCGCGTGATGATCGCCATCGCGCTGGCGGCCGAGCCGGACTTCCTCGTCGCCGACGAGCCGACGACGGCGCTGGACGTGACGATCCAGGCGCAGGTGCTGGAGCTCCTGCGCGACCTGCAGCGCGAGCGCCGCATGGGCTTGCTGCTCATCACGCACGACCTGGCGGTGGTGGCCGGTATGGCGCAGCGCGTGGCGCTGATGTACGCCGGCCAGATCGTCGAAGTGGCGGGCGCCGACGAGTTCTTCGCCCGGCCGCGCCACCCGTATGCGCAGGCGCTGCTGCGCGCGCTGCCGCGGCGCTCGCGCCACGGGCAGGCGTTGCAGGCCATCGGCGGCACGGTGCCGGCGCTGACGCAGACCTTCACCGGCTGCCGCTTCGCGCCGCGCTGCGAGTTCGCGCACGAAGCGTGCGTGGCTGCGCCGCCGCCGCTGTACGCCGCCGGGCCGATGCACGAGGCAAGGTGCGTCCTGGTGCCCGAGGGCAGGGCGAGCGAGCCGCTGCCGAGCCTGCCAGCCGGCTCGGGAGCGACGAGCCCTGCGGCGACAGCGGCATCGGGGCCTGCGGCGACAGCGGCACCGGGGCCTGCGGCCGGTGGGCCCTCGGCGCCGCTGCTCGCCGTCGAACACCTCACCGTGCGCTTCGCCGTTCGCGGCGGCGCGCTGCAGCGCGTGCGCGGGCACTTCGATGCGGTGCGCGACGTGTCGTTCAGCATCGGCCGCGGCGAGACGCTGGCCCTGGTCGGCGAAAGCGGCTGCGGCAAGACCACCACCGGCAAGGCGATCGTGCAGCTCTTGCGCGGCCTGGCCGAGGTGCAAGGGCGGGCGCTGCTCGACGGTGCCGACCTCTTCGCGCTGCAAGGCGAGGCGCTCGTGGCGGCGCGGCGGCGCGTGCAGTTCATCTTCCAGGACCCGTTCTCCTCGCTGAACCCGCGCATGCGCGTGGCCGAGCTGCTCGACGAAGGCCTGGCGTCGCTGCGCCCGGAGTTCAGCCCCGGCCAGCGGCGCGAGCGCATCGCCGAACTCGTGCAGCAGGTGGGCCTGCGCCCAGAGGCGCTGCAGCGCTACCCGCACGAGTTCAGCGGCGGCCAGCGCCAGCGCATCGCCATCGCGCGGGCGCTGGCGGTGCAGCCGGAACTCATCGTCTGCGACGAGCCGACCTCGGCGCTCGATGTCTCGGTGCAAGCGCAGATCCTGAACCTGCTGCTCGAGCTGCAGCAAAGGCTCGGCGTGTCGTACCTCTTCATCACGCACAACATCGGCGTCGTCGAGTTCCTTGCCGACCGCGTGGCGGTGATGCAGGCCGGACGCATCGTCGAGCACGGTGACACCGCGGCCGTGCTCGAACGGCCGGCGCATGCCTACACGCGGGAGTTGCTGGAGGCGGTGCCGCGGCTGGAACTCGCCCCCTGAGCGAAGGGCAGGCGGCACCGGTTGTTGTGTGTCGCCAACGCGAGAGTTCCCTGAATGCGCTAGGGACTGACCCTAGGTGCTGTGCGGCGCCAGTGCGGCGTTGCTGCCAGGCCGTGGCTGCGGACTGAGGTACTGCCGGCAAGTCGTTGATTTGACAACGGCTTGTGCCGCGGCCGCGATGCGGGTCGAGCGCCGGCACGGCGCTCTCGGCGTCCCCGGGCAAGACGCTCATGGATTCCCCTTGCGGCAATCGGCGTGCCCGGCTCCAACAATCGATTCACATGGCGCAACGGGCGGCGGGCTGTTACCTGGCCGAAGCGGTTGCGCCTGTCGTTTCGTGAAACCAATGAACGTAGGAGCATGACCCTTATGTCCTTCAAGAGAACGCGAATCTGCACCGGGGTGCTGCTGGCGCTCGGCGGCGTGCTGGCCGCCGGCCCCACCTGGGCGCAAAGCTCGAGCTCGGAGCGGGTGGAAATCACCGGCTCGCGCATCAAGCGCATCCAGTCCGAGACGCCGGTGCCGGTGGAAGTGGTGACGAGGGAGGAAATCGACCGCCGCGCGGTGGCCTCGGTCAACGACCTGATCCGCTCGCTGCCGTACATGTCGTCGTTCAACGACGAGCTGCTGTCCAACAGCCCCAACGGCACCGGCACCGCGAGCGTGGGCTTCCGCGGCCTCACCGGTGACCAGACGGTGGTGCTGCTCAACGGCCGCCGGCTCGCCAACTACGGCTTCGATGGCGCCTTCGTCAACCTCAACACGATCCCGCTGGGGGCCGTGCAGCGGGTCGAGGTGCTCAAGGACGGCGCCGCGGCGATCTACGGCGCCGACGCCATCGGCGGCGTCGTCAACTTCATCACCCGCAAGAACTTCCAGGGCGTGGAGCTCAGCGGCGGCTACGGCATCTCCTCCGAAGGCGACACCGCCGAGACGAGTGCAGCCGCCACGGTGGGCTTCGGCAGCGGCGGCGCCGGCGGCTTCAACATCCTGGCCAACCTGAACTACTTCAAGCGCGACCCGCTGGGCAACCTCGACCGCGAGCGCACCCGCACCGCGGACTACCGGCGCTTCGGTGGCGGCAACCAGTTGTCCACGTTCGCGCCGTCGGGCAACTTCGTCAACCCGACGACGGGCCTGCAGTCGCCGTTCACGCCGTGCCCCGATCCCTCGCTGATCATCTCGCCTTCGCCGCTGTCGCCCGGGGTGGCGGGCAGCTCGAGCTGCGTGTTCGACTTCGCTCCGTATCGCACGACGATCTTCGAGACCGAGCGCATCGGCGGCCTGCTCAACGGGACCGTCGGCGTGAGCGCCAACACGTCGCTGTTCCTCGAGGCGCTGTTCGCGCGCAGCGAGAGTTTCGCCAGCGCCGCACCGACGCCAGGCAACTTCACGCTGGCGGCCACGCACCCGGCCAACACGTTCGGCGTGCCGATCACGGTGCGCGGCCGGCCGCTGCAAGCCGGCCCGCGCACCACCGACAACACCGACGACGCCACCCGCTTCCTCGGCGGCGTCGAAACCTCGGTGATGGGCTACGACCTCAACGTCGCGCTCGGCCAGGCCAAGAACAAGGCCAAGAACGTCGACGGCGGCTACTTCCTGCTCGACCGCATGAACGCCGCCATCGCCGCCGGCACGTTCAACCCCTTCTCGCTGACCAACGCACCGGCCGTGGTCGCCGGCATCAGCTCGAGCGACACGCGCATCGGCGAGACGACGATGACCTACGTCGAGGGACGCGTCACGGGCGACCTGTTCAAGCTGCCGGCCGGCGCCGCCGGCTTTGCCCTCGGCTCGATCTACGGCGAGGAGGAGATCGCCGACGTGCCGGGTCCGAACCAGCAGACCGGCAACGTCTTCGGCAGCATCCAGCAGTCGCCCGTATCCGCCTCGCGCAAGTTCGCCGCCGTGTTCGCGGAGCTGTCGATCCCGCTCACGCGCACGATCGAGGGCCAGCTCGCGGTGCGCTACGACAAGTACTCGGGCGACACCACCTCGACGACGCCGAAGGTGGCGTTGAAGTGGCAGCCGACCAAGGACTTCCTGCTGCGCGGTTCGTACTCCGAGGGCTTCAAGATGCCCTCGCTGCGCGACCTGTTCGGCGGCCAGAACCAGAGCGCCGACTCGGTGCAGGACTTCCCCGGCTGCGCGGCCAACGGCGTCGCCGCCGCGGCCTGCCCGCGCCTGCAGTACGACCGCTTCTCCGGCGGCAACGCGCAGCTCAAGCCCGAGAAGGCCAAGAGCTGGTCGTTCGGCCTCATCGCCGAGCCGGTGCCGGACCTGACCTTCGGCCTCGACTACTTCATCATCAACAAGACCGACGAGATCGGCCTGGTGCTGACGCAGTTCGTGATCGACAACGTCGCCTACGTCCCCGGTGCCACCACCACGCTCGGCGGCAACCCGGCGTTCGCGGTGACGCGCAATGCCGGCGGCACCATCACGCGCATCGACACGTCGCTGGGCAATCTCGGCGAGCGCAAGATCAACGGCTGGGATCTGCAGGCGCAACTGCGCACGCCGACGCCGCTGGGCCGCTTCACGTTCGAGCTGCTGGGCACGTACTTCGATCGCTACATCTATGCCGACCAGCCGGGCACGCCGCTGTACAACCGCCTCGGCCTGCTGAACCTGCCGCGCTGGCGCACCCAGACGCGGCTGGGCCTGCAGACCGGCGGCTTCGACATCAACTTCACGGCCAACAGCCGCGCGAGGTTCTTCGACAAGCCGCAGTCGACGGCGGCCACGCCGGTGACCTCGACGACGGCCGTGGTCGGCAACTTCGACACGTTCGACCTGGCGGTCACCTACACCGGCATCAAGGGCCTGCGCCTGACCGGCTCGGTGCGCAACATCTTCGACAAGGAGCCGCCGTTCTCGAACAACGACCCGCGCACGCTCGGCTTCGCGCAGTATGACGACGTGGTGGGCCGCTACTTCCGCCTGACCGCGACCTACGCGTTCTGAGCTGAACGAAAAAAGGGGCACGATCTTGCGATCGTGCCCCTTGTCTTTTCCGGGGCGCCCTTTCGCGGCGCCCCGGAGGGACCGAGGTCAGAACTTCAGTCCGGCGCGCAGCGTGTAGGTGCGGCCCAGCGGGTCGGTGAAGCGCGGGTCATAGCCGCGCTGGAACGTCGTCACCTGCACCGAGCGCGGCGGATCCTTGTCGAGCAGGTTGTTGACCGCCAGCGTCAGCGTCAGGCTCTTGATCGGCGTGTACGACAGTGAGAGATCGTAGATCTCGTAGCTACCGACGCTGCTCGTGCCGTCCTGGTCGGTGTAGCCGCTCTTGAAGCGCTGGCCGAGCGTGGCGCCGAACGGGCCCATGTTCCAGTCGATGCCGATCACGTGCTGCCAGCGGAACACCGGCGCGTTGTCGGAGTAGCGGCCGACAGCGCTGATGAAGGCGCCGCCGCGCTCGCGCTGGTACTGGTACTTCGTCAGGTACGTGCCCTCCAGGCTGACGCCGAAGTTGCCCGCCGGCGTTCCACCCGAGCGCCAGCTGGCCGAGACGTCGATGCCGTTGACCTTCAGGCTGCCCAGGTTCTCGGTCGGCGTGTCGATGAACGCGATCGGGTCCTGGGTCGGGCTCAGGTTGCCGCAGGCGTCGATCATGCCCAGCGTGATGCCGGGTGTGCCCCCGGCGGCCACGGTGCTGCAACGCACGAAACGGCTGGCGTAGCGCGTCGAGCTGGCGAAGATCTCCTGCTCGGGCAGACCGCTGATCAGGTTGTCGATCTTCATCTGGAAGTAGTCGACCGTGAAGCTCAGGCCACGCATCGGCTCGAACACGAGGCCAGCCGAGAACGCGGTGGACTTCTCCGGCTTCAGCGTGTCGGCGGCCAGGCCGTTGGCGACCGGGCCGAGGTTGCGCTGAAGCACCTGCTGGCCGCACACCACGCCGGCCGAGGTTCCCGCCACCGGCGTGCCGCCCGGGCACAGCACCGGGTCGTCGTAGTTGTCGGTGGTGAAGGTCAGGCTTTGCGGCTGGTGGATCTCGTACAGCGTCGGGGCGCGGAAGCCCTTGTTGGCCGAGGCGCGCAGCGCCAGCCCGGCCATCGGCGCGAACTTGATCGCCACCTTCGGGTTGAAGGTGCTGCCGACGTCGCTGTAGCGGTCGAAGCGCGCCGCCACCGTGGCGTCAAGCCCCTTCATCAGCGGAATGCCCAGTTCGGCGAAGATCGCGCCGACGTTGCGGCTGCCCGACGTGTCGCTGTTGGGGTCGATGCCCAGGCTGCCGAGTTGCGCGGTGATGTCGGTGGCTTCGAAGCTGGACTTCTCGCGCCGGACGTCGATGCCGAAGGCGCCGACGACGGCGCCGGCCGGCAGCTTGAACAGGTCGGTCGAGACGCGGGCATCGGCGAAGTCGACCGTCGCCTTGCCGATGAGCGTCGGCGCGACGACCTGGGCCGCTTCGATCGCCGCGAGGCCGGCAGCGGTCTGGCCGAAGTTCGCGGCGGTGTGGGTGCCGAACGGGTTGATGACGCCGGCCCAGACGCCGTCCTGCATCAACTGGTCGTTGACATAGCCGCGCTTGACGCTGGCCTCGCTCTTGTTGGTGGTGCGGCCGACGGCGCCGCGCAGGTCCAGCGCGCCCACGGTGCCCTCGAGGTCGATCATGAAGCGGTCGGTGGTGGTGTCGTCGCCGCTGGTGCGCTTGCCGGCAGGCACCTGGCGCCAGTTCACCGCGCCGCCGAGCGTCGGCCCGCCGGGAACGGGGTCGGTGACGCCGAAGAACGGGATCAGCGCATCGAGGTCGCGCGTCGGCGCGCCGGCGGGGAAGAACGGGCTGGTGGCCAGGATCAGGTGCGTTGTCGGCGCCGGCGCGACGCGCGAGGTGGCCTTGTTGTTCGCGTAGACGTACTCGGCCGTCAGCGTGAAGGCCGAGGTGAGCGAGAACGTGCCGCGCAGCAGGCCGGTGATCTGCTCGGTCTCGGGAACCAGGTCGATCGACTTGGTGAAGTCGTAGCGGCAGGTCTGGAAGGCGCCCGTGTTGTCGGGGTTGGTGTTGCGCGGGATCGAGAACGGCGGGTCGCACGCCGGGCCCGAAGGCTCGAAGCCGTCGACGTCGCCGGGGAACGCGGTGCCGCTGGTGCCGGCGGTGATGTCGGCACGCCGGGTGCCGAGCACGCCGGTGGAGCCGAACTTGCGGTCCACCGCCTCGAGCACCTTCTGCTTGCGCCAGTCGATGGCGCCCATGACGTTGAAGCGGTTCTCCGACAGCGAACCGAAGCCGGCGACGACGTTGGCGCGGGTGGTCGACCCGGCGTTGCCGGCCTCGGGGCGCGACTGCGACGCCGACAGCTCGACGCCGCGGAAGTCGCGCTTGAGGATGAAGTTGATGACGCCGCCGATGGCGTCGGTGCCGTAGATGGCCGAAGCGCCGTCGCGCAGGACCTCGACGCGGTCGACCGCGGCCATGGGGATGGCATTGAGGTCGACGGCAGCGGCGTCGAACGAGTGGTTGGCCATGCGGCGGCCGTTCAACAGCACGAGCGTCTTGTTGGCGTTGGTGCCCGTGGGGCCGCTGAGGCCGCGCAGGTCGGCCTCCGCCTTGCCACCGGTGGTGCCGCCGATCGACGCGCTGGCGCCGAAGTTCGACTGCACCGAGGCGATGCGCGCCAGCGCCTGCTCGGCGTTGGTGACACCCAGGCGCTCGAGGTCGGCGGCGCGGATGACGGTGACGGGAAGTGCCGTCTCGGCGTCGGTGCGCTTGATGGCCGACCCCGTGATCTCGATGCGCTCCTGCGCCAGCGCGGCCCCGCCCACCAGCCCGAGGCCGGAGACGAGGACCACCACGGCGCGACTCAACTCGGTTCGTTTGAACATTGCGCGTTCTCCTGCGTTAAACCTGCGTGAATGCCAGTCGCACGCCGAGCGTCGAACCCACGGCGCACCTGGCCCGCTTTTGCGTGCGCCGATTGTCTGGACGAGTCGCGCCGGCGCGTCCCAGGGAAACCGCTACTCGGACCGTTCGGACTGCCGGTGCGTTGGCAGGGCGCAACGTGTGCGCGCCAGCGCCGCAGCGGCCGCGAGCAGCCTCAGGCCTTCCTCGATCGCGCGGGCGGCCAGCAGGCGATCGAACGGATCGCGGTGCAGCCGAGGCAGCGCGCCCAAGCCGGCGCAGGTGGCGCGGCGCGATGGCGAGCCCGGGGAAGCCCGCATCGCCAGACCTTTTCGCCTTACTTCGGCGCCAGCCGGATCGCGCCGTCCAGGCGGATCACCTCGCCGTTGAGCATGTCGTTGTCGCAGATGTGCACGGCGAGCTTGCCGTAGTCGGCGGGCGTGCCCAGGCGGCTGGGGAAGGGTACGCTGGCGGCCAGCGCGTCCTGCACTTCCTGGGGCATGCCGAACAGCATCGGCGTGCCGAAGATGCCCGGCGCGATGGTCATCACGCGGATGCCGCTGCGCGCCAGGTCGCGCGCGATGGGCAGCGTCATGCCGACCACGCCGCCCTTGCTGGCGCTGTAGGCGGCCTGGCCGATCTGGCCGTCGTAGGCGGCAACGCTGGCGGTGTTGATGCACACGCCGCGCTCGCCGGTGGGCTCGGGGGCGTTCTTGCTCATCGCCTCGGCCGCGAGGCGGATCATGTTGAACGTGCCGATGAGGTTGATGTTGATGACGCGCGTGAACTGTGCCAGCGGGTGCGCGCCTTCCTTGCCGACGGTCTTGACCGCGATGGCGATGCCGGCGCAGCTCACCAGGCCCATCAGCTTGCCCATCGACACCGCCTTGGCGACGGCGGCCTGGCCGTCGGCCTCCTGCGTGACGTCGCACTTGACGAAGGCGCCGCCGATCGACGCCGCAACCGCCTCGCCCTTGTCGGCCTGCAGGTCGGCGACGACGACCTTGCCGCCGCGCGCTGCCAGCGCGCGCGCGGCCCCTTCGCCGAGGCCCGATGCGCCGCCGGTGACGATGAAGACCTTGCCTGAGATGTCCATGATTTGCGTTTGCTGCCGGGTTGTCGGGGTGAATGGAGCGACCGGTGGAGGGAAGTGCGAGCGCGCGCAGGGCCGCGCTGCGCAGCCGGATCAGCCACCCAGCGCCTTCAGCACGCGCGCGGTGATCTCCTCCACCGCGCCGGTGCCGGCGACGCGCGCGTAGCGCGGTGCGCCGGGCTCGCCACGCGCAGCCCATTGCGCGTAGTACTCGACGAGCGGGCGCGTCTGCTGCTGGTAGATGGCCAGGCGCTTGCGCACGGTTTCTTCCTTGTCGTCCTCGCGCTGCACGAGCGGCTCGCCGGTCGCGTCGTCGCGCCCCTCGAGCCTGGGCGGGTTGTACTTGACGTGGTAGGTGCGGCCGCTGGCCACGTGGACGCGGCGGCCGCTCATGCGCTCGATGATGGCCGCGTCGGGCACGTCGATCTCCAGCACCACGTCGAGCCTGACGCCGGCGGTCTTCATCGCCTCGGCCTGCGGGATGGTGCGCGGGAAGCCGTCGAAGAGAAAGCCGTTGCCGCAGTCGGGCTGCGCCAGGCGCTCCTTGACCAGGCCGACGATGATGTCGTCGCTGACGAGCGCGCCGCTGTCCATCACCTTCTTGGCCGCCAGCCCCAGCGGCGTCCCGGCTTTCACCGCGGCGCGCAGCATGTCGCCGGTGGAGATCTGCGGGATGCCGTAGCGCTGGCAGATGAACGCCGCCTGCGTGCCCTTGCCGGCGCCCGGTGCGCCCAGAAGAATCAGTCTCATCGCGCTTGGCCTTCCGTCGTCGGCTGAGGAGCCCGGGGTGCGGCTTCGGCACGCTCACGCGCGCTCACCGCACCGCCATGCGAAACGAGAGTATCACGCCGTTCCCTGCGTCAGCCTGACGCCGAAGGGCCGCCGTTGCGCCGGGCTGCGGCAGCGAACAGCGCGCGCACGCGCTCGAGATCGGCCGGCGTATCGACGCCCGGCCCCGGCGCCGCGGCCGCCACGAGCACGGCGATGCGGTGCCCGTGCCACAGCACGCGCAGCTGCTCCAGCGCTTCGACCTGCTCGAGCGGCGCCGCGGCCAGCGCCGGAAAACCGCGCAGGAAGCCCGCGCGGTAGCCGTACAGGCCGATGTGCCTGAGCGGCGCGAGCATCGGCGCCAGGGCTGGCGCAAGGGCCGGCGCCGACGGCGCAAGGGCCGGCACCGCTGGCGCCGCGCCCTGGCTGCCCGCGTTGCCGTCGCGCCACCAGGGAATCGGCGCGCGCGAGAAGTACAGCGCCAACCCTTGCCGGTCGAGCACGACCTTGACAACGTTCGGGTTGCGCAGGTCCTCGGCGTTGTCGATCGCGTGCGCGGCGGTGCTCATCACGCAATCGGTGCGCGCGGCGACGAGCGCGGCGGTCTCGCGCACGAGCGCG
Source organism: Rubrivivax sp. (assembly GCA_016790425.1). Taxonomy (GTDB): domain Bacteria; phylum Pseudomonadota; class Gammaproteobacteria; order Burkholderiales; family Burkholderiaceae_C; genus Rubrivivax. The sequence continues at coordinate 13,370 of JAEUPF010000020.1, forward strand.
GGGTCGATGAGCGGCTCGTCGCCCTGCACGTTGACGACGATGTCGTCGCCGTCCAGGCCGAGGAGGGCGCACGCCTGGGCGAGGCGGTCGCTGCCGCTGGCGTGGTCGCGGCGCGTCAGCACGCAACGCACGCCGTGCTCGCGGCAGGCGCGCTCGATGCGCTCGTCATCCGCCGCCACCACCACCGCGGCGGCGCCGCTCGATGCCGCGCGCTCGGCCACGCGCACCACCATCGGCCGCCCGCCGATATCGGCCAGCGGCTTGTCGGGCAGGCGCGTCGAGGCCAGCCGCGCCGGGATGAGGACCGTGAACGCCACGCCGCTTCAGTGCCGCGCCGCTTCTTCGGCGGTGAGCGAGCGCGCTTCGTTCTCCAGCATCACCGGCACGCCGTCGCGCAGCGCGAAGCCCAGGCGGTCGGCGGGACACACCAGTTCGGTGGGCCGCATCTGCTCGTCGCGGCGCAGCTCGAGCGGCCCCTTGCACAACGGGCACACCAGCAACTCGACGAGACGGTGATCGAACATCGCAGGAATCCGGTGGTTCGCGAAGGGAAGTGCAGCGCGGCGAAGCGTGAGCAGCGCATGCCGCGTCAGCGCACCGGCGGCAGCAGCGCCAGCAACGCGCTCACCAGGGGCGGCGGCAGATCGCAGTCTAGCGGCAGCACCCACACCGGCACCGGCGCCGGCAGCAACAGGGCCAGCTTGACGGCGTCCTTCTCGGTGGTGACGACCTCGCGCGTGCGCCCGGGCCAGGGCCACTGCGGGTAGTCGGCGTGGTCGGCGCAGGGCAGGCGTTCGATGTCGAGGCCCGCGGCCTCGAGCATGCGGAAGAACTGCTCCGGCGCGCCGATGCCGGCCAGTGCGGTGACGCGGCGGCCGCGCAGCGATGCCAGCGGCTGCGCTGCAGCGGCTTCGCCGCGCGCCCACGCGGCCAGCGGCACGACGGCGTCCCGCCGCCGCGGTACGACCATGCCGGGCAGCGGCGTCGAAGTGCGCTCGCCGCTGTAGAGGACGAAGGCGTTGCGAGGCAGCGCGCGCGGCAGCGGCTGGCGCAGCGGCCCGGCCGGCAGCAGCAGGCCGTTGCCGGCGCCGCGGTCGTCGAAGACGACGATCTCGCCCACGCGCGCCAGCGCGTGGTGCTGCAAGCCGTCGTCGGAGACGAGGACGTCGACCTGCGCATGCCTGGCGCACAGCGCAGCGGCTGCTTCGGCCCGCCGGCGGCCGACGAACACCGGCACGCCGGTGCGGCGGCGGATCAGCAGCGGCTCGTCGCCCGAGCGCTGCGGCGGCGAATCGGTGCCGGCTTCGTAGACGCCAGCGCCCGCACGCCCATGGCCGCGCGAGATGACCCCGGGCCGGCGGCCGGCCGCCTGCAGCGCGCGCACGAGCGCGATGACCACCGGCGTCTTGCCGGCACCGCCGACGACGAAGTTGCCGACGACGAGCACCGGCACCGGCGTGGCCGCCGGCGCCGGCGCGGCAGCACGCGCGATGGCCGCGAGCGCCCGGTACAGCCACGACAGCGGCTGCAGCAGCCGCGCCGCCGGCGAGGGGGAAGCACGCCACCAGAAGGAAGCGAACCAGCGCCCGGCGCGGCCGCTGCGACCGGCGCCGCCTGCCGCGGCGCCGGGGCGCGCGGGGCTGTCTGCGGCGGCCAAGGGGTGACGAGGTTGACGGCGGACGGCTGACCGCGGGCGGCTGACGGCGGGCGGGGCTGACGGCGCAAGTCAGCGGCTGCCGCTGTTCTGCGCCGCGAAGGTCAGCCGGGCCAGCCCGGCGCGGCGCGCCGCGTCGAGCACGTTGATGACGCTCTGGTGCGCGGCCATCGCGTCGGCCGAGATGATGACCACCGTGTCGGGCCGGTTGCCGGCGGCGGCGGCCAGCTCGGCGGTCAGCAGCTCGACGCTGCGGCCGTCGACCGCCTTCTTGTTGACGACGTAGCGGCCGTCGCTGGCGATGGCGACGACGACTTCGTTCGGCCGGTCGCGCAGCCGCTCGGCATCGGCAGCGGGAAGGTTGATCTGCAGCTCGGTGAAGCGCGAGTAGCTCGTCGAGAGCATCAGGAAGATCAGGATCACCAGCAGCACGTCGATGAACGGGATCAGGTTGATCTCCGGTTCTTCGGGGCGGTGGCGGCTGAAGCGCATGCGGTGGGTACCCGGCGGCGGCGATCAGTTCGTGCCGCGCACGACGAAGCGCATCAGGTGCGGCACCAGGCGCTCGGCGGCCAGTTCCATCGTGAGCTGGAATGCGTCGACCTTGCCGCGGAAGTAGCGGTAGAACATCAGCGCCGGGATGGCGATGATGAGTCCGAACGCGGTGTTGTACAGGGCCACCGAGATGCCGTGCGCCAGCATCTGCGGGTTGTTGCCCGTGCCCGGCGACTGCGAGCCGAAGATCTCGATCATGCCGACGACGGTGCCGAACAGGCCCAGCAAGGGCGCCGCGGCCGCGATGGTGCCCAGCGTGTTGAGGTAGCGCTCGAGGCGGTGCACGGCCTTGCGGCCGGCGTTCTCGAACGCTTGCCGCAGGCCCGCCTCGGCGATGCGCGGGTCGGCGATGACGCTGCGCAGCCCCGCGGCGAGTACGCCGCCGAGCACCGAGTTCTCCGACAGCTTGTTCACCACGTCGGCGCCGGGCAGGTTGGCCCGCGTCACCGAGATGACTTCTTCCAGCAGCTTGGGCGGCGTCACCAGCGCGTCACGCAGGTGGTACAGCCGTTCGATGACCAGCGCCAAGGCGACGATGGAACACAGCAGCAGGGGCCAGATCGGCCAACCGGCCGCTTGTATGATGGACAGCAAGGCTTGTTCGAGGCCGGCGATCGGGGGGTCGCCGCGGGCCGCGATTATTGCCGAAGGCCTGCGCCGCTCTGCCGCCGCTGTAGCGCCTTGCGACCTTGTCCACAGCTTGTTCTGCCGGCCCCGCCGGCGTCGATGGCGTCTGTGGAAAACACTGTGGGCAATGCTGTGCGGAGCAGCATCCGACCGACCCCGGGAGAACCCTCGGTGCCGCGTGCTGCAAATTGCAGCGATCGAAAATCCATGCGTATCAACGGCTTGCACGAGTGTTCCCGGCGCGCGCCCGGGTCGGGGCCCCGCAAAGCCAGAGCCGGCGCGGCTGTGGAGTTCCGAACCCGCGCTGCGCAGGCGTCTGCTCGTGGCTGATAGCGCGCCGGCCGCTGCTGGCGCGCCCGCGGAGCGCGCGGCCTGGGGGGTGGCGGCGTTGCTGCAAGCCGGCAGCGACGCCTTGTGGTCGCGCTTCGGCCCGGTGGCCGTGCGCGGCGAGCTGTCGGGCTATGCGCGCGCCGCCAGCGGCCATTGCTACTTCTCGCTCAAGGACGATTCCGGACTGCCGGCGCTGCTGCGCTGCGCGATGTTCCGCCGCGCCGCGCTGCTGGTGGACTTCGAGCCGCGCGACGGCCAGCGGGTGGAACTGCGGGGGCGGCTGGATCTCTACCCGGCGCGCGGCGAACTGCAGCTGGTCGTCGAGGCGATGCAGCGTGTCGGCCAGGGCACGCTGTACGAGGAGTTCCTGCGCTTGCGCGCACGGCTCGAAGCGGCGGGCCTGTTCGACGCCGCGCGCAAGAGGCCGCTGCCGCGGCACCCGCGGCGGCTGGCCATCGTCACCTCGCCGGGGGCGGCAGCACTGCGCGATGTGCTCACCACGCTGGCGCGGCGGGCGCCGCACGTGCAGGCGGTGATCTATCCCTGCCCGGTGCAGGGCAGCGAGGCGCCGCCGGCGATCGTGCGCGCCATCGCGCTGGCCGGCGAACGCAGCGCGCACGACGGCACCGAGGCCCTGCTGCTCGTGCGCGGCGGCGGTTCGCTCGAAGACCTGTGGGCGTTCAACGACGAGCGCGTGGTGCGCGCCGTGGCGGCCAGCGTGCTGCCGCTGGTATGCGGCGTCGGTCACGAGAGCGATGTGACGCTCGCCGACCTCGCCGCCGACCTGCGCGCGCCGACACCGACGGCGGCGGCGGAATTGGCCGCGCCAGCGCGCGACGAGTTGCTGGCGGCGCTGGCGCTCATGCAGCGGCGGCTCGGACGGGCGCTGCTGCGTCGCCTGCAAGGCCTGGCGCAGGGACTGGACCAGCGCGCAGCGCGGCTGGCGCAGCCTTCGCGCGCGGTGGCGGCGCTGCGCCAGCGCCTGGACGCGCTGGCGCATCGCCTCGCGCGCTCGCCGCGGCCGCTGTCCGTCGGGTGGGCGGTGCGGTTGCAGCGCGCGCACGAGCGCCTCGGCGCCGCGCCGGCGCAGCACCTGGCGCGCGAGCGTGCGCGCCTGGACGCGCTGGCGCAGCGCCTGCGTGCGCTCGACCCGCGCGGCGTGCTTGGCCGTGGCTACGCCTGGGTCGAAGACGAACGCGGCCGCGCCATCACCGCCGCGCGTGCGCTTGGCGCCGGGCAGCGCATCCGCGCCGTGTGGGCCGATGGATCAGCGCGGGCCAGCGTGATCGATGTCGACCTGGACCCCGACCGGCACGACGATCATTGACGCCGGCACGAGTGCGCCGCCGATGCCTGGCTTTGCCCGCGGCCGCCGATGCCCCTCTTTCCAGCGGCCCGCCGCCGCGCCTGCCTAGAATGCCCGCCCTCCAAGAACCTTCACGACCGACAGGAGACGTTTCGATGGAACACACGCTGCCGCCGCTGCCCTACGCGCTGGACGCGCTGGCCCCGCACTACAGCAAGGAAACGCTGGAGTACCACCACGGCAAGCATCACAACGCCTACGTGGTGAACCTGAACAACCTGCAAAAGGGCACCGAGTTCGAGAAGATGGCGCTGGAGGAGATCGTCAGGAAAGCCTCCGGCGGCATCTACAACAACGCCGCGCAGATCTGGAACCACACCTTCTTCTGGAACTGCATGAAGCCCGCCGGCGGCGGCGAGCCCGGCGGGGCGCTCGCTGCAGCCATCGCCAAGAAGTGGGGCAGCCATGCCGCCTTCCGCGAGGCCTTCGTCAAGAGCGCGGTCGGCAACTTCGGCTCCGGCTGGACCTGGCTGGTGAAGAAGGCCGACGGCAGCGTCGACATCGTCAACACCGGCGCCGCCGGCAACCCGCTGAAGAGCGGTGAAGGCAAGCCCCTGCTGACCATCGATGTGTGGGAACACGC
>JAEUPF010000025.1 GCA_016790425.1 Rubrivivax sp.
CCAGGCCATGGCCGACCTGAAAGCGACGTTCGAGAAGGCGGTTGCCCAGAGCAAGCAGTTGCCCGAGAAGCCCGACAACATGACGCTGCTGAAGATCTACTCGCTGTACAAGCAGGCCACCGAAGGCGACGTGGAAGGCAAGCGCCCCGGCTTCACCGACATGGTGGGCCGCGCCAAGTACGACGCCTGGGCCGGCCAGAAGGGCAAGGCGGCCGACGAGGCGATGCAGGAGTACATCGACCTGATCGAGAGCCTGAAGTAGCGCCTGCGCCGCGCGGGGCGCCCGCCGCTGCGCGCCGACCTCAGCGCTTGCCGCCGCTCGCGGGGCTCTTCGCGGCGTCCTTCGCGGCGTTCTTCGCCGCCTTCTTCGCCGCAGTGCCTGCCCCACCGCCCTTGGCGAGCAGGTCGTCCAGCGTCTTCTGGATCTCGCCTTCGATCGTCTTGGCGAAGGCGCCGAGCAGGAAGCCGAGCTTGGCTTCGAGATCGAAGTGGTCGGCGGCGACGATGAGCCGCCCCGTGACGCCGCTGCGCGTGAACTCCACCGTGTCGGAGAAGTCGCCTTCGATCACGGTGCACTCCATGTCGAACTTCTTCTCCGCCTCCTCGGCCCATTTCCAGGCCACCTTGCGGGCCCGCTCCAGGCCGAGGGCGTGTTCGCGGTGGATGCTGAGATCGGCCATGCGCGAAGGCTAGCACGGGCGTTGCGGCCGCCCGCGCGAGCCGCGCGCAATGCCGGGCAGCGCCGGGCCGGTCCGGCGCGTCAGGCGCCGGCGGGCGGCGTCAGGCAGCGTCAGGCAGCGTCAGGCAGCGGTGAGCCGGAACACGCCCACCGTCTGCGAAAGGCGGTCGGCCTGCTGCTTCAGGCTCGTCGCCGCGGCGACGCCTTCTTCGACCAGCGCGGCGTTCTGCTGCGTCGTGCTGTCGAGGTCGCTGACGGCGGTGTTGACCTGGCCGATGCCGGCGCTTTGCTCGTTGGCGCTAGCGGTGATCTCGCCCATCAGGTCGGCGACGCGCTTCACCTGTTCCACCACCTGCTGCATCGTGCGGCCCGCTTCACCCACCAGCGCGCCGCCCGCCTCGACGCGGTCGACGTTGTTGCCGATCAGGCTCTTGATCTCGCGCGCCGCCTCGGCGCTGCGCTGCGCCAGCGTGCGCACCTCGCCGGCCACCACGGCGAAGCCACGGCCCTGTTCGCCGGCGCGCGCCGCCTCGACCGCGGCGTTGAGCGCCAGGATGTTGGTCTGGAAGGCGATGCCGTCGATGGTGCCGATGATCTCGCCGATGCGGCGGCTGCTGTCCTGGATCTCGCCCATCGTCGTGACGACGCTTTGCACCACCTGTCCGCCGTTGCCGGCCACGCGCGAGGCTTCGCTGGCGAGCTGGCTCGCCAGCCGCGCGTTGTCGGCGCTGGTGCGCACGGCGGCCGTCATCTCCTCCAGGCTGGCCGCGGTCTGCTGCAGGCTGCTCGCCTGGCGTTCGGTGCGCGAGCCGAGGTCGGTGTTGCCCTGCGCGATCTGGCCCGAAGCGCAGGCCACCGACTCGACGCCGCTGCGCACGCCGGTGACGATCTCGCGCAGGCCGGCCTGCATCTGGCCGATGGCGCGCAGCACGGCGCTCGCCTCGTCGCGGCCGGCGGCCGCGGGCACCTCGGTGGCGAGGTCGCCGCCGGCGATGCGCTGCGCGGCTTCGCCGGCCGCACGCAGCGGCACCACCACCGAGCGCGCGATCACCCAGCCGGCCAGCGCCATCAGCACCAGCGACGCCGCCGCCACGCTGACGAGCACCGTCACCATGCGGTCGTGCGTCCGCCGGCCCTCGACCGCCGCGTCGTCGACGACCTTCTTCTGCGCCGCCTGCAGCGCCTCGGCCGCGGCCAGGTAGCTCGAGTGGACTGCGTCCGCTTCGCCCACCAGCAGCCGCAGCGCTTCGTCGCGCGAGCCGGCCTTGATCAGCTCGAGGTAGCGGTTCTGCAGCGGCCGGTAGCCCACGCGCACCTTCTGCAGCACCTCGAACTTCTCGCGCGCCTGCGGGTCGGCGATGGTCTTGTCCAGGCCGGCCAGCAGCTTGTCGACGGTGGCGCGCCGCTGCGTGATCTCCTCGATCTCGCCGCGCACCCGCGACTCCTCGGGGTAGAGCCCGGCGTTGCGCATCGCCATGCCGAGCTGCGCCACGTTCAACGACACCGCGTTCACCTGCTCCATCTTCGGCACCAGGTGGTCGTTGATCATCGTCAGCGAGCCCGACAGGCGCTGCAGGCCGACCATGCCGAAGGCGACGAGCACGCAGCACAGCAGGGCCGGCAGGCTGAAGCCGACGGCCAGGCGCTGGCCGATCCGCAGCGAAGCGAGGAATCCGAACATGACCAGGAATCTCCAGATGAAAGGAATGGGCGCCGGGCGGCCGGCATTGCCATCATTTCGGCATCGATTCATCGGGCCTGAAATGCGGAATATGGCGAACTTGACCTAGTTCATTTCTCGCACTGCCGTCCGGGCGGGGCGGGCGGCACGATGGGCCGCCGGGGGCTGCGGCCCGCCGCCTGCGCGGGCGCGCCGGCCGGCGCCGGGTCAGGGCTTCGCCGCGCCGAGCTGGGCGCGCCGCTCGGCCCTGGGCAGCTTCGCCAGCCGCTGCACCTCGGCGTAGAAGCGCTCGAAGTCGCGGCCGCTTCGTTCGAACAACTGCTCGAATTGCGGCACGAGGTCGTTGTAGGCCGCCTGCACACCCAGCGCCGCGTTGTTGGCGCGCGCGAACCAGCCGTCGTAGCCGGCGAAGCCGCCCCAGCGCGCGGCCTTCACCTGCTCGTACTCGGAGCGCATCGCCGCCAGCAGCGCCGCCTTGCGCTGGCGCTTCTCGTCGTCGGTGATGGCGCTGGCGTAGACGGTGGCCAGGCTGGCGCGCGTGCGCTGCGTGAGGGCGCGGAAGTCGGCGCGGCGCTGCGCTGCCTCCTCGTCGGCCTGGCGGGCTTCGGGCGTGCCGAACTTCTCCAGCCAGCGCTGGCCGCCCAGGCGCTCCACCGCCACCGCGAAGCTCTCGTTGAACATCGTGTCGTCGCCGGCATAGGCCACCTGGTGCGCCAGCTCGTGGAACATCAGCTTGGCCAGCTCGCCTTCGCCCCAGAAGATGAAGGTGTTCAGCAGCGGGTCGCCGCCCATCCAGTTGGTGCGCCCGAGCGTGCTGTAGGCGGGCACGCCGTAGACGTTGATGTCCAGCCCCTGCGCCTTCAGCTCGGCGGCCATCGCGTCGGCGCTCGCGCGATCGAAGTAGCCGCGGTAGCCGACGCAGCCCACCACCGGGAAGCACCAGGTCTTCAGCATTAGCGAGAGCTCCGGCGCCGCCACCACGTTCCACACCGCAGCGCCGCGGCCGAGATCGGCATAGCGGCGGTAGCTCGCGTTGTCGGGCAGCTTCAGTTCCTGCACCGCGAAGTCGCGCATGCGCTGCGCGAGTTCGAGCCGCTGGCGCAGCTTCGGCTCGGTGCCCGGCGCCTCGATCCAGCCGGCGAGCGAGCGCGACTTCATCACCAGGTCGAGGTGGCCGCCGGCGGCCTGCGCGTAGTAGCCGAGGGTGCTGCAGCCGCTGGTCAGGCACACCGCGCCGGCAGCCAGCGCCGCCAGTGCCACCACCCCTGCTGCCGCCATGAGCGCGATGAGCTTGCCGGTGAGGCGCACGAGACGAGGGGCCGCGGCAGCGCCGGCTTCAGGCGGGCGCCGCGCTCACGCGGCCGCAGCCGCGGCGCCGGTGGCGTTCACGCGCTCCACCTGCACCAGGCAGTCGTAGAACGCCGGCGCGCGGCCGATGTCGGTGAGCCGCTGGTGCGTGAGCTGGTTGACGTTGGTGCCGTCGCGGCCGAACTTGCGCCACCACACGCCCAGGCCGTTGACGACGCCCGGCCGGGCGCGGCCGGCGCCGTTGCCGCCGCCGCTGCCATCGCCTGCCGCCGCGACCTCGGCCCGGGCCAGCGTGCTGCCGCGGTCGTTGAAGATGCGCACCAGGTCGCCGTCGGCGATGCCGCGCGCGGCGGCGTCGCCGGCATCCATCTCCAGCACCGGCTCGCCGACCATCGCGCGCAGGCTGGGCACGTTGACGAAGCTGGAGTTGAGGAAGTGGCGCGCCGGCGGCGAGATCATCGCCAGCGGGTAGCGCGCCGCCAGGGCCGGCGCCGACTGCACACTTTCGTAGTTCGGCACGAAGTCGGGCACGCCGAGGCCCGGCGCGTCGACGACGGCCTTGCCGCTGGCCGTGGGGAAGGCGCCGGCCGCGAACGGGGCGTCGGCGATCGCCAGCCGGCTCCAGCCCTTGCGCTTCACCTCCTCCAGGCGCACGCGGTCGGGGTCGAAGGCGCCGAGCGCCATCGTCTCGTCGCTGTCGGCGAGGCACGGTTCGGTGAAGCCCATGCGGGCGGCGAGCTGGCGGAACACCTCGGCGTTCGAGCGCGCCTGGCCCAGCGGCGCGATGGCCGGGCGGTTGAGCATCGCGTACACATGCCCGTAGGTGGTGTGCGCGTCCCAGTGCTCCAGCTGCGTCGTCGCCGGCAGCACGTAGTCGGCGTGGTCGGCGGTGTCGGTGAGGAAGTGCTCGAGCACCACGGTGAAGAGGTCCTCGCGCGCGAAGCCCCCGGCCACCTTCGCACTCTCGGGCGCCACCGCCACCGGATTGCTGTTGTAGACGACCACCGCCTCGATGCGCGGCCCGAACTCCGGCGAGCTCTCGCGCAGCAGGTCGTCGCCGATGGTCACCATGTTCACGGTGCGCGGCGTGCGGCCGGCGAGCAGGTCGGGCCGCTGCAGCCAGGCGTTGCGGCGCGCTTGCCCGAACCAGCCGCTCGAAGACAGCAGCAGCCCGCCGGCGCGGTGCCGCCAGGCCCCGGTGAGGCAGGGCAGCAGCGCCACCAGCCGCACCGCGTTGCCGCCGCCGTGCACGCGCTGCATGCCGTAGTTCAGGCGGATCGCCGCCGGCCGCGTGCTGCCGTACTCGCGCGCCAGCTCGCGGATGACGCCTTCGTCGATGCCGCAGACCGCCGCGGCGCGCGCCGCGGGCCAGGCCAGCGCCCGCTCGCGCAGCTTGGCAAAGCCTTCCACATGGCGCTCGATGTAGTCGTGGTCGAGCCGGTCGTTGGCGATCAGCTCGTGCATCAGCGCCAGCGCCAGGGCGCCGTCGGTGCCGGGCAGCAGCGCGATGTGCTGGTGGCACTTCTCGGCCGTTTCGCTCCGGCGCGGGTCGATGCACACCAGCTTGGCGCCGGCGCGCTTGGCCTGCTGCGCGATGTTCCAGAAGTGCACGCTGCTGGTGATCGGGTTGCTGCCCCAGATGAGGATCAGCCGGCTCTCGGCGAAGAACTCCAGGTGCATGCCGACCTTGCCGCCGTAGGTGGCAGCCAGCGCCTCGCCGCCGGCGTTGGAGCAGATGGTGCGGTCGAGCAGGCTGGCGCCCAGCTTGTGGAAGAAGCGTGCCGCCATGCCCTCGCCTTGCACGAGGCCCATCGTGCCGGCGTAGCTGTAGGGCAGGATCGCCTGCGCCGAGTGCGGGTCGCGCGCGGCGATGGCCTTCAGGCGCCGCGCGATGTCGTCGAGCGCCTCGTCCCAGCCGACCGGCGCGAAGCGGCCTTCGCCCTTCTGGCCGATGCGCTTCAGCGGCGTCAGCACGCGTTCGGCGTGGTAGGTGCGCTCGGCGTAGCGGCTGACCTTCGTGCACAAGGCGCCGTGGGTCGGCGGGTGCTCGGGGTCGCCGGCGATGCGGATGACGCGACCGCCCTGCACCGACACCTGCATCGCGCAGGTGTCGGGGCAGTCGTGCGGGCAGGTGGCCTGGACGACGGTGACGCCTTCGTCGGCGCTTGAATGGCTCATGGGAGGCGAGTGTTCCACAAGCGCCAAGGCGCCGGGCTGCTAGCGCCAAGGCGCCGGGCTGCAAGCGCTGCGGCGCCGGGCTGCAAGCGCTGCGGCGCGGGGCCGCAAGCGCTGCGGCGCCGGCCCGTTACCGCCGCGGCGCCGGGCCTGCGGCGAGGACGAGCACGCTGGCCACCAGGGCGGCGGCAGCGGCCCAACTCGCGGCGGCCACGTCGGGCCCGCCGGCCGCCGCAGCAACCCGGGCCGGGGCCGACAGCAGCCCCACCACCAGCGGGCCCAGCAACTGGCCGAGCGCGAAGGCGGTGGTCATCGCCGCGGTGAGTGCCGGCGCGGCGCCGGGCGGCGCGATGCGGCGCGCTTCCTGCAGGCCCGACATCGTCAGCACCATGAACGTGCCGCCGACGCACAGCGCCGCCGCAACGATCGAACCGAGCGTCGGCCGCAGCACCGGCAGCAGCACGCCCACCGCCATCACCAGCGCGCCGCCGATGAAGAGCGTGCGCGGCAAGGCGGCGCGGAACCAGCGCGTGACGGCCACCGTCGACGCCGCCGCGGCCAGCCCGAACACCGGCCATGCGAGGCCGAACAGGTGCGGCTCGGGCACCCGCGCGCGCGCCATCGCCGGCAGGAAGGTGGCCGGCAGGATGTAGCCGAAGCCGAAGCCGCCGTAGGCGACGACGAGCGCCCAGCCGGCCGCACCGAAGCGCGCGGCCTGGCGCTGCGGCGTGGCGGGCGGCGTGGCGGCCCGTGCGCCAGCCGGCTTCGCGGCCTGCATCGCTTCGGGCGCCATCGCTTCGGGCGGGCGTTCGCGCGTTCGCTGCGGCGGGCGCCTTGCGGCGTGTTCATGCGCGCCCTGCGGCGGGCCTTCGTCGGCGCGCCCGTCGGCCCGCCGGCCCCAGGAGCGCCAGCCGGCCAGCGCCACGGCCAGCGCCGCCGCGCCCAGCAGCAGCCAGGCCGTGTCCGGCGCCAGCGCCGCGTGGCCGGCGACCAGGCCCACCAGCCCTGCCGTCGTCACGCCGAAGCCGACGCCGGCGAAGACCCAGCCCGCCAGGTCGGCGCGGCCCATCGCGGCCAGCGCTTCGAGCGCCCAGCCCGCCACCGCCACCAGCACGAAGGCGCTGGCCGTGCCGGCGGCGAAGCGCAGGGCCAGGCGCAGCCCCTCCCCGTGGCCGAAGGCGTGGCCGAGCGCCATCGCCGCCGTCGTGGCCGCCACCGCGAGCAGGCCGCCGGCGATGGCCGGGCGGGGTGCCGGGGGCCGCCACCAGCAGGCCACGGCGCCGGCCAGGTAGCCCAGGTAGTTGGCAGCCGCCAGCCACGCGCCCTGCGCCAGCGTGAGGCCGTCGTGCTGCTGCATCAGCGGCATCAGCGGCGTGAACGCGAAGCGGCCGATGCCCATGGCCGAAGCCAGCCCGAGCAGGCCGGCGAGCGCAACGGCGAACGGAGAGCGCAGCGGCGCGCCGGACGATGGCATCGGCGCGCATGCTAAGCGGCGCCATGCGGGGCCCGCGGCGCCATGCAGCGCCATGCCGCGCCATGCCGCGCCGGCGCGGCCCGCGGCGCTCCGCGGTGCCCGCGGCGCGGCCGCGCTCGCCGCATGCGGGCCGCGGCAGTAGCATGCGCCGCCGGCTTGCGCACGGGCTGGTTCGTCAGGCACGGCTCCTGCCTGGGGCCGATCGAGGTCGCCCTCGTCCCATCGCGCCATGGCCGCCGCCCCGAACGACGCCCCCGACGACGCCGCGGACGACGCCGCCCGCGCGGCCCCGCGGCTGCCGGCCGCCGCCCCCGCTTCGGGCGCGCATGCCTGGAACGCGCTGTCGTGGCTGACGGCGACGATGGTGCTGGCGGTGCTGGTGCCCACGCTGCTGTTCACCGCCGCCGCGCTGGCCCTGCGCGCGCAGGAACTGGAGCAGGCGCGCTCGCAGATCGACGGCGCGGTGGCCATTGCGGCCGAGCATGCGTCCAAGGTCTTCGAGGTCAACGCGGCGCTGCTCGGCCGCCTGGCCGACGCGCTGGGCAACGACAGCGACGAGGCGCTGCGCGCGCGCGAAGAGTCGCTGCACCGGCAGATGCAGCACATGGCCGAGGGGCTGCCGCAGTTGCAGGGCCTGTTCGTGCTCGGCGCCGACGGGCGCCTCGTGGCCACCAACGTTGCCTTCCCGGCGCCGCGCAACATCGACTTCACCGACCGGCCGTTCTACCGCCACCACCGCATCGGCGGCGTGCAGCCGTTCGTCAGCGACGTGCTCACCAGCCGCACCACCGGCGAGACGTTCTTCGACCTGAGCGTGCGCCGCGAGGGCCCGGGCGGCCGCTTCGCCGGCGCGCTGTCGTCGAGCCTGAAGCCGCAGTACTTCGCCGCGCTGTACAGCGCCCTGCCCGGCGCCGGCGCCGGCCTGAACGTCGCGCTGGTGCGCAGCGACGGCGCCGTGCTGGCCGGCTGGCCGCACATGCCCCAGGCGCGCGACCTGCCCGGCAACGGCGCTTCGGCGCCGGTGGCGCCCGAGGCGCTGCCGCCCTACTCGGCCAGTGCCGCCGGCGCCGCCAGTGCCTCGCGCGCCGCCGACACCCCCGAGGAGATGTCGCGCCTGTTCGCCAGCCGGCCGCTGCCCGGCGTGCCGGTGCGCGTGGTGGCGTGGATGGAGCGCGACGCGGCGCTGGCGTCCTGGCGGCGCTCGCTGGCGCTGCTGGCGGCGCTCGCCTTCCCCACCGCGATCGCGCTCGTCGGGGTGGCGTTCGTCGCCCGGCGGCGCACGCTGCGCAGCTTGGCGATGGCCCGCGAGCTGCACGCGCGCTCGGCGCGGGAGCGGCAGATCGAGGAGACGCTGCGCCAGGCGCAGAAGCTCGAAGCGATGGGGCGCCTCACCGGTGGCGTGGCGCACGACTTCAACAACCTCCTGATGATCGTCTCCAACAACCTGTACCTGATGCGCAGGATGCAGCCGCAGCCGGCCACCGACGGCGCGCCCATCGCCGCCATCGAGCGCGCCGTCACCGCCGGCACGCGGCTGACGCGGCAACTGCTGTCGTTCTCGCGCAGCCAGCCGCTCAGGCCCGAGGTGGTCGACCTCGGCCAGCGCATGCCCGAGATCGTCGAGCTGCTGGCGCCGGCGCTGGGCAGCAGCATCACCGTCACGACGCAGGTCGAACCGGGCGCGGCGCCGATCCGCGCCGACGCCGCCGAGCTGGAGCTCGCGATGGTGAACCTGGCGCTCAACGCGCGCGACGCGATGCCCGAAGGCGGCCGCCTGCACGTGCAGGTGCGCAACGCCGCCGCCGGCACCGTGGCCGGCATCGACGGGCCGGCGGTGGTGATCGCGGTCACCGACAACGGCAGCGGCATCGCGCCGCACGACATCGGGCGCGTCTTCGAGCCGTTCTTCACCACCAAGGCGCTCGGGCGCGGCACCGGCCTCGGGCTGGCGCAGGTGTATGGCTTCTGCCGCCGCGCCGGCGGCACGGCCACCATCGCCAGCGGCGCCGGCACCGGCGCGGGCAGCGGCGGCGGCCGCGGCACCACGGTGCGCATGGCCTTTCCCGCCGCCAGGGCCGGCGCCGCGGATGCCGACGGTGCCGCTGCCGCCGGTGCCGGCGGCACCGCCGCCGCGCTGCCTTCGCTGGAAGGGGTGCGCGCCTTGCTCGTCGAGGACAACGACGATGTCGCCACCGCCACCGGCGACGTGCTGGCCTCGATGGGCTGCGTCGTGCGCCGCGTCGACGGCGCCGACGCGGCGATGGCGCGCCTCGCGGCCATCGGCGACGACTACGACGTGGTCATCACCGACATGGTGATGCCCGGCTCGATGGACGGCATCGAACTGGCGCAGCGCCTGCGCCAGCGCCACCCGCAGCTGCCGGTGCTGCTGATGAGCGGTTACACCGATTCGCTCGAACGCGCCACCGCGCTCGGCCTGCACGTGCTGCCCAAGCCGTGCGACCCGCCGGTCATCGCCGCCGCCGTGGCCGCCGCCATCGCCCAGCGGCGGCCGTCGGCGAGCGTCCGTCAGGGCAAGCCCTAGGCCGGCGAGCCGGGCCGCGGGCCCACTTGCGGGGAAAATCGCGCCCGCGTCGTTTCCCCCGCCATCCCTGGAAGAGGATCCCTCATCATGCTCAAGCACACCCTCGTTGCCGCCGCCCTCGCCGTGGCCGCCGCCGGCAGCGCGCATGCCGGCAAGACGATCGATGCGATCAAGCAGCGCGGCCAGCTCGTCTGCGGCGTCAACCCGAGCCTGCCCGGCTTCTCGGCTGCCGACAGCCAGGGCAACTGGGCCGGCCTGGACGTCGACGTGTGCAAGGCGGTCGCCGCGACGCTGCTCAGCGACGCCGCCAAGATCAAGTGGGTGCCGCTGAACGCGTCGCAGCGCTTCGCGGCGCTGCAATCGGGCGAGATCGACATCCTGTCGCGCAACACCACCTGGACGCTGACCCGCGACGCCTCGCTCGGCCTGAGCTTCACCGGCACCACGTACTACGACGGCCAGGGCTTCATGGTCACCAAGAAGAGCAAGATCACCAGCGCCAAGCAGCTCAAGGGCGCCACCGTGTGCGTGCAGTCGGGCACCACCACCGAGAAGAACCTGACCGACTTCTCCAAGGCGTTCAACCTGGGCATCAAGCCGGTCGTCTTCGAGACGCAGGAAGCGACCAACAAGGCCTACTTCTCCGGCCGCTGCCAGGCCTACACCACCGACGCTTCGGGGCTGGCCTCCATCCGCAACAAGGAAGCGGGCAATCCCGACGACCACGTGATCCTGCCCGAGCTCATCTCCAAGGAGCCGTTGGGCCCGAGCGTGCGCCGCGGCGACGACGAGTTCTTCGCCATCGTCAAGTGGGTGGTGTTCGCCCTCATCGAGGCCGAGGAGTACGGCATCACGCAGGCCAACGTCGACCAGCTGAAGGCCGACAGCAAGGACCCGGTGGTGCAGCGCATCCTCGGCACCAGCGAAGACACCGGCAAGCTGCTCGGCCTGGACCGTGACTGGGCCTACCGCGCCATCAAGGCGGTGGGCAACTACGGCGAGATCTTCGAGCGCAACGTCGGCCCCAAGAGTTCGCTCAAGCTGCCGCGCGGCGCCAACAACCAGTGGAACAAGGGCGGCCTGATGTACGCGCCGCCGGTGCGCTGAGGGGCGGCGCCGCACGCGTCGCCGATGGCCGCCCCGGCCACCCCGGCCGCCCCGCCCGACCCGGTCGCCCCGGTCGCGCCGAAGGCGCCGCCGCCGCGCCGCTCGCCGTTGTCCTGGCGCAGCCGGGCCTTCCGCGGCTGGCTGTACCAGGGGGTCGCGCTGGCGCTGATCGCGCTGGCCGCGGCCTACCTGCTGCACAACACGCTGGAGAACATGCGTGTTCGCGGCATCCAGAGCGGCTTCGACTTCATCGAGCAGCCGGCCGGCTTCGCCATCGGCGAGAGCGTGGTCCCGTTCGATTCGTCGGAGAGCTACGGCAAGGCGTTCCTCGTCGGCCTGTCCAACACGTTCCGCGTCGCGGTGCTGGGCATCTTCGCCGCGACGGTGCTCGGCACGCTGGTGGGCATCGGCCGGCTGTCGCGCAACACCCTCGTGCGCTCGCTGAGCGGCGCCTACGTCGACGGCATCCGCAACGTGCCGCTGCTGCTGCAGCTGTTCATCTGGTACTTCGTGCTCACCGAGAAGCTGCCGCCGATCGAGGAGGCGCTGCAGCCGCTGCCGGGCGTGTTCTTCAGCAAGAACGGGCTGCAGTTCCCGCACCCGGTGTGGGCGCCGGGGCACTGGCTCACCCTGGCCGGCTTCGCGCTCGGCTGCGCCGGCGTGTGGGCCTGGAGCCGCTACTCGCGCGCTCGCTTCGAGCGCACCGGGCGGCCGCTGCCGTTGCTGCTGCCGGCGCTGGCGGTCCTGGCGCTGGGCACGGCGCTCGGCTGGCTCGCCGGTGGCGCGCCGGGGGCGATGGACACGCCCGAGAAGACCGAGATCAACGTCGTCGGCGGCGGCGCGGTGACGCCGGAGTTCCTCACCGTGCTCGTCGGCCTGACCGTCTACACCGCCGCCTACATCGCCGAGGTGGTGCGCGGCGGCATCCAGGCAGTGCCGTTCGGCCAGCACGAGGCGAGCGTGTCGCTGGGCCTCACGCGCGCGCGCGAGCTGCGCCTGGTGCAGCTGCCGCAGGCGCTGCGCGTGATCATCCCGCCGATGACCAACCAGTACCTGAACCTCACGAAGAACTCGTCGCTGGCGGTGGCGGTGGGGTATCCCGACCTGGTGTCGATCTCGACAACGTCGTTGAACCAGACCGGCCGTGCCATCGAGTGCATCGCGCTGGTGATGGCGTGCTACCTGACGCTGTCGCTGCTCACGTCGGCGGCGATGAACTGGTACAACCGGCGCGCGGCGATCAGGGAACGGTGACGTGGCCGACTCGATGAGCACCGCCGGCGGCGCCGTCTACGCGCCGATCGCCAGCCGCGAGCCGCCGGTGGCGACGCAGGGCCCGCTCGCCTGGCTCAGGCGCAACCTCTTCGACGGCTGGCTCAACTCGCTGGCGACGCTGGTCACGCTGGCCGTGCTGGCCTGGGCGCTGCCGCCGCTGTTCGGCTGGTCGGTGCTGCACGCCGTGGCCGCGCCCGACAACGCCGCCTGCCGTGCCGCGCACGAGACCGGCGCCTGCTGGGGCGTCATCGCCGAGAAGGGCCGCCTGATTCTCTTCGGCCGCTACCCGTTCGATGAGCAGTGGCGGCCGCTGGCGGCCTGCGCGATCCTCATCGCGCTCTTGATCGCCAGCTGCCTGCGGCCCTTCTGGAAGCCGTGGCTGGCGCCGCTGTGGGTGGCGGTGCTGGCGGTGTGCTTCGTTCTGATGCGCGGCGGCGTGTTCGGCCTCACCGCCGTGGAAACGGCGCGCTGGGGCGGCTTCCCGCTGACGCTGGCGCTCGCGGTGGTGAGCCTGGTGGTGGCGTTTCCGCTGGCCATCGGGGTGGCGCTGGGGCGCAGCTCGCACCTGCCGGCGATCCGCGCCGTGTGCGTGCTCTATGTCGAGCTGATCCGCGGCGTGCCGCTGATCTCGGTGCTGTTCATGGCTTCGTTCATGTTCCCGCTGTTCATGCCGCAGGGAACGACCATCGACGTGCTGCTGCGCGTGCTGGTGGGGATGACGCTGTTCGCCGCGGCGTATCTCGCCGAGGTGGTGCGCGGCGGCCTGCAGGCCCTGCCCAAGGGGCAGGTCGAGGCGGCGCAGTCGCTGGGCCTGAACTACTGGCAGACGCAGCGCAAGATCGTGCTGCCGCAGGCGCTGCGGCTGGTGGTGCCGGCCATCGTCAACAGCTTCATCAGCACCTTCAAGGACACCTCGCTGGTGACCATCGTCAGCCTGTACGACCTCACCGGTGCGCTGCAGCTGGCGCTGGGCGACGCCGACTGGCGCAAGTTCTTCCTCGAAGGGCAGCTCTTCGTCGCCGCGGTGTACTTCGTGTTCTGCTTCGCGCTGTCGCGCTACAGCCGCTGGGTCGAGGCGTACCTGAACACCGGCATGCGCCGGCAATGACACCGGCCCCCCCGCAGGAGCCCCACGTGGACACCACGGCCAGCAGCCCACCCGTCATCGAGTTCGACCGCGTCAACAAGTGGTACGGCCAGTTCCACGTGCTGCGCGACATCCAGCTCGCGGTGGCGCGCGGCGAGCGCATCGTCATCTGCGGCCCTTCGGGCTCGGGCAAGTCGACGCTGATCCGCTGCATCAACCGCCTGGAGGAACACCAAAGCGGCCGCCTCGTCGTCGACGGCATCGAGCTCACCGACGACGTGAAGGCCGTCGACGCGGTGCGCCGCGAGGTCGGCATGGTGTTCCAGCAGTTCAACCTGTTTCCGCACCTCACCGTGCTGGAGAACCTGACCCTGGCGCCGATGTGGGTGGGCAAGCTGCCGAAGAAGGAGGCCGAGGAACGCGCGATGCAGCAGCTCACGCGCGTGCGCATCGCCGAGCAGGCGGCCAAGTACCCGCTGCAGCTCTCGGGCGGCCAGCAGCAGCGCGTGGCCATCGCGCGGGCGCTGTGCCTGACGCCCAAGATCATGCTCTTCGACGAGCCGACCTCGGCGCTCGACCCGGAGATGATCAACGAGGTGCTCGAGGTGATGGTCGACCTCGCCCGGCAAGGCATCACGATGCTGTGCGTGACGCACGAGATGGGCTTCGCGCGCCAGGCGGCCGACCGCGTGATCTTCATGGACCAGGGCCAGATCGTCGAGGAGAACACGCCGGCCGAGTTCTTCGCGCACCCCAGGAGCGAGCGCGCCAAGGACTTCCTGTCGAAGATCCTGTCGCATTGAAGTCGCTGCGCAGCAAGAACGCCTGAGGCCCCGCCGGGCGCGCAGCCACCTCCTCCCGCCGTGGCCTTGATCTTCCCGCCACACGAACTGCGCGCCGCCGGCGACGCGCTGCCGCGGCCGCATGCCGACAGCTACTGGGTCGTGCCCGGCCGCCTGCTCGCCGGGGCCCACCCTTCGCAGCACCTGCCGGCGCTGCTGGCAGCCGGCGTGGACAGCTACATCGACCTGACGCAAGCGCCGCACCCGCCGGCGCCCTATGTGCAGTGGCTCGGCGAGCGCGCCAGGTGGCAAGGCTTCGCCATCGTCGACTACGGCGTGCCCGAGGCGGCGCTGATGCGGCGCATCCTCGACGCCGTCGACGCCTCGCTCGCCCAAGGCGCCACCGTCTACGTGCACTGCCACGCCGGCGTCGGGCGCACCGGCACCGCGGTGGGCTGCTGGCTCGTCGAGCAGGGCCTGGCCGCCGCAGAGGCGCTGGCCCTCATCGATGCCAAGCGGCGCGTGCTGGCGCGCTACTCGTGGATGCCGCGCTCGCCGGAGACCGAAGCGCAGCACGCTTTCGTGCGACAGTGGCGCAAGGGCAGCGGCGCCGCGGCGCCCTAGCATTGCCCGGCTCACCGAGACCCGAGGAGCCCGAGTGGCCGGGGCCGGCGTGTTGCGAGGGGCATGGTGCGCGCACGCCGCCGATCATCGCGCTCACCGCTGCCGCCCTCGCGCACGAGCGCGAAGAGGCGCTCAGGGCAGGCATGGACGCATTCCTCACCAAGGCCGTGGATCCCGAGCAACTGCGCAGCGTGTTGATCAGCACCTGCGCCGCAGCTCGGTAGAAACCCTGGCGCCGAGCGTGTAACCCCTGCGCCCGGGCGGGCGACTGAGCAGCCGGTGCCGTCTGACGCTTGCAGCCCGGTTCGGGGCGGCATCGGCGCGGGCGGGGCCGCCGTCGTCAACCTCATCCGCTTTGGAGCAACCATCCATGTCCAAGACCCGCTCGCCGTCGCCCGCCCAGGCCCAGGCCGTTTCGCTCGCCCTCGCCTTCGGCGCCGCCATCGCGCTCGCCCAGGCCCCGGCGCTGGCGCAGCAGCCCGCCGCCGACAAGGAGAAGTGCTTCGGCGTCGCCATGAAGGGCAAGAACGACTGCGCCGCCGGCCCGGGCACCACCTGCGCCGGCACCAGCGTGCGCGACTACCAGGGCAACTCGTGGAAGTACGTGTCCAAGGGCACCTGCGAGAAGACCGAGAGCAAGACCTCGCCCACCGGCTTCGGCCAGATGAAGGACTTCATGGAGAAGAAGATGGAGAAGAAGGCTTGATGATCCAGGCCGGCTTCGGCCTGAAGGCCGCGCACCTGCGCGAGCTGCTGGCGCGCGAGCCGGCTTCGCTCGTGGCCGGCGCGGCCTTCTTCGAGGTGCACGCCGAGAACTACATGGTCGCCGGCGGTCCGTTGCTGCGCCACCTGCAGGCGGTGCGCGAACGCTGGCCGCTGTCGATCCACGGCGTGGGCTTGTCGATCGGCGGCGAAGGGCCGCTGGACGCCGCGCACCTCGCCCGCCTGGCCGGCCTCGTCGAGCGCTTCGAGCCGCGCTGGTTCAGCGAACACCTGGCCTGGTCGAGCCACGGCGGCCGCTGGTTCAACGACCTCTTGCCGCTGCCTTACGACCGCGCGACGCTGCAACGCGTGTGCGACCACGTGCAGCAGGTGCAAGAGCGCCTGAAGCGAACGCTGCTGCTGGAGAACCCGAGCACCTACGTCGAGTTCGCCACGTCGACGATGGACGAAGGCGCCTTTCTCGCCGAGGTGGTGCGCCGCACCGGCTGCGGCCTGCTGCTGGACGTGAACAACGCCTACGTCAGCGCCGTGAACCACGGCCGCGACCCCTGGGCGCTGATCGCGGCCTTGCCGGCCGCCGCGGTGGGCGAGATCCACCTCGCCGGCTTCGCCGAGGACCGCGACGCCGCCGGCGACCGCCTGCTCATCGACCATCACGGCGCGCCGGTGGACGCGGCGGTGTGGTCGCTGTACGAGCGCACCGTGGCGCACCTGCTGCCGCTGGCCGGCCCGGTGCCGACGCTGATCGAACGCGACAACGACGTGCCGCCCATGGCGCGGCTCGAAGCCGAGGCGCTCGAGGCGGCGGCCTGCCAGCGGCGGCTAATGCAGCAGCAATGCGAGCCGCATCGGCGGCGCGTTCGCGCTGCAGGCGAAGCGCCTCGGCTCGCCGCCTGACGCCGTGCACCGGACGGTCACCCGAAGATCACCCGAAGCACCCACCCGACGTCGCCCGAAGATCGCCCGAGCCACGCCGCGCCATGCTGTCCTCACCGTCCGGCCACTTCACCTTCGCCGCGGCGCTGCTCGATCCCGGGCGGCCCGTGCCGGCGCAGCTGCGCGCCAGCAACGGCTCGGACGTGGCGGCGCGCTTCGCGGTCCACCGCAACAACGTCGTCGCCTCGCTCGTCGGCGTGCTGGCCGACACGTTCCCGGTGGTGCAGCAACTCGTCGGCGACGAGTTCTTCCGCGCGCTGGCGCGCGAGTTCGTGCGCGAGCAGCCGCCGCGCTCGCCGGTGATGCTCGACTACGGCGAAACCTTCCCGGCGTGGCTGGCGGCGTTCGAGCCCGCCACCGCGTGGCCCTGTCTCGCCGATGTCGCCCGGCTCGAGTTCGCTCGCCTGCGCGCCTTCCACGCCGCCGACGCAGCTGCGGTCGAAGCCACCGCGCTGGCCGGCGCGATGGCCGAGCCGCAGCGGCTTGCCTCGATGGCGCTGGCGCTGCACCCGTCGCTCGCCGTGGTGGCGTCGGCGCACCCCATCGTCTCGCTGTGGGCAGCGCATCAGCTCGCCGACGCCGAGCGCGACGCGGCGCTCGAACGCATCGGCCTCGCCGGTCGGGGCGCGGGCGAGACCGCCCTCGTGCTGCGCCACGACGACGATGCGCTCGTGCTGCGGATCGCGCGGGCCGACGGCGAACTGGCGCGGCGCCTGCAAGCGGGGGCGCCGCTGGCCGAGGCGCTGGCGAAGAGCCCTTCGGCGGACTTTGCGCCGCTGCTCGCGCTGCTGCTGCGGCACGGCGCGGTCACCGCGCTGCTGCACCCCGGCGATGATCGCGGCCTCGACACCGCGCCCCAAACTCCCGCGGAGAAGCCGACATGACCCCGAACGCCACCACGCCCAGCGCACCCGTTGCCGACGCAGGCGCTGCCGCGCTCCTGCACCGGCTCGTCGGCCGGGCGCACGCGGCGATGGCCCGCATCCCCGAGTCGGCCATCGCGCTGCTCGGCCGCTTCTCGCTGGCCGCGGTGTTCTGGAAGTCGGGCCAGACGAAGATCGAAGGCCTCTCGATCGACATCGTCGCCGGCACCTTCGACTTCGGCTGGCCGCGGCTGGCTTCGTCGGCGGTGGACCTCTTTCGCGACGAGTACCGGCTGCCGCTCCTGCCGCCCGAAGCCGCGGCGACGATGGCGGCCTTCGGCGAGCACGTGCTGCCGCTGCTGCTGCTGCTGGGCCTGGGCACGCGCTTCGCGGCGCTGGGCCTGCTGGCGATGACGGCGACGATCCAGTTCCTCGTCTATCCGGGCGCCTACCCCACGCACGGCGTGTGGGCGGCGGTGCTGCTGTGGTTGATGGCGCGTGGGCCCGGCGTGGTCTCGCTCGACCATTGGCTGGCGCGCCGGCAGTCGCCGGCTTGATTTTCGGCGCGTGCGCCACGATGGAACCCGCAGCAGCGACATGCCCACTGAAGCCCCCGGCGGCAACGACTTCGAATCGGGCCTGAAGCCGCTGTGGCTGCGCGCGCTGGCCGGCGACGAGGCCGCGTACCGGCAAAGCCTGCGCGCCATCGCCAGCCGCCTGCGCGGCTACCTCAGGCGCCGCCTCGCCGACCTGCCCGACGAAGTCGAAGACCTGGTGCAGGACACGCTGCTGGCGCTGCACCTGCAACGCGGCACCTACGACCGGGCGCTGCCGGTCAGCGCCTGGGTGGTGGCCATCGCCCGCCACAAGCTCGCCGACCTGTGGCGGCGGCGCGGCCGGCGCGAGAAGCGGCACGAGCCGATCGACGACGTCGACGAGTGGCTGCTGGCCGTGGATGCCGACGACGGCAGCGCCAGCCGCGACCTCGAGCGGCTGCTGGCCGAACTGCCCGCCGCGCAGCGCCGCGCCATCGTGCTGACCAAGCTCGAAGGCCTGTCGGTGGCGCAGGCCGCGGCGCACGCCGGCGCTTCCGAATCGGCGATCAAGGTGCAGGTGCACCGCGGCCTGCGCCGGCTGGCCCTGCTGGTGAAACCGTGACGACCGACTTGCACGGAGTGTTGCCATGAAGACCGACGAACTGATCGACCTGCTCGCCTTGGCCGCCGGCCCGGCGCCGCGCGCCGTGGCTGCCCGCCGCCTGGTGCCGGCGGCGCTGGCCGGCCTGGCGGCCAGCGCCGTGGTGGCCACGGCGGTGATGGGCCTGGCCGCGCCGGCGCTGCTGCACACCGCGGCGCCGTGGATGAAGCTCGTCTACGCCGGCGCGCTGGCGCTGGCCGCGGGCTGGCTCACGTCGCGCCTGGCGCGGCCGGTGGCGCGGCTGGCATTGCCCGGCAGCCTCACGGCCGCCGTCTTCGCCACGATGCTCGCCTTCGGCTCCGCGGCGCTCACCGCCACGCCCGAGGGCGAGCGCGCCGCGGCGCTGCTCGGGCATTCCTGGCGCACCTGCCCCTGGAGCGTGTTCGCGCTGGCGCTGCCGGCGCTGGCGGCGGCGCTGTGGGCCGTGCGCGGCCTGGCGCCCGTGCGAGCGCGCGCGGCGGGGTTCGCTGCGGGCTTGTTCGCCGGCGCGGTGGGGGCGCTCGGCTACTCGCTGTCGTGCCCCGAGGTCTCGCCGGCGTTCGTGGCGCTGTGGTACTCGCTCGGCATCGCGCTCACCGCGCTGCTGGGAAGCTGGCTCGGGCCGCGGGTGCTGCGCTGGTAGGTCCGCGGCCGGCGCCCTCGGCGCGCTGCCGCCGGCATGCACGGGGCGCCGGCACCGGCGGGCGCGCCCGTCTTCCACAATGCGCGCCATGAAGTCCCTCGAGCACCCGACATGACGACGCCTGCCGACCCCCCCTCACGCTGGCTGGACGACTTCCACGCCGGCGAGGTGTTCGAGTTCGGCGACGAGGCGGTCACCGCGGAGGAGATCGTCGCCTTCGCGAGCCGCTTCGACCCGCAGCCGTTCCACCTCGATGCCGCGGCCGGCGCCAGGACGCACTTCGGCGGCCTCGTCGCCAGCGGCTGGCACACCGCCTCGCTGATGATGCGGATGCTCGTGCAGCATTTCATCCCGCGCGCCAGCAGCCTGGGCTCGCCCGGCATCGACGAGTTGCGCTGGCTGCGTCCGGTGCGCCCCGGCGACCGCCTGCGCGCACGCCTGACGGTGATCGAGGTGAAGCCCTCGCGCTCCAAGCCCGACCGCGGCGTGCTGCACCAGCGCACCGAAGTGCTGAACCAGCACGGCGAGACGGTGATGACCTGCCTCGGCATGGGCATGTACCTGCGCGCGCCGCAGCGCTGAGCCGGCCTCAGCCCGCGCGGCGGCCGGGGTCGATGCCCGCCGCGCCGCCACCGGCGCCGGTCTCCAGCCTGAGCGCCTGCGCCGCCGCGATGTGCGCCAGGTGCGTCAGCCCTTGCGGGTAGTTGCCGAGCAACTCGCCGCTGGCGCTGTCGAACTCCTCGGCAAAGAGGCCGAGGTCGCTGGCGCAGGCGACGACGCGCTCGAAGATCGCGCGCGCCTTGTCGCGGCGGCCTTGTCGGGCCAGGCATTCGGCGAGCCAGAACGCACACGGCAGGAAAGCGCCCTCGCCCGCGCGCAGGCCGTCGTCGGCGGTATAGCGGCGGATCAGGCCGCCGGCATCGAGCCCCTGGGCGATGGCGTCGGCGGTGGCGATCATCCGCGGGTCGTCGTAGGCGACGAAGCCGACCTCGGGCAGCAGCAGCAAGGCCGCGTCGAGGTCGCCGCTGCCGAAGGCGGCGACGAAGTGGCCGTGCGCGCGGTCGAAGCCTTGCGTCTCGATGGCCGAGCGGATCTCGTCGCGCGCGGCACGCCAGCGCGGCAGCGGCGCGGGCAGGCCGTGCCGCTCGGCAAGCTCGATGCCGCGCCGCGCCGCCGCCCAGCACATCACCTTCGAGTGCACGAAGTGGCGCGGCTCGCCGCGCACTTCCCAGATGCCGCGGTCGGGCCGTTGCCAGCGCGTGATCGCCAGCTCCACGGTGCCGGCGAGGAAGCTCCAGTAGTGCTCGTCGGGGCGGTTGCCGCGCTCGCTCCAGCGGCCGGCCAGCTCCAGCAGCAGGCCGTACATGTCGGCCTGGTACTGCTTCTCGGCGGCGTTGCCGATGCGCACCGGCCGCGAGCCGCGCCAGCCGGCGACATGTTCGAGCACCACCTCCGTCAGCCGCCGCTTGCCGTCCACCGCCACCAGCACCTGCATCTGCTCGCCGCTGCCCGCGGCGCTGCGCTGCATGAAGCGGCGGAAGCCGTCGGCTTCGGCCACGCAGCCGAGGCTGGACAAGGCGCGCGCGGTGAACACCGAGTCGCGGATCCAGCTGTAGCGGTAGTCCCAGTTGCGTTCGCCGCCCACGCGCTCGGGCAGCGAGGTCGTCGGCGCGGCGATGATGGCGCCGGTGGGCGCGAAGGTCAGCGCCTTGAGCACGATCGCCGAGCGCACGATGCACGCGCCCGGCCGGCCCGGCACGGTGATCTTCGAGGCCCAGTCGTGCCACCACGCCAGCGTCTCGTCGAGGTGGTCTTCCAGTTCCACCGGCGTATGCGCGTCGGGCTGCTGCGCGTGCAGTTCCTCGGGCGACACGTAGCGCATGCCCAGGCGCCGCCGCTCGCCCGCGTTGAGCTCGATCTCGGCAACGAGGTCGTGCTCGCCGGCACGCGCCAGCGCGATGTCGCCGGCCAGCAGCAGACCCATGTTGCTGCCCACCGCGCAGTGCGCGTTGGCGCTGAAGCGGTACAGCCACGGCTTGATGTCGCCGTAGTCCAGCCTCGGCGAGAACTCGACGCGAAGGCGCATCGAGCCGTGCAGGCATTCGAGCACGCGCACGAGCTCGCGCCGCGGCCGGTCGCGCCCGCCCTGGCGCATCGCGAAGAAGTCGAGCAGGCGCACCGCGCCCGTGCTCGTTTCGAACGTGGTCGCCAGCACGAGGCTGTCGCCGAGGTACTCGCGCCGCGTGCGAAAGGCGTCGCCGGCCGGCGGGGTCGGCGGGGTCGGCGCGGTCGGCGCGATCGGCGCGACGGGCACGATGGGCGTGATCGAGAAGTGGCCGCCGCGCTGGCGGTCGAGCAGGCGGCCGAAGCAGCTGTCGGAATCGAAGCGCGGCAGGCAGCACCAGTCGATCGAGCCGTCGCTGGCCACCAGGGCGGCCGAGTGGCAGTCGCCGACGAGCGCGTAGTCGGCGATCGGCCGGTCGCTTCGCCCGGCTGCGGCGCCGGCCACGGCGCTGCTCACGGCACGATCAGCGCCAGCCCGGTGGCGGGGTCGGTGCGGCGGCGCAGGTACGAAGGCGACTCGACCAGCATCACTTCGAGCGTCGGCCGCACGCGCGCTTGCAGCAAGTGGCCGCCCCAGGCCGAGCCGTCGCGCTTGGCGACGACCACGTGCGCGTGCACCTTCGGCACGCCGTCGGGGCCGAGCGCGACATCGCCCACCAGCGCCACCGCCTCCACCTGCTCGTCGATCGGGATCCGCTCGTAGTCCTTGCGCTGCAGATCGAAGAAGCCGAGCACCACGCTGTCGAAGGCGCCGATGCCGGTGAAGCGCGCGGCATCGAGCCGCTCGTCGGCAGCGAAGCGGGCCAGGCCGGCGAGCGCTTCGTCGCCGGTTTCGAAAACGACGGCGTAGGTGCGCTCGGGCGCTTCGTTGATCAGCTTGTGCTTCATCGGGGGCGCCGGCCCTGCAACGGCGAGATCGGCATCAGCCGTTGCCGCGGAAGGCCGGGAACAGGCTCATGCCACCGTCGACGACGAGGCACGCGCCGTTGACGTAGTCCGAAGCGTCGCTGGCCAGCCAGACGACGGCGCGCGCCACGTCGTCGACCTCACCGACGCGGCCGTAAGGAATCAGCTCGAGCAGCCGCGCTTCGGCCTCGGGCGTGCGCCAGGCGTCGCGGTTGATGGCCGTGCGGATCGCGCCCGGCGCGACGCGGTTGACGCGCACCTGATGCGCGGCCAGCTCCTGCGCCATCGTCGCCACCAGCATCGCCACACCGCCCTTGGACGCCGCGTAGTTCGCATGCCCGGCCCACGGAATGGTCTCGTGCACCGACGAGATGCAGACGATCTTGCCGGCCGCGCGCGAGACGCCGCCGCCAGCGCCGCGGCGCAGGAACTCGCGCGCCGCCTCGCGGCAGCACAGGAAGCAGCCGGTGAGGTTGACGGCGATGACGCGGTTCCAGTCGGCCAGGCTCATCTCGTGCAGCGGCGCGTCGCGCTGGATGCCGGCGTTGGCCACCAGGATGTCGAGCCGGCCCCACCGGCCCAGCACGGCATCGAACATCGAGCGCACCTCAGCCTCGTCGCTCACGTCGGCGCGCACCGGCATCGCTTCGCCGCCGTCGCCGGCGATGCGGCGCGCGACGGCGGCGGTTTCGGCTTCGGCGGCGGCGTCGCGGTGGTTGAGCGCCACGCGCGCGCCCGCGCCGGCCAGTGCCGCCGCGCACGCGGCACCGATGCCGCGCGTGGCGCCCGTGACGAGCGCGACCTGACCGGCGAGCGCGCCTGCGGCGGTTCGGCTGCCCATCGGAAACTGCCTTCGTCGGACCCTGGGGTGCCGAGGCGGCAAACCGGATTCCCGCTGCGGGCGAGGTCTCGCGGGAGGGGAACCCCGACCTGATCGTTCGGCTCAGGACGGCGAAGGCGGTGCGGCGAGTGCCGTGCGTGCCGTGCGTGCCGTGCGTGCCGTGAGCATCGCCAACGCGGCGCACGCGGCGAACGCTGCGGCTGCCGCGCGCCTGGCAAGCGCGACGAACTTCCGCGCGAGGCGCTCGATGCTGCGCTCGTGGGTGACCACGCGGTGCGTGCCGATGCCGCTCGGCTTCACTTCCACGAGGTGTTTGGTGGGCCCTGTAGGACTCGAACCTACGACCAACGGATTAAGAGTCCGCTGCTCTACCAACTGAGCTAAGAGCCCCGTGTCCCGCTGCGCGTGGCCGGGCGGCCTTGCGCTTCGCGACTGTGAATCGCCGGACTTTCGTTGGATCCGGTGGTGGGTCGTGCAGGATTCGAACCTGCGACCAACGGATTAAAAGTCCGCTGCTCTACCGACTGAGCTAACGACCCGTCCGTAGACAGCGGCGCAGTATACCGGCGCGCTCAGGCGCTCTCGCGCGCGCG
This sequence comes from Rubrivivax sp., assembly GCA_016790425.1. Classification (GTDB taxonomy): domain Bacteria; phylum Pseudomonadota; class Gammaproteobacteria; order Burkholderiales; family Burkholderiaceae_C; genus Rubrivivax. The sequence goes on from JAEUPF010000025.1 coordinate 23,483, forward strand.
GCCCGGGGGCGGCCCCGGACTGTCGATGACGCGCGACACCGCGGCGGCCGCGGCGACGAAGCCGAAGGTGGCCGTGACCATCACGCTGGAGCCGTAGCCGGCGCAGTTGAGGCTGCCGTCGCTGGCAGGCGCGGGCCCGCAGGCGGGCGCATCCCCGGCCCCAGCGGCTGCGACCGCTGGGACGGGCGCAGCCACCGGCTCGCGCGAGAACACGCAGGTGAGGCCGCCGCGCGCTGGCCGGGCGGCAGTGCGCGGCGCCTGGCGGCCGTCGCCACGCGCGATCACACCCGCGCGGCGCAGCCGCTGCCGCAGCGCCGCCAGCAGCGGGTCGTGCGTCACCTCGGCGAGGTCGGCCACCTCCACCGCCTCGGGCCGCCGCTTGCCGCCGGCAGCGCCGGCGATGACGCAAGGCACCTTGGCGCGCAGGCACCAGCGGGCGAGCACTTCCTTGGCGCGCACGTCGTCACAGGCGTCGATGACGGCGTCGATCGCCGCAGCGCAGGCGGCCTCGGTCGCCTCCGTCGCCTCGGTCGCCACGGTCGCCCCTGTCGCCCCAGTCGCCTCTGTCGCCTCTGTCGCCTCTGTCGCCTCTGTCGCCTCTGTCGCTTCTTGCGCATCGGGCACCACGGTCGCACCGGTCGCACCCGTTGCGCCGGCCGCAGCGGTGCGCGCGAGACCCGGCGCCAGCAGCGCCGGCCAGTTGCCGGCCTCGGCGAACTCCTCGACGGCGCGGACGCGGCAGCCCGGGTGGATGAGCGCGATGCGCTCGGCCAGCGCCTGCACCTTCGCCTGCCCCAGCGTTTGCGTGAGCGCTTGCACCTGGCGGTTGATGTTGGACTCGGCCACGTGGTCGAGGTCGACCAGCACGAGTTCGGCCACGCCCGAGCGCGCCAGCGCCTCGGCCGCCCATGAGCCGACGCCGCCCACGCCCACCACGGCGATGCGCGCCGAGCGCAGCTTCGCGTAGCCGGCCTCGCCGTACAGCCGCCGCAAGGCGCCGAAGCGCCGCTCGAGGTCGGCCTCGTCCGCGGCGGCGGCAAAGGCGCCAGCAGGCCGGGCGTCGCCGAGGCGAGGCTCGGGCGCGTTCACGCCTGCCGCTCCAGCCGCCACGCCTGGTAGCGCAGCGCCGCCACCGCGCCGGCGAGGATGCCCGCCAGCGCGACGAAGCTGCCCAGCGCCAGCGTCGACACGCCGGTGATCCCCTGCCCGATCGTGCAGCCGAGCGCAGTGACGCCGCCCACGCCCATCAGCACGCCGCCGGCCAGGTGGTTGGCGGTGTCCTCGGTGCTGGCGAAGCCTTCCCAGCGGAAGGTCTTCGTCGCCAGCGCCACTGCCGCCGAGCCGAGCAAGACGCCGGCGACGCTGGCGATGCCGAAGCCGACGACGCGTGTCTTGTCGCTGAAGAGGATCAGCCAGTCCAGCGTGGCCGCCACCGGCGCCACGAAGGTGAGCGACTCCATGCGGTTGCCCTGCGTGGCGACGAAGGTCTCCTCCAGCGTCAGCGGATGCTCGGCGAGGTGGCCGAAGACGCCGGTCACCCACCAGCCGCCGACAACGGCCAGGCCGACGCCGACGCCGCCGAGCCAGGTCTGGCCGCGCCGCCCCTCGGGCCGCCGCAGCACGAACGCCAGCAGCGCCAGCGCCAGCAGCGTGCCGGCCAGCGGCGCGATCGTTCGCACCGGGCCGGCGCCGGCGGCGGCGAGCAGCGAGGGCAGGTCCTGCCCCGCCGGCAGCGCCACCGCCACCCGGTCGACGCTGGCCACGCGCGCCACGCCGACGATGCCGCGCAGCGTGGCGTAGGCCGCCAGGCCGAGCACGACGAACACCACCAGCGACTTCAAGCTGCCGCCGCCGATGCGCACCAGCGTCTTGCTGCCGCAGCCCGAGCCCAGCACCATGCCGAAGCCGAACAGCGCGCCGCCCAGCGCATTGGACAGCGGCAGCCAGTTCGGCGCTGCGTACAGCGTGTGCTTGGCCTGCACGAGACCGAGACCGACGAGCGCGTTGAAGCCGAGCATCGCCGTGGCCATCGCCACGAGCCACATGCACATGCGCTGCCACTCGCCCATGTTGACGATGTCGGCCACCGCGCCCATGGTGCAGAAATGGGTGCGCTGCGCGACCGCGCCGAACAGCACGCCGAGCGCGAACGCCGCCCACAGCACCTGCTGCACCAGGGCGGCGAGGCCGGCTTCGGTCATCGCGTTCGAGTGGCCGCGATCCCGGCGCGGTGCCCCGCGCCTAACGGGCGGGCAGCGTGGCCAGCCGGTCGCGCCCGGCCTGCGCCGCTTCGGAGGTGGGGTAGGTCTTGATCAGTTCCTGCAGCGTCGCGCGCGCGCCGCGGTTGTCCTTCGTCTCGGCCTGGCTGTTGGCCAGCGCCAGCAGCGCCTCGGGCGCGCGCGGGTGGTCGGGCGCGCCGGCCACGAAGGCGCGGAAGGCGTCGATCGCGCCCTTGTAGTCGCGCTTGCCGTACAGCGCATTGCCGAGCCAGAAGCGCACCTGGTTCGTGTACGGGCTGCCGGCATAGCGGCGCTGGAAGTTCGTGAGCGACGCCGCAGCGCGGTCGAAGTCGCCGCCGCGCATCACCGCCATCGCGTCGTCGAAGGTCTTGCGCTCTTCCTGGTCGACGCTGAACTCGCGGCCGTCGATCGTCACCTTCACCGGCTCCAGCCGGCGCAGGCGGTCGTCCAGCGTCTGGCCGATGTCGCGGCTGCGCCGCTGCAGCTCGGCCACGTCGCGTGCCAGCGTCTCGTCGCTGCCGCGCAGGCGCGCCACTTCGGCGCGCATCGCCTCGAGCTGGTTGTTCAGCTCCAGCATGCTGCGCTTGAGCACGCCGATCTGCTCGACGAGCTGGGCGTTCAGCGAAGTGAGCTGGGCGGTGATCTCGGCGTCGCGCGCCTTGGCCGCCTCTTCGGTCTGGGTGACGCGGGCGCGCAGGTCGATGACGGCCTTGCGCGCCTCGTCGTCCTTGAAGAGCTGGGCCTGCGCCGGCAGGCCGGCCGCGGCCACGGCCAGCGCGACCGCCGCGCTGCGCCAGGCGGCCCGCGCGGGCAGCGCTCGGGCGAGAGAGAGCACAGCAGCGGCGGCGGCTTGGGTCATTGCTTGTCCTTGAGTTCAGCGCGGCGGTTCTTGGCCCAGGCGGCTTCGTCGCTGCCGGCGGCGGCGGGGCGTTCCTTGCCGTAACTCACCGCTTCGAGCTGCTGCTCGCCCACGCCCAGCAGCGTCATCGAGCGCAGCACCGCCTCGGCGCGCTTCTGGCCCAGCGCCAGGTTGTACTCGCGGCCGCCGCGCTCGTCGGTGTGGCCTTCGATCACCATGTGCCGGCTCTTGTTGCCGGCCAGCGCGCGGGCGTGCCCTTCGATGAGCGGCTTGAACTCGTCGCGGATGGCAAAGCTGTCGAAGTCGAAGTAGACGACGCGCTGGCTCGGCGCGGCCAGCAGCGCCGAGTTGCCCGCGGCACCGGCGCCGGCGCGCGTGAGGTCGACGTTGGCCACCTGCGATTGCGGCGTGCCGCTCGAACTGGCCCCGGCGCCGCCGGCCGTGCCGCTGCCGGCCGGCGCCGTGCTGCGGCTTTCGACGACCGGCAGCTTGTCCGGCGTGATGGGCGCCGAATCGCACGCGGCCAGCACCGCGACAGCGGCCAGCGCCACGGCGCCGAACAGCGCCCGCGGGCCGCGCGAAGGGGTCTGAAGGTTCATCGTCGTGGGCATCCTTGGCTCCAGTCTGGAAGAGTCGAACACGGCGGGTTCGAGAGGCACTTGCGGCAAAAGGTTCGCAGGGGAAACTACGCACTCGGCCGCTGTGCCGCGACTTGTCCCACGGCCCGGGTCCCCCTGGCCCGGGTCAGCGGCCGAACGGCCCCCAGCAGGGCTCGCGCACATCGCCGCTCGTGACCACCAGGCGCGACTTGATGCGCCCGTCCAGCGTCGTCGTCATCAGCACGTCGGCGCCGCGCACGCGCGTGGCGTAGACGAGCAGCCGGCCATTGGGCGCGAAGCTCGGCCGCTCGTCGTCGCTGGTGTCGGAAAGCTGGCGCACGGCGCCGGTGTCCAGTTCCTGCAGGGTGACCTTGAAGGCACCGCCGGCGCGCGTGATGTAGGCGAGCGACCTGCCTTCGGGGCTGAGCGCCGGGCTGATGTTGTACGCGCCGCTGAAGGTGACGCGCTCGGCGCCGCCGCCGCCGGCGCCCATGCGGTAGATCTGCGGGCCGCCGCCCCGGTCGCTGACGAAATAGATGCTGCGCCCGTCGGCGGTGAACACCGGCTCGGTGTCGATGGCATTGCTCTGCGTCAGCCGGGTCGGGTTGCCGCCGCCCACGGGCATGCTGTAGATCTGCGTCAGCCCTTCGCGGGCCAGCGCCACAGCCAGCGTGCGGCCGTCGGGCGAGAAGGCCGGGGCGCTGTTGCTGCCGCGGAAGTTGGCGACGCGCCGGCGTTCGCCGCTGACCAGGTCCTGCACCCACACCACCGCCTTCTGGTCCTCGAAGGACACGTAGGCGAGCTGGCGGCCGTCGGGGCTCCAGGCCGGGCTGATGATCGGCTGCGGACTCGCCAGCGCCACGTGGCCGCCTTCGCCATCGGCGTCGGTGACGTGCAGCGTGTAGCGCGAGCCGGCCTTGACGACATAGGCGATGCGGGTGGCGAAGACGCCGCGTTCGCCGGTGAGCTGCTGGTAGATCTCGTCGGAGATGCGGTGCGCGGCCAGGCGCAGGTCGGCCGCCGGCACCACCGTGCTGCGGCCGAGGAGTTCCTCGCCCTTGACCGTGTCCCACAGCTTGTAGCGCACGTCGAAGCGGCCGTCGGCCAGGCGCGCAATGCTGCCGGCCACCAGCGCGTCGGTGCCCTTGGCGCGCCAGTCGGGCAGGCGCACGATGCTGCGCTCGTCCAGCGGCTCGTTGGTCGGCACGTTGCGGAACACGCCGCTGCGCTCGAGGTTGGCCCGGATCACCGCCGACACCGCGACGCCGGCCAGCGACTCGTCGCGGAAGGTGGCGATCGTGATCGGCGCCTGCGTCGCGCCGACGCCGGCGATCTCGACGCGGAACTGCGCGAGTGCGGCGCGCGGCAGGGCCAGCGGCGCGCCGAGGCCCGCGGCGGCCATCGACATCAGGAGCCGCCGGCGCGCCGGTGCGAGGGAGTTGTGCTGCTGTCGTGGCGGCATCGGGTGGGCCGGCAAAGGAGCGGATACGGGCAAGGGCGGGATTGTAGGCAGCGCCTTCGGGCCCACCGCCGGGGCCGCGCCCGGCAGCGCTGTGTCGCTTTGTGTCCGCTCGCCGGGCCGGGTTCCCGCGCCGCACCCCCGCGGATGGGGTCGCCGCGGCCCGCGCGCCGGGGCCACCCAGGCTGCCACCGATAATCCGCGCCGGCCGCCTCGGCGCGGCTCGCGCCTCCGATCGATGCCCAGCCTCGCCGCGCGCTTCAAGCGCCTCGCACCCTACTTCCACACCAGCCGCATCGGGCTGGCCGCCACCCTCCTCGGCGCCACGCTGATGGCGCTGACCGAGCCGATGCTGGCCGACCTGATGAAGCGGCTGCTCGACGAGGGCTTCACCGGCAAGCAGATCGCACTGTGGATGGTGCCGGCGGCCATCGTCGGCCTGTTCGCATTGCGCAGCATGGCCGGTTTCCTGTCGCAGTACGGGCTGGCCTGGTCGTCGCAGCGCGCCGTGCTGCTGCTGCGCGAGGCGATGTTCGCGCGCCTGGTCAGCTCCCGGCCGGCGCTGTTCGCCGAGCAGACCGCCAGTGGCCTGACCAACACCGTCGTCTACGAGGTCGGGGCCGGCGTGCACCTGCTCACCAACGCGCTGCTGTCGCTGGTGCGCGACTCGCTCACGCTGGTGGCGCTGCTGGGCTACCTGCTGTGGCTGAACTGGCAGCTCACGCTCTTCGTGGGCGTGCTGTTCCCTGCGGTGGCCATCGTCATGCGCAAGCTCGGCTCGCGCCTGCACCGCCTCACCGTCGAGAGCCAGCGCGCCACCGACGAGCTGGCCTACGTGGTGGAGGAGAACGTGCTCGCCTGGCGCATCGTGCGCCTGCAGGGGGCCGAATCGGCGCAGGCGCGGCGCTTCTTCGGCCGCGCCGACGCGCTGCGCCGGCTGCTGATGAAGGTGGCCGTGGCCGGCGCCGCGACGACGCCGGTGACGCAGATGCTGGCCGCGGTGTCGTTGTCGGCGGTGATCGCGCTGGCGCTGTGGCAAAGCGGCACCGGCGGCGCCACGGTGGGCGGCTTCGTCGCCTTCATCAGCGCGATGCTGATGCTGGTGGCGCCGCTGAAGCACCTGTCCGACGTCATGGCGCCGATCACGCGCGGGCTGGCGGCCGTCGAGCGCGGCATGGACCTGGCGGAGACGACGCCGGCCGAGACCGGCGGCGGCCACCGGCCGGCGGCCGCCGCGCAAGGCGTGAGCGCGGCCCGCGCCCGCGCCGGCGGCGAGATCCACTTCGACGCCGTCGCGCTGCGCTACAACGACGAAGGCGCCCCGGCGCTGGACGGCGTGTCGCTGCACGTGCTGCCCGGCGAGACGGTGGCGCTGGTGGGCCCTTCGGGCGCCGGCAAGACGACGCTCGTGAACCTGCTGCCGCGATTTCTCGAGCCGACGGCCGGCCGCATCCGCCTGGACGGCGTGCCGCTGGGCGAATGGGACATCGCGGCGCTGCGCCGCCAGTTCGCCTTCGTCAGCCAGGACGTGGTGCTCTTCAACGACACCATCGCGGCCAACGTGTCGCTGGGCGACACGGCCGACGACGGCAGCCGGCAGCGCGTGCGCGAGGCGCTCGCCGCGGCGGCGCTGCTGGAGTTCGCCGACGCGCTGCCGCAGGGCCTGGACACGGTGATCGGCCACAACGGCAGCGAGCTTTCGGGCGGGCAGCGGCAGCGGCTGGCGATCGCGCGGGCGCTGTACAAGGACGCTCCGGTGCTGATCCTCGACGAGGCGACCTCGGCGCTGGACAGCGAATCCGAGCGCGCGGTGCAGGCGGCGCTGGAGCGCCTGATGAGCGGGCGCACGACGCTGGTGATCGCGCACCGCCTGTCGACGATCGAGCACGCCGACCGCGTCGTCGCGCTCGAAGGCGGCCGCATCGCCGAGCAGGGCACGCACGCGGCGCTGCTGGCTCGCGGCGGGCTCTATGCGCGGCTGCATGCGATGCAGTTCAGGTCGGGCTGATCGGTGCCCTTCGGGCGCGCGGCCGGGGGGCCGTCGCGCGCGGTGGCTGACCTGGTGCAAGCTGCAACAACCACGCAACCCGGACCAGATAACTGAAGAGAGGTTCACGGAATGACCACATCGCCCTCCCGCTACCCCGTGCCGGCCATCGCCGACGTGCCCGAGGACATCCGCGCGCGCATCCTCGAGGTGCAGGGCAAGACCGGCTTCGTGCCCAACGTCTTCCTCGCGCTCGCGCACCGCCCGGCCGAATGGCGCGCCTTCGTCGCCTACCACGACGCGCTGATGCTCAAGGAAGGCGGCGGCCTGAGCAAAGGCGACCGCGAGATGATCGTCGTCGCCACGTCGGCGGCGAACAGCTGCCTGTACTGCGTCGTCGCGCACGGCGCGATCCTGCGCATCTACGAGAAGAAGCCGCTGGTGGCCGACCAGGTGGCCGTCAACTGGCGCAAGGCCGACATCCCGGCGCGCCAGCGCGCGATGCTCGAGTTCGCGATGAAGGTGTGCCTGCGCTCGGACGAACTGGGCGAGGCCGACTTCGCCGCCCTGCGCGAGCACGGCTTCAGCGACGAGGACGCCTGGGACATCGCCGCCATCACCGCCTTCTTCGGCATGAGCAACCGCCTGGCCAACGCCTTCGGCATGAAGCCCAACGACGAGTTCTATCTGATGGGGCGCCTGCCGCGCGACAAGGGCGAGAAGCGATGAGCGGTGCGACGGGGCGCGCAGCCGCCGCGGCACGGCGGCGGCACTCGACACCGCGCTTCGCTGCGGCCGCCGTCGCCGCAGCGGCGGCGGCGGCGCTGCTGGCTTCCTGCGCCGGCGGGCCGCGCGAGGCACCGGCAGAGGGGTCGCAACGCAGCGGCCGGGCCGGGCGCCACGCGGCGCCGCCCACCGCCGCCGAGGTGGCCGCCGCGGCCGCCGCTGCGGCCGACGCCAAGGCGCGCGCCGCCACCGTCCGCCGCACGGCCAACGGCGTGGCGCACATCACCGCGCCCGATCTCGAAGCGCTCGGCTACGGCATGGCCTATGCGTACGCGCAGGACAACGTGTGCCTGACGGCCGAGCACCTGGTCACCGTGCGCGGCGAGCGTTCACGCTTCTTCGGCGCAGCCACCGGCGGCACGCTCGGCCGGCGCACGCTGCCCAACGAGACGATCGACTTGTTCATCGCCGCGCACATGGACGACGCGGCACTGACCAAGGCCGCAGCGGCACAGAGCGCCGAGTCGCAGGCGCTGGCGCGCGGCTACGTCGCCGGCTACAACCGCTTCCTCGCCGACCACGAGCGCCGCCTGCCCGCCGCGTGCCAGGGCGCCGCGTGGTTGAAGCCGATGACCGCGGCCGAGTACCTGCGCATCACCGAGCTGTCGGCGGTGCAGGCCGGCATCGGTGCGCTGGCCGACGCGCTGGTCGCCGCGGCACCGCCGCGCAACGCAGCTGCCGCCTCTCCGAAGAACGAGGCCGCCCGGCCGGCGACGATCGACGTGGCCGCCGCCGCCCAGGCGATGCGCGAGGCCGGCGTCATCGACCCCCCTGACGGCTCCAACGCCTGGGCTTTCGGCCGCGACAGCACGCGCACCGCCAGCGGCATGCTGCTGGGCAACCCGCACTTCCCGTGGACGGGCGTGAACCGCTTCTGGCAGGTGCACCTGACGGTGCCCGGGCAGCTCGACGTGATGGGCGCGGCGATCGGCACTTCGCCCTTCGTTGCCATCGGCTTCAACAAGGACGTGGCCTGGAGCCACACCGTCTCCACCGGGCGCCGTTTCACGCTGCACGAACTGAGGCTGGCTGCCGGCGACCCGACGAGCTACGTCATCGACGGCCAGCCCGAGAAGATGCAGGCGCGTGAAGTGGCCATCGACACCGGCGGCGGCGGGCGCAGGACGCACACGGTGTGGCACACGCGCTTCGGCCCGGTGGTGGTGCTGCCGCAGGCCGGCCTCGCGTGGACCGCCGAGCGGGCCTACGCGCTGCAGGACGCCAACGCCGGCAACGCGCGCTTCACCGACACCTACCTCGCCTTCGCGCGCGCGGCCAGCGTGCACGACCTGAAGCGCGGTCTGGCGATGCTGGGCACGGCGTGGGTCAACACGCTGGCCGCCGACCGCGGCGGCAACGCCCTGTACGCCGACGTGAGCGCGGTGCCCGACGTCGACGGCGCGACGCTGCAACGCTGCGCGCCCAGCGAAGGGGCGCTCAAGCTGCGCGCCGGCGCCGGCCTGGTCGTGCTCGACGGCAGCCGCAGCGAGTGCAACTGGCGGCGCGACCCGGCCTCGCCGGCGCCGGGGCTGGTGCCGATCGAGCGCATGCCGCTGGCCGTGCGCAGCGACTGGGTGCACAACAGCAACGACAGCTTCGCCTACACGCATCCGCAGCTGCGCTTCGAGGGCATCGCGCCGCTGGTGGGCGACGGCGTGATCCGCCAGATGCGCACGCGTGCCGGGCTGCAGCAGGTGCCCGAGCTGGCCGCCGGCGGGCCGGTGACGCTGCAACGCATCCAGCACCAGCTCTTCGCCAACCGCAACTTCGCTGCCGAGCTGGTGCTGCCCGACCTGCTGGCCGCCTGCACGGGCTCGCCGGCGGCCGCCGGCGCGCCCGGTGCGCCCGGTGCGCCCGGTGCGCCGACCCCCGAGTCACGCGAGGGCTGCGCCGTGCTGCGCCAGTGGGACCGCAAGAGCGACCTCGCCTCGCGCGGCGCGCACCTGTTCCGCGAGTTCTGGCGCAACGCGTTGCAGGTGCCGCGCCTGTGGCGCGTGCCGTTCGACCGCACGCGCGTCGTCGACACGCCGGCGGGCCTGAACTTCGCCGACAGCGCGACGGCCGCCCGGCTGTGGCAGGCGCTCGACGCGGCGGTGAAGAAGGTCAAGGACAGCGGCTTCGCGCTCGACGCGCCGCTGGCGCAGGTGCAGCACCCGGCCATCACCGACGAGCCGATCGCGCTGCACGGCGGCGAGAGCTGGGAAGGCGTGCTCAACTACCTCGGCGACAACGGCAGCGCGGGCATCGGCCCGAAGGGCATTCGCATCGACTTCGGCACCAGCTACGTGCAGACGGTGACCTTCGACGCGCGCGGCCCGGTCGCCGAGGCACTGCTGACCTATGGGCAGAGCACCGACCCGGCCTCGCCGCATGCCGCCGACCAGCTGCGCCTGTACTCGCGCAAGGCCTGGCCGCGGCTGCCGTTCCACGCCGAGGACGTCGAGCGCGAACGGGTGGGGCCGGTGCTGCGGCTGGTGCTGCGCTGAGGGCGCTGCGCCCGGAGGGCGCCGTGCCGAAACGGCGCAGCGGCTCAGTGCCGGAAGTGCCGCGTCCCCGTGAACACCATCGCCACGCCGCGCTCGTCGGCGGCGGCGATGACTTCATCGTCGCGCACGCTGCCGCCGGGCTGGATGACGCAGGCGGCGCCGTTGTCGACCACCACATCGAGGCCGTCGCGGAACGGAAAGAAGGCGTCGCTGGCCACGGCCGAGCCGGCGAGCGAGAGCCCGGCGGCGGCCGCCTTGATCGAGGCGATGCGGGCGCTGTCGACGCGGCTCATCTGCCCGGCGCCGATGCCCAGCGTCATGCCGCCGGCGGCGTAGACGATGGCGTTGCTCTTGACGAACTTGGCCACCTTCCACACGAACAGCAGGTCGGCCAGCTGCGCCGCCGTGGGCGCCAGCTTCGTCACCACGCGCAACTCGGTGGCGGCGACGTTCTTCGCATCGGCGCCCTGCACGAGCAGGCCGCCGCCGACGCGCTTGTAGTCGAAGGTGTTGCCCGCCGCGGCAACCCCGGGCCCGGCCGCTGACGCCGGCAACGGCACTTCCAGCAGGCGCAGGTTGGTCTTGCTGCCGAAGAAGGCCAGCGCCTCGGGCGAATAACCCGGCGCGACGAGCACCTCGACGAACTGCCTGGTCGCCTGCATCGCCTCGGCGGTGGCGGCGTCGACGACGCGGTTGAAGGCGACGATGCCGCCGAAGGCCGAGGTGGGATCGGTCTTCCACGCCTTCGCGTAGGCCTCGGCCAGGGTGCCGGCGGTGGCCACGCCGCAGGGGTTGGCATGCTTGACGATGACGCAGGCGGGCGCCTCGGCGAACGTCTTCACGCATTCCCAGGCGGCGTCGGCGTCGGCGATGTTGTTGTAGCTGAGCGCCTTGCCTTGCCGCTGCACCCAGCCGGCCAGCAGCGCAGCACCGGCCGGCGCGGCGGGCATCGCGTCGCGGTAGAAGGCCGCGGCCTGGTGCGGGTTCTCGCCGTAGCGCATGTCCTGCACCTTGGCCAGCTGCAGCGACAGCACCGCCGGGAACGGCGCGCGCGCCGGCACGGCGTCGGCGTGGTCCTCGGCGCCGGGGACGAGCGCGGTGAGGTAGTTGGCGACCATGCCGTCGTAGGCCGCGGTGTGCGCGAACACCTTCTGCGCCAGGCGAAAACGCGTGGCGCGGGCAATGCCGGCCGCCGGCGAGCCCTGCGCCGTGATCTCGGCCAGCACCGGCGCGTAGTCGGCGGGGTCGACCAGCACGGCCACGTGGGCCCAGTTCTTCGCCGCGGCGCGCAGCATCGCCGGGCCGCCGATGTCGATGTTCTCGATCGCCTCGTCGAGCGTGCAGCCCGCGCGCGCCGTGGCGCGGGCAAACGGGTACAGGTTCACCACCAGCAGGTCGATCGGCGCGATGCCGTGCTCGGCCAGCGCCGCCACGTGCTCGGGCAGGTCGCGGCGGGCCAGCAGGCCGGCGTGCACGCGCGGGTGCAGCGTCTTGACGCGGCCGTCGAGCATCTCGGGGAAGCCGGTCAGCTCGGCCACTTCGGTGACGGGCAGCCCGGCGTCGGTGAGCGAGCGCGCCGTGCCGCCGGTGGACACGAGCTTCACGCCGGCGGCGTGCAACGCGCGCGCGAGGTCGACGATGCCGGTCTTGTCGGAGACCGAAAGGAGGGCGGTGCGGGGGTGGAGGGACACGGTGGCGGCTCGCTGGATGCCTTCGGGCGATGCCGAATCTACCCCTTGCGGCCTACTTGTCCTTGACGAGACGGTGGTCGTGCAGCTTGCGCCGCAGCGTGTTGCGGTTGATGCCCAGCCAGTCGGCGGCACGGCTCTGGTTGCCCTCGGCGTGGCGCAGCACCACGTCCAGCAGCGGCCGCTCGGCGGCGGCCATGAACAGGTCGTGCAGCCGGCCGGGCTCGGCACCGCGCAGGTCGCTCAGGTAGGCCTCGACGCTGGTGCGCACGGCGTCGTCGATCTCTTTGCGCGTCATGGCTGGCTTCCTCCATCCGTGTCTTGGTGCGTGGCTGGCGCCGGGGCTGCGCTACGCGGCCCGCGGCCAGCGGCGCTCGCGGCCGTCGGCGCTGTCGGCGCCGTCGGCTCGTTCGGCGCGGCTGCCCTCGCCGTCATCGTCGTTGGCCGCTGCGGCCGCTGCGGCCGGGGCAGCCGCGGCGGGCAACAACGGGTGCCGCGCCGCCAGCTCCTCGAAGAAGCCTTCGACGGCAGCGAGCTGCGCGGTGCAGCCGTCGATTTCGTTCATCGCGCGCCGGAAGGCCTCGCCGCCGGGCAGCGACTGCACCGCCCAGCCGATGTGCTTGCGCGCGCTGCGAACGCCGGTGTGTTCGCCATACAGCGCATAGTGGTCGTGCAGGTGTTCCACCAGCCAGCGCTGCACCTCGCGCGTGGCCGGCGGTGGCGGCAGCACGCCGTGCGCCTGCAGATGCAGCGTGTCGCGGAAGATCCAGGGCCGGCCGAGCGCGGCGCGGCCGATCATCACTGCGTCGACGCCGGTGGCGCGCAGCACCGCCAGCGCCCGCGCGGGCGAATCGATGTCGCCGTTGGCGACCACGGGGATCGCCAGCGCCGCCTTCACCGCGGCCACCGTCTCGTGCTCGGCGCTGCCGCCGTAGCCCATCTCGCGCGTGCGCCCGTGCACGGTGACCATCGCCACGCCGGCCGCTTCGGCGGCGCGCGCCAGCGCCAGCGCATTGCGGCCCCCGGGGCTGGCGGCGCTCCAACCGGTGCGCATCTTCAGCGTCACCGGCACGCCGCGCGGCGCACACGCCGCGACCACCGCCTCGACGATGCGCACGGCCAGCGGCTCGTCGCGCATCAGCGCCGAGCCGGCCCAGCGGTTGCACACCTTCTTGGCCGGGCAGCCCATGTTGATGTCGATGATCTGGGCGCCGCGTTCGATGTTGTAGCGCGCCGCGTCGGCCATCTCGGCGGCGTCGACGCCGGCGATCTGCACCGCCACCGGACCGGGTTCGCCGGCGTGGTCGGCCCGGCGCGAGGTCTTCAGCGTCGCCCACAGCTCGCGCTTGCTGGTGACCATCTCGCTCACCGCGTGCCCGGCGCCGAGCCGGCGGCACAGCATGCGGAACGGGCGGTCGGTGACGCCCGCCATCGGGGCCACGAAGAACGCGTTGGGCAGCGTGAAGGGACCGAGGCGCATCGGGCTCGTGGTGCGGTACGGCACGGTGCGCGACGCTCGCTGCGCCCGCGTGCCGCGTCCTGGACTGCGACAGAGACACCGCCCAACCGGCGCCCGCCGGTCGTTGCCGAGGGACTGCCTGGTGCCGAAAAAAGAGGCGCGAGTATAGCGAGGCGCGCCGGGGCGCCGCGGCGCGTCGTGCCGCTGCGCCAGGCCCGGGCCCGTGCAGGGGCTGCGCCGCCGCGGCGCCAGGGCTGCGGCGGGCGCTGCCGATAATCGGCCGCGATGGACGCATGGCTGCATTCGCTGCTCGAGGCGCTCGCGTTGCCCCAGTACGGGCTCGTGACGGTGTTCGTCGTCTCGCTCGTCTCGGCCACGCTGCTGCCGATGGCCAGCGTCCCCGCCGTTTATGGCCTCGTCAAGCTCGACCCCGAGTTGTTCTGGCCGGCGCTGCTGGTGGCCACCGCCGGCAACACCACCGGCGGCGCGATCGACTACTGGATGGGCTACGGCGCCGAGCGCGCCTATGAGAAGCTGGCGCACAAGGCCGAGAACGTGAAGGTGCCCGGGAAGAAGCACGACGCGCGCGCGCTGGCCTGGCTGCAGCGCTTCGGGCCGCCGGCGTGCCTGCTGGCGTGGCTGCCGTTCGTCGGCGACCCGCTGTGCGCCGTGGCCGGCTGGCTGCGGCTGCCGTTCTGGCCTTGCGTGGCCTACATGGCGATCGGCAAGTTCCTGCGCTACCTGGTCTACGTCGGCGGGCTCTACTGGGCCGCGCCGGGTGCGCTGTCGCTCTGAAGGCGCGCCGCCATCCCCCCTGCAAGCCCTTGCAGGTAGCGCGCGGCGCGCCCGGCGAACGAGAATCGCCGCTTCGCTTCCCGCCCGGGTCATCCCCTTGAGCACGCCCGCCTACGACGAACTGACCGCGACCTGGTCGCGCCTGCACCGCCTCGCGCATCTGCAGTCCATCGCCGGCTGGGACCAGGCGGCCAACATGCCGCCCAAGGGTGTGGAAGCGCGCGCCGCGGCCATGGCCGAGATGGCCGCGCTGCTGCACCGCATGCGCACCGACCCGAAGCTGCCGCAACAGCTCGAGCGCGCCGAGCAAGAGCCGCTGGCCGACGCCGAGCGCGCCAACCTGCGCGAGATGCGACGCGAATGGCGGCAGGCCAATGCGCTGCCCGAGTCGCTGGTGCAGCGCCAGCAACTCGCCGCCAGCCGCTGCGAGCACGCCTGGCGCACGCAGCGGCCGCGCAACGACTGGGCCGGCTTCCTCGGCAACTTCCGCGACGTGCTGGCGCTGGCGCGCGAAGAGGCGGCGCTGCTTGCCGCCGAGACCGGCCTCACGAAGTACGACGCGCTGATGGACCGCTTCGAGCCGGGCATGACGAGCGCGCGCCTGGACGCCATCTTCGGCGACGTGCGGCAATGGCTGCCCGACCTCGTGCAGCGCGTCATGGCGCGCCAGGGCCGCGAGGCGGTGGTGCAGCCGGTGGGGCCGTTCCCGGTCGACCAGCAGCGCGCGCTGTGCGAGCAGGCGATGCGGCTGCTCGGCTTCGACTTCGAGGCCGGCCGGCTGGACGTGAGCGCGCACCCGTTCTGCGGCGGCGTGCCCGAGGACGTGCGCATGACGACGCGCTTTCGCGCCGACGAGTTCCTCGGCAGTCTGATGGGCACGGTGCACGAGACCGGGCACGGCCGCTACGAGCAGAACCTGCCGCGGCAGTGGCTGGGGCAACCGCTGGCCAACGCGCGCTCGATGGCGCTGCACGAGAGCCAGAGCCTGAGCTTCGAGATGCAGCTCGGCGCGCACCCGGGCTTCGTCGCCCACCTGGCGCCGCTGGTGGCCGCCGCGTTCGGGCCGCACCCGGCCTACGAAGCGGGCAACCTGCACCGGCTGCTGACGCGCGTGAAGCCCGGGCTCATCCGCGTCGACGCCGACGAGGCGACCTACCCGGCGCACGTGATCCTGCGCTACGAGATCGAGCGGCCGCTGATCGAGGGCGACATCGAAGCCGAGGACGTGCCGGCGCTGTGGGACGCGAAGATGATGGAGCTGCTCGGCCTGGACACGCGCGGCAACCTCGCCGACGGCCCGCTGCAGGACGTGCACTGGCCCGAGGCCCTGTTCGGCTACTTCCCGTGCTACTCGCTGGGCGCGATGTACGCGGCGCAGTGGTTCGCGGCGATGCGCCGCGCCGTGCCCGACCTCGACGCGCGCATCGGCCGCGGCGACTTCGCGGTCGTCTTCGACTGGCTGGGCGAGAACATCTGGAGCCAGGGCAGCCGCTGGAGCACCGACGAGCTGGCCCGGCGCGCCAGCGGCGAGGCGCTGAACCCGGCGCACTTCCGCGCCCACCTGGAGGCGCGCTACCTCGGCTGAGACGGCGGCCTGGGCGGCCGCTGCCGGCTCGACAGTGTCAGTGGCCGCCGCCGGACCGGGCTTCGGCCAGCGCGTTCATGAAGTCGCTCTCGCTGCCTTCGCTGATGACGACCGTGCTCTGCGGGTCGTGCGGCGAGAGCTGGTGCGTCTGCTGCTCGCGCGCCTGCTGGCGCAGCGAGCGGTGCACGAGCGCCAGCAGGTCCTGGATCGGTCCGTCGCCGGCTTCCAGCGGCAGGATGCGCAACTGCTGGTGGATCTTCGTGAGGCCCTTGGGCGAGATCGCCGGCACCGCGGCGGCGCCGTGCTCGATGAGCGCCACCTCCAGGGCCGCCAGGTGCGGCAGCGCAGCGCGCGAGCCCTGCACGCGGTCCAGCAGCGCCTGCAGCGAGCGCTGCATCAGCCGCCCGCGCAGCAGGTCGCCCGACGCGCCCTGGTTCGCCGGCGGCGGCAGCGCTGCGCCGGCGGCAGCCGCTGAGCGGCGGCGGTCGACGACAGCATCGGCGGCGAAAGCGATGGCGGGGCGGGCGGACATGGCGGGGCAGGCGGCGGCGTGAGAGGCCGGCGAAAAAGCCGGCCCGTTGTCCTCTGCCCTGCTTATCGGCGCCGCCGCGCTGGCGCTTGAGGCGTTCCCTCCCCCCAGGCGCGCCGAGCGCCGCCACTGCGCGGCGCCGCCTTCAGGCCGCGGCGGCGGTCTTGCGCGCGCGCTTGGCCGCAGGGGCTGCCGGGGCCTTGGCGACCTTGGCCGCCTTGCTGCCGCCGAGCCGGGCCACCGCGGCAGCCAGTTCGTCGACGCGCTTGTTCAGCGCCGCCACGTCCTTGGCGGTGGGAACGCCGAGCTTGCTCATCGCCTTGGCGGTGCGCTGCTCGAAGATCGACTCGAGCTTGTCCCAGTTCTGCCCCGCCTTGCTGGTGACGGTGTCGGCCATCGCGCTCATCTTGCCGGTGACTTCGGCGATCTTGTCCTCGGCCATGCCCTGTGTCTTCTTCTGCAGGCTCACGCCTTCCTTGACCAGCGCGTCGAAGACCTTGCCGCCTTCTTCCTGCGCCTTGGCGAAGGCGCCCATGCCCGCCAGCCAGATCTGCTGCGCCGAGTCCTTCACCGAAGCGGCCAGCTTGCTCGTGTTCAGGCCGGCGGCGAAGTCGGCGCCGGCGCTCCTGGCGCTGCCCTTGCCGCTGCCCGCGGAACCCTTGCTGATCTTCTTGACCATGGCGTGCGTGTCCTCTCGTATGTCTCGTGGGTGGTGGTGGTTCGCCTCCCGCCGCTGGCACGGAAAGCGCGAGCGAATATAGGGTTCCCCCGCGGTGCGCGCAGCCCGAATCTCTAGTGAGGGCGCTCTATCCTTGCCCGGCGAGGACCGCTGCAAGCGCGGCGGCAGGCAACGACACGCGAGCCTTGAGGAGACAAGCGATGCACTACTTCGTCACCGGCGCCACCGGCTTCATCGGCCGGCGGCTCGTCAAGGCGCTGCTGGCGCGGCGCGGCACGACGGTGTCGTTCCTGGTGCGCGCCGGCAGCGAGGGCAAGGTCGGCGATCTGCTCGCGTTCTGGGGCACCACCAAGGCACGCGCCATCCCCGTCACCGGCGACCTGACGGCCAAGAAGCTCGGCGTCTCCGCCGACGCGCTGAAGGCGATGAAGGGGAACATCGACGCCGTCTTCCACCTCGCTGCCGTCTACGACCTCTCGGCCGACGAGGAAAGCCAGGTGCGCGTGAACATCGAAGGCACGCGCAACCTGGTCGAGTTCGCCAAGGCGGTCGACGCGAAGCACCTGCACCACGTCAGCAGCATCGCCGCCGCGGGCCTGTACGAGGGCGTCTTCCGCGAGGACATGTTCGACGAGGCCGAGAACCTCGAGCACCCGTACTTCAGCACCAAGCACGAGAGCGAGAAGATCGTCCGCACCGAGTCCAAGGTGCCGTGGACGGTGTACCGCCCGGCCTTCGTCGTCGGCGACAGCAGCACCGGCGAGATGGACAAGATCGACGGCCCGTACTACTTCTTCAAGCTCATCCAGCGCATGCGGCAGTTCCTGCCGCCGTGGCTGCCCAGCGTCGGCCTCGAAGGCGGGCGCATCAACATCGTGCCGGTGGACTTCGTGGTCGCCTGCATCGACCACATCAGCCACCTGCACAACAGGAACGCCATCGCCGGCAAGGCGTTCCACCTCGTCGACCCCAAGGGCTACCGCGTCGGCGACGTGCTCGACATCTTCAGCCGTGCCGCGCACGCGCCGAAGATGAACCTCTTCGTCAACGCGGCGCTGCTGGGCTTCATCCCCAAGAGCGTGAAGAAGGGGATGATGGCGCTGGCGCCGGTGCGCCGCATCCGGCGTGCGGTGATGAAGGACCTCGGGCTGCCCGAGGACATCTTCACCTTCCTCAACTGGCCCACGCGCTACGACCGGCGCGCGCTCGACGCGGTGCTCGAAGGCAGCGGCATCGAGTGCCCCGACCTGCACGACTACGCCTGGCGGCTGTGGGACTACTGGGAGCGGCACCTCGACCCGGCGCTGTTCATCGACCGCTCGCTGCGCGGCCAGGTCGCCGGCAAGGTGGTGCTCGTCACCGGCGGCAGCTCGGGCATCGGCCTGGCCACCGCGCACAAGTTCGCCGAGGCCGGCGCGACGACGATCATCTGCGGCCGCGACCCCGACAAGCTCGACGAGGCCTGCGCCGAGGCGAAGGCCAAGGGGCACGCCTTCATCGCCTACCCGGTCGACCTGGCCGAGATGGCCGACGTCGACCGCTTCGTGGCGCTGCTGCTGGAAAAGCACGGCGGCGTTGACTTCCTCGTCAACAACGCCGGCCGCTCGATCCGCCGCGCCATCGAGAGCAGCTACGACCGCTTCCACGACTACGAGCGCACGATGCAGCTGAACTACTTCGGCTGCCTGCGCATCACGATGGGCCTGCTGCCGGCGATGGTGGCGCGCAAGAAGGGCCACGTCGTCAACATCAGCTCGATCGGCGTGCTGACCAACGCGCCGCGCTTTTCCGCCTACGTCGCCAGCAAGGCGGCGCTGGACGCGTGGACGCGCTGTGCCTCCAGCGAGTTCGCCGACCAGGGCATCACCTTCACGACGATCAACATGCCGCTGGTGCGCACGCCGATGATCGCGCCGACGAAGATCTACAACAACGTGCCCACGCTGAGCCCCGAGGAGGCCGCCGACATGGTGGCGCAGGCGTGCATCGACAAGCCGGTGCGCATCGCCACGCGCCTGGGCATGTTCGGCGAGCTGCTGCATGCCACCGTGCCGCGCGTGGCGCAGATCGTCATGAACACGAGCTTCCGCATGTTCCCCGATTCGTCGGCGGCCAAGGGCGACAAGGCCGGTGCGGCGAAGCCGCAGCTCAGTGCGGAGGCGGTGGCGATGCAGCAGCTGATGCGCGGTATTCACTTCTAGGCGCGCTGGCGCAATGGAGCCGGCGGCTGCGCCGCGGCTCATTGCGTGGGGAGCGAATTCGCGCCGCCTGCCGGCGGCGCTGCCCTTGCGCCGCCGGTGCCGGGAGGGTCGCTGGCGCGCGCGCCGGCCTACTCGCGCGCGATCTCCAGCACCAGCTTGCCGAAGTTCCCGCCGCTGAAGAGCTTCAGCAGCGTGGCGGGGAAGTCGCGCACCGTGCCTTGCACAACGTCTTCGCGGCTCTTCAGGCGGCCGTCCTTCAGGTAGCCGGCCAGTTCGGCCACCGCCTGCGGATAGCGGTCGGCATAGTCGAACACCACCATGCCTTCCATGCGGGCGCGGTTGACCAGCAGCGACAGGTAGTTCTTCGGCCCCGGCGTCGCGCCGGTGGCGTTGTACTGGCTGATGGCGCCGCAGATCACCACGCGCGCCTTGCGGTTCAGGCGCGCCAGCGCCGCGTCGAGGATGTCGCCGCCGACGTTGTCGAAGTAGATGTCGACGCCGTTGCCGCAATGCTTCTTCAGGCCCTCGCGCACCGCGTCCCAGCGCTCGACCCCCGCCGGCGCCGGCTGCTTGTAGTCGATGCAGGCATCGAAGCCGAGCTCGTTGACCACCCACTCGCACTTGGCCGGCCCGCCGGCGATGCCCACCGCGCGCAGGCCCTTGATGCGCGCGAGCTGGCCCACCGTCTGGCCCACCGCACCGGCGGCGCCCGAGACGAGCAGCGTCTCGCCGGGCTTGGGCTGGCCCACCTCCATCAAGCCGAAGTACGCCGTCATGCCGGGCATGCCGAGCACGTTGAGCCACTGCGTGAGGCTGCCCAGGCGGGTGTCGATGCGCGCCAGGCCGGAGCGCTTCACCTGAGCGGCGTCGACTCGCCAGTACTCCTGCACGCCGGGCGTGCCGCTGACCTTGTCGCCGACCGCGAAGGCGGCGTCGTTCGAAGCGACGACGACACCGACGCCGCCGGCGCGCATCACTTCGCCGATGCCCACCGGCGCGATGTAGCTGCGGCCTTCGTTCATCCAGCCGCGCATCGCCGGGTCGAGCGACAGCGCCAGCACCTTCACCAGCAGGCCGCCTTCGGGCGCCTCGCCCACCGGCTCCTCGGTGAACTGCCAGTCGCCGGCCGCGGGCAGGCCGCGCGGGCGCGCGGCGAGGCGGACCTGGTGGTTGACGAGCGTGGCCGTGGTTGCGGTGTTCATCGAGGGCATCCTTCTTGTCGGGTCGCGCCCGGCACGGCCGCTGCGGCGCCTCAGGCGGGTTTCGATGATGCCGCGGCGGCCGGCGGCGCGGCGTCGCATCCCGGACAGCGGTGCACTTCCACCGTCACGTGCCTGAGCGCGCCGATGCGTGCCAGCTGCTGCCGGTAGTGCGCCGGCGGCCGCGGATCGTCGGCCACCACGGCCAGCGCCGCGCACCAGGCGCGCCCGCCCACCTGCCAGACGTGCAGGTCGGCGACGGTGGCGTCGCCGTCGCTTTCGATCGCCTCGCGGATGCGCGCGGCGAGCTTCGGGTCGGCGGTGGCGTCGACGAGGGCACGCGCGCTGCCGCCGAGCACGCCGCGCGACCACTGCACGATGACCAGCGCGCCCACCAGCGCCACCGCCGGGTCGAGCCACAGCCAGCCGAACAGCACGCCGCCGCCGAGCGCCGCGATCGCCAGCACCGAGGTCAGCGCATCGGCCAGCACGTGCAGGTATGCGGCATTGAAATTGTGGTCGTGGCCGTGGCCGTGGCCATGTGCGTGATCGTGCGCGTGGCCGCGCGCGTGGTCGTGCGCGTGGTCCGGCGCGTGATCGTGCGCGTGACCCCGTTCTTGGTCGTGCGCATGGCCGTGGTGGTGCGGATGAGCGTCGCCCTCGGCGTCGCCGCGCGGTCGCGCGGAGTGGAGGTGGCCGTGCTCGGCGGCGCCGCGGCTCGCCGAGGCGCCGGCCGCGCTGCCGCGCCGGTGCCCGCGCATCAGCATCGCCGCGCTGGCCAGGTTGACGGCCAGGCCCACGCAGGCCACGGCCAGCGCCGGCGCGAAGGCCACCGGCACCGGGTTCACGAGCCTCGCCACGCTGTCGACGACCAGCCACAGCGCCACCACCAGCAGCGCCAGGCCGCTGGTGTAGGCCGCGAGCACCTCGATCTTCCAGCCGCCGAACGTGTAGCGCGCGCCGGCGGCATGGCCCGCTGCGGCATGCGCTTCCACTCGCGCAGCCAGGCGGTAGGCCAGCCACGCGCCGCCGATGGCCAGCGCGTGCGTGCCCATGTGCCAGCCGTCGGCCGTCAGCGCCAGCGAGCCGCTCCACCAGCCGGCCAGCAACTCCGCGGCCATCGTGGCCAGCGTCAGCAGCGTCACCGCGCCCATCGCGCGGCCGCGGCCGGCACGGCCGGGATCGGCGAAGCCGTGCGAATGCGCGGCGCCGCTGAGGTCGTGCGGGCGCGCCGCGCTCACGCTCATCGGCGAACCTTGGGCGCGGCGGCCCTCAGGAGGCCTTGGCGATGGCCGTCACGGTGTACTGGCCGCCGATCTTTTCGCCGGTGAAGCGCACCTTGTCGCCGACGGCCAGCCCGTCGAGCATCTTGGCGTCGCGCACGCGCCAGACCATGCGCATCGGCGGCATGTCCAGCGCCTTGATCTCGCCGTGCTTCAGCTCGATGCGGCTGCCGGCCTTGTCGATCTTGGTCACTTCGCCGCTGGCCTGCCCGGCGCCTTGCGCGCGCACGGCCACCGCCGTCAATGCCAGGGCTGCGGCGGCCGAAGCCATCAGCATGCGTCGCTTGATCGTCACTTCCACTTTGCCTTTCTCCTTGCCTGCGCAGCCACCGGGCCTGCGCGACGATGGGAACCGGCGCATTGTCGCCCGCCGGCGCTTCCTACAATGCCCGCAATGCCAACCGAGAGGTTGGCCGGCAAAGCCCGCCTTCGAAAGCCGCCCATGCCCGACGAAAACGCCCGCAACGCGCCTGCCACCCCTGACGCCCCTGCCACCCCTGACGCCCCTAACGCCGCAACCCACGACCTGGCCCACATCACGCCGCGCGACCAGGCCGAGATCCTGGCCCAGGCGCTGCCGTACATCCGCAAATACCACGGCAAGACGCTCGTCATCAAGTACGGCGGCAACGCCATGACCGACGAGGCGCTGAAGCAGGACTTCGCCGAAGACGTGGTGCTGCTGAAGCTGGTGGGGCTGAACCCCATCGTCGTGCACGGCGGCGGGCCGCAGATCGACGAGGCGCTGTCGCGCCTGGGCAAGAAGGGCACCTTCATCCAGGGCATGCGCGTCACCGACGCCGAGACGATGGGCGTCGTCGAATGGGTGCTCGCCGGCGAGGTGCAGCAGGAGATCGTCGGCCTCATCAACGCTGCCGGCGGCAAGGCGGTGGGCCTGACCGGCCGCGACGGCGGTCTGATCCGCGCCCACAAGCTGCGCATGCCCGACCGCGACGACCCGAGCAAGGAGCACGACATCGGCCACGTCGGCGAGATCAGCACCATCGACCCCTCGGTGGTGAAGGCGCTGCAGGACGACCAGTTCATCCCCGTCATCAGCCCGATCGGCTTCGGCGAGGTGAACGAGAGCTACAACATCAACGCCGACCTCGTGGCGGCCAAGCTGGCCACCGTGCTCAACGCCGAGAAGCTGCTGCTGCTGACCAACACGCCGGGCGTCCTGGACAAGACGGGCAAGCTGCTGACCAACCTCTCGGCGCGCGAGATCGACGCGCTGTTCGCCGACGGCACCATCAGCGGCGGCATGCTGCCCAAGATCAGCGGTGCGCTCGACGCGGCCAAGAGCGGCGTCAACGCCGTGCACATCATCGACGGCCGCGTGCCGCACGTGCTGCTGCTGGAAGTGCTGACCGACAAGCCCTACGGCACCAAGATCCGGTCGCATTGAAGTTCCCGTGCGGCAACGGCTCTGGCTGTTCGACCTCGACGACACGCTGCACGACGCGCGGACGGCGTCGATGCCGCACCTGCACGCGAGCTTCGGGCAGTACATCCAGCAGCACCTGCAGCTGACCGAGGCGCAGTCCGATGCGCTGCGCCGGCGCTACTGGCTGCGCTACGGCGCCACGCTGCTGGGGCTGGTGCGCCACCATGGCGTCGAGCCGGCACATTTCCTGCACCACACGCACCTGCTTCCGGGCCTGGAGCAGCGCGTGCGCGGGCACCGTGCCGACCTGGCAGCGCTGGCGCGGCTGCCCGGGCGCAAGGTCATCCTCACCAACGCCCCGGCCGCCTATGCGGCGCGCGTGCTCGGCGTGCTCGGCATCGGCCACCTGTTCGAGCGCGTGCTGTCGATCGAGGACATGCACATGTTCGGGCAGCTTCGGCCCAAGCCCGACGCGCGCATGCTGCGCTGGGTGGCGGCGCGCCTGGGCGTGGCGCCCGCGCAGTGCGTGCTGGTGGAAGACACGCTCGCACACCAGAAGTCGGCCCGCCGCATCGGCATGGGCACGGTGTGGATGCAGCGCTGGCTGCGCCCGGCGCCTGCGGCGGCGCAGCCCCAGCCGCCCCTGCCCACGACCGGGCCGCGGCCGGCGACCGCGCTGCGCAGGCCCGCCCGGCGCGTGCTGGCGGGCAAGCCGGCCTACGTCGACCGCCGCGTCCGCCGGCTGGGACAACTGTTGCGCCGCTGACGCACGCGATGTTTGTCAGTGTTTACCTGCCCCCACCTTGCCGCTGAGCGCGAAGACGCCTGTGCCAGAATCTTCGCGCCCCCCTAGTTCGTTGCGTTCTTCGCCTTCGTTGCTTCCTTTGCTTCGTTGCGTCCGCCTCTTCCGCACGCCCGCGCTTCCTTCGCCGATGTCTGCCCTGCCCAAGCCCGCGCTGCCGCAAGAAGAAGACGGGGCCGCCACCATCGTGCCGCAGGCGAACATCGGCGGCGACGGCGATGAACCTGCCGATGGCGCGGCCGCCGCGCCCCGCCGCAAGCGACCGAAACCCGGCGAGCGCCGGCTGCAGATCCTGCAGACGCTGGCGGCGATGCTCGAGCAGCCCGGCGCCGAGCGCATCACCACCGCGGCGCTGGCGGCGCGGCTGGACGTCAGCGAAGCGGCGCTGTACCGGCATTTCGCCAGCAAGGCGCAGATGTTCGAGGGGCTGATCGAGTTCATCGAGTCCAGCGTCTTCACGCTCGTCAACCAGCTCGTCGAGCGCGAGCCGGCGCCGGCGGCGCAGGCGCGCAAGATCAGCACCGTCATCCTGCAGTTCGGCGAGAAGAACCCGGGCATGACCCGCGTGATGGTCGGCGACGCGCTCGTCTTCGAGCACGAGCGGCTGAACGCGCGCATGAACCAGTTCTTCGACCGCGTCGAGTCGCAGCTGCGCGGCAGCCTGCGCGCCGCCGCCGAGGCCGCCGGCTCGAGCACGCCGACGGTGGACGCGCAGGCCATCGCCTCGGCGCTGACCTCGCTGATCGTCGGGCGGCTGCAGCGCTACGCGCGCAGCGGCTTCAAGCGGCTGCCCACCGAACACCTGGAGCCGGCGCTGGCGCGACTCGCGCCTTGATCGAGAAGGTGCGCGCGAACCGGCTGCGCGGCCCGATCCGAGGCCTGCGCTTCTCGCCGTACGGCGGTGCGGCAGTGCGGCTGCGATGCGCGGCCTGACCGCGGGCCGCTCGCGACGGTTCTCGCACACCTTCTCGAACGCCTGACCCATGGCTCAAGTCGAGATCGCCGGCGCCACGCTGCGCCTGCTGCCCGAGCGCGCCGCCTGGTTCGAGGCCGCCGGCACGCTGCTGCTGGCCGATGTGCACCTGGGCAAGGCGCAGTCGTTCCGGCGCCTGGGCGTGCCGGTACCCGAAGCCACCACCGCGGGCACCCTGGCGCGGCTGACACGGGCGATCGAGCTCACCGGTGCCCGGCATGTCGTCGTGCTCGGCGACCTGCTGCATGCGGCGATCGCCACGCCCAAGGCCAGCGGCGCGGCGACGCTCGCCGCCGTGGCCGAATGGCGCCGCGCGCACGGCGGCGTGCATCTGACGCTGGTGCGCGGCAACCACGACGCCAAGGCCGGCCTGCCGCCGCCGGCGTGGGACGTGCAGGTCGTCGACGAGCCCTGGCCGCTCGGGCCCTTCGCCTTGCGTCATCACCCGCTGGCCGACGACAGCGGCCGCTACGTGCTGGCCGGTCACCTGCACCCGGCCGTGGTGCTGGCCGGCCGCGGCCCGGGCAGTGTGCGCGTGCCCTGCTTCCACTTCGGCGCCGCCCTCGGCGTGCTGCCTGCCTTCGGCGAGTTCACCGGCAGCGCCGGCGTGCGCGCCGCAACCGGCGACCGCCTCTTCGCCATCGCCGGCGACGCCGTGCGCGAAGTCGGCGCCCTACACTGCCCTGCGACATGACTGCCACACCACCGCGCCGCGCGCCGGCGGCTGAACCCGCCACCCCCACCCACGCCGCGGCAGCCACCGCTTCCGCCGGCGGCAATGGCGAAGCCCTGGTGCAAGCCGTGCACGGCCTCATCGCCCGCGCCGATGCCTTGCTGGCGCGCCTGTCGCCGCTGTTGCCGCCCCAGGCGGCCGAACCCGACTGGCGCAACGCCGTCGCCTTCCGCCTGCGCCGCCGCGGCAGCCACTCGCGCGTGCTCGAAGCGGTGCGGCACCGTTCGCCGATCCGCCTCGCGGACCTGAAGGAGATCGACGGCCAGAAGGAGCGGCTCGTTCGCAACACCGAGCAGTTCGTCGCCGGGCGCGGCGCCAACAACGTGCTGCTGTCGGGCGCCCGCGGCACCGGCAAGAGCTCGCTCATCAAGGCGTGCCTGAACGAGTTCGCGCCGCGCGGCCTGCGCGTCGTCGAGGTCGACAAGGCCGATCTCGTCGACCTGCCCGACCTCGTCGACCTCGTGGCCGCGCGCCCCGAGCGCTTCATCGTCTACTGCGACGACCTGAGCTTCGACGAAGGCGAGCCCGGCTACAAGGCGCTCAAGAGCGTGCTCGACGGCAGCGTTGCACAGGCCAGCGACAACGTGCTGATCTACGCCACCAGCAACCGCCGCCACCTGCTGCCCGAGTACATGGACGAGAACCTCACCTACAAGCACCACCCCGACGGCGAGGTGCACCCCGGCGAGGTGGTCGAGGAGAAGATCTCGCTGTCCGAGCGTTTCGGGCTGTGGATCAGCTTCTACCCGTTCACGCAGGACGAGTACCTGACGATCGTCGCGCAGTGGCTGCGCGCCTTCGGCGTGGCCGAGGGCGAGATCGGCGCGGCGCAGAAGGAGTCGCTGGTGTGGGCGCTGGAGCGCGGTTCGCGCTCGGGCCGCGTGGCGCAGCAGTTCGCGCGCGACTACGCCGCCCGCCATGGCCGCTGAAGGCGCGACGGTCGTCGACGCCGGGCAGCAGCGGCCGGCCAGCGCGCGCGCGCCGGTGGACGTGGCCGTCGGCGTGCTGCTCGAAGGCCGCGGCCGCGACGCGCGCTTCCTGCTCACCTCGCGCCCGGGCGGCAAGGTCTACGCCGGCTACTGGGAATTCCCCGGCGGCAAGGTCGAGCCGGGCGAGACGGTCGAGCAGGCGCTCGCCCGCGAGCTGCACGAGGAGCTCGGCATCACGGTGGACGCCACCGCGTGCGAGCGCTGGCACGTCGAGGTGTTCGACTACCCGCATGCGCTCGTTCGCCTGCACTTCTGCAAGGTCTTCGCCTGGGCGGGCGAGTTCGCGATGCGCGAAGGCCAGCAGATGGCCTGGCAGGCACTGCCGGTGCAGGTGGCGCCGCTCTTGCCAGGCACGCTGCCGGTGCTGGCCTGGTTCGCCGCCGAGCGCGGGTTCGCCGGCCTGACGCACGGCCCCACGCCCGGCAGCGGCGAAGCGAGCCCGTAAACTGGCCGCATGGCCCCACCCGCCACTCGCGCTGCCACTGGCGCTACCACTGGAGCCGCCACTCGCGCTGCCACCGGCACGGACCCCGTCGCCGCGCCGGCCGGCGCTGCCGGCGCTGCCGAAGCGCCGTGGCTCGACGCCGTACGCTGGAACGCCGAGGGCCTGGTGCCGGCGATCGC
Organism: Rubrivivax sp.; assembly: GCA_016790425.1. Classification (GTDB taxonomy): domain Bacteria; phylum Pseudomonadota; class Gammaproteobacteria; order Burkholderiales; family Burkholderiaceae_C; genus Rubrivivax. The sequence goes on from JAEUPF010000025.1 coordinate 50,825, forward strand.
GCAGGAGCAAGGCAGCCGCGACGTGCTGATGGTCGCGTGGATGAACCGCGAGGCGCTCGCCGCCACCGTGGCGCGCGGCGAGGCGGTGTACTGGAGCCGCTCGCGCCAGCGGCTGTGGCACAAGGGCGAGGAATCGGGCCACGTGCAGAAGGTGCACGAGATCCGGCTCGACTGCGACGAAGACGTGCTGCTGCTCACCGTGACGCAGCTCGGGCACGCGGCCAGCGAGCCATCGATCGCCTGCCACACCGGGCGCCACAGCTGCTTCTTCCAGCGCCTGGAAGGCGGCGCGCAAGGCCGGCAATGGCGGCCGGCGGAGCCGGTGCTGAAGGATCCGGCGCGCATCTACGGCGCGAAGAAGGGCTGAGCCGGCGATGAAGGCCGCCGTTCCCGCCACTCCCGCGGTTCCCGCCGTTCCCGCCGTTCCCGCCGTTCCCGCTGCGCCTGCCGCAGCGCCTGCGGCGCCCGTCGCCGGCACCGCGCCGGCCAGCGGCGGCGACGACACGCTGGCGCGCCTGGCCGCCGTCATCGAATCGCGCCGGCCCGCCGCCGGAGGCGACCCCGAGAAGAGCTATGTCGCGCGCCTGTTCACCAAGGGCACCGACGCCATCCTGAAGAAGGTCGGCGAGGAGGCCACCGAGGTCGTCATGGCCGCCAAGGACGGCGACCGCGCGCGCCTGGTGGCCGAGGTGGCCGATCTGTGGTTCCACTCGATGGTGGCGCTGGCGCACTTCGAAGCGCGTCCGGCCGACGTGTTGGCCGAGCTGGCGCGGCGCGAAGGCCTGTCGGGGCTGGACGAAAAGGCGCAGCGCCGGGCGCGCGAACGCGAAGGCGACGCCGTGGCGCAGCCCGCCGGCGCTGCACGAGGAGCGAGCAAGCCATGAGCACCCCCTGGCCGAGTCCGGTGCCGGGCACCACCGTGCGCCCCACCGCCGCCCCCGGCGCCGCAGCCGCCGCCGAAGCCGAAGCGCAGCTGCGCCCGCTGATGCACGTGATGTACGCGCTGCACACGCTGTCGTGGATCTCGGCGGGGCTGCTTTCGGTGGTGGCGATGGTGCTCAACGTGCTCAAGCGCAGCAGCGCCCCGAACGCGTTCTACGCCAGCCATTTCCGCTGGCAGGCGCGCAGCTTCTGGTTCACGCTCCTGTGGCTGGCGGTCAGTGCGCCGCTGTGGGTGCTGCTCGTCTTCCCCGGCTACGCGGCCTGGTTCCTCATCGGCCTGTGGTACCTGTACCGCTTCCTGCGCGGCTGGTGGGCATTCGCCGAGAACCGGCCGATGCCGATGCCGCCGCACTGACGCCGCCACGAGCGCCACTGCACCGCCACTGCACCGCCACTGCACCGCCACTGCACCGCCACCGCACCGCCACCTCCACGCCACAGCGACCGCCAGCCACCGCGAGACGAAAGCGCCATGACGACCCCCGACCCGGACTGCATCTTCTGCAAGATCGTCGCCGGCCAGATCCCTTCGAAGAAGGTGCACGAGGACGACGACGTGCTCGTCTTCCACGACATCCACCCGTGGGCGCCGGTGCACGTGCTCGTCATCCCCAAGCAGCACATCGCCACGCTGGCCGACACCGGCTCCGAGCACGACGCGCTGCTCGGCAAGATGCTTTCGCTGGCGCCGCGGCTGATGAAGCAACTGGGTGTGAGCAACGGTTTCCGCACCGTCGTCAACACCGGCCCCGACGGCGGCCAGGAGGTCTATCACCTGCACATGCACGTCTTCGGGGGCCCGCGGCCGTGGGCGCGCGGCTGAGCCTGAACCGGGCCGCCAAGGCCGAGTCACAGGTGTAAGGAATGGCGCTGGAATGGCGCTGCAATGGCGCCCGAGGGCACCGAGAGGCCCGCGCTTTCCCGGTGCCATGGCGGCGGTCCGACTACGGGTCTCCCCTAGAATCCGCGATCCTTTCCGTGGAGAAACGAACATGGGTGGCATAAGCATCTGGCACTGGCTGATCGTGCTGTTGGTCATCGTGCTGATCTTCGGCACCAAGAAGCTGCGCAACATCGGCGAAGACCTCGGCAGCGCCGTCAAGGGCTTCAAGTCGGGCATGAAGGCGGGTTCCGAAGGCGAAGGCGGCACCGCCGCACCGGGCAGCGGCGAAGCGCCGCCGCAGGTGACGACGCAGGCGCGCAAGGCCGACGGCAACACCGTCGACGTCGAGGCCAAGACGAAGAGCTGATGCGCTGCCGCGCGCACGCGGCGCGCCGCGGTCCGCCGCGGCAGCGACGCCTGCGTGCCAGCCTCGCCCCGCCCCTTCGCGCATGATCGACTTCGGCTTCGACAAGCTGGCGCTCATCGGCGCCGTGGCGCTCATCGTCATCGGCCCCGAGAAGCTGCCGCGCGTGGCGCGCACGATGGGCCACCTGCTGGGCAAGGCCCAGCGCTACGTGGCCGACGTGAAGGCCGAGGTCAACCGCAGCATCGAGCTCGACGAGCTCAAGAAGATGAAGACCGAGTTCGAGCAGGCCGCGCGCGACGTGCAAAGCGGCGTGCAGAAGGAGGTCGACTCGGCCCGTTCGGCCTTCGAGACCGACTGGTCGGCCGCCGCCAACTTCGACGCCGGCGCCGGCGGCGGCAGCGAGGTGCCGCCCGGCCTCGGCAGCAGCGGCGAATCGCTCGCGCCGCCGCCGCAGTACTGCCACCCGAAGAAGAAGTGGCGCCTGAAGCGCGGCGCCACGCCGCAGTGGTACAAGCAGCGCAACGGCGTACGCACGCATGCGCAGTCGGGCGCCGCACGGGTGGCCCGGCACCGGCCGCGGCCGCTCGGCCGGGCCTGACCGATGAGCGAACCCGACAACAAGACCGCCGGCGCCGGCGGCAGCCCGCGCGACGAGCTCGAAGGCACCGAGGCGCCTTTCGTCTCGCACCTCATCGAGCTGCGCGATCGCCTGATCCGCGCCTTCATCGCCATCGCCATCGCCTTCGGCGCGCTGTGCCTGTGGCCGGGGCCGGCAGGCCTGTACGACTTCCTCGCCGCGCCGCTGGTGGCGCACCTGCCCAAGGGCGCGACGCTGATCGCCACCAACGTCATCTCGCCGGTGCTGGTGCCGCTGAAGATCACGCTGATGGCGGCGTTGATGGTGGCGCTGCCGTACGTGCTGTACCAGGTGTGGGCGTTCGTCGCGCCGGGCCTGTACTCGCACGAGAAGAAGCTGGTGCTGCCGCTGGTGATCAGCAGCACCATCCTCTTCATCACCGGCGTGGCGTTCTGCTACTACCTCGTGATCCCGGGGATGAGCCGCTTCATCCAGGCCTTCGCGCCCACCGCCATCACCGCGGCGCCCGACATCGAGCAGTACTTCGGCTTCGTGCTGACGCTGTTCCTCGTCTTCGGCATCGCCTTCGAGGTGCCGGTGGCGGTGATCGTGCTGGCGCGCATCGGCATCGTCAGCATCGAGCAGCTGAAGAAGTTCCGCGGCTACTTCATCGTCGCCGCCTTCATCATCGCCGCGGTGGTGACGCCGCCCGACGTGATCTCGCAGCTCGCGCTGGCGATCCCGATGGTCATCCTCTACGAGCTGGGCATCGTCGCGGCGCAGGTGTTCATCCGCACGACGCAGGCGCCACCGGAAACGCCAGCACCGCAGCCGGCCGCCGCTGCCGCCGCCGAGGGTTCAGGCGCAGGCCGGGGCGGCGCAAGCGGCGCAGGCGGCGCGAGCGGCGCGGCTGGCGGCAGCCCCGACAAGCCGCCGGCCTGAAGCGCCCGCGCAGCTGATGCCCGCACGTTCGCTGCCATGACCGACCTCTCCGCGCCACCGGCCAGCGAATTCAAGAGCCGCGGCGGCCTGGCGCGCATCTGGCGCGCGCTCGGCTATTCGCGCGCCGGGTTCGCCGCGGCCTTCCGCCACGAAGCCGCGTTCCGCCAGGAACTGGCGCTCGGCGTGCCGATGGTGCTGGCGGCGTGGTGGCTGGCGCCGACGCCGCTGCAGGCGCTGGCACTGGTGGCCGTGGTGGTGCTGGTGTGGATCGTCGAGCTCGTGAACTCGGCCATCGAGGCGCTGGCCGACGCCGTGAGCCCCGAGCACCACCCGCTGCTCGGCCGCGCCAAGGACTGCGGCAGCGCCGCGGTGATGCTGGCGCTGCTGCTGGCCGGCCTCACGTGGGCGGTGGTGCTGGGGGCGCGGTTCCTGTAGCGCCGCAGGCGCTGTCACTGCGCCCGGTCACTGCGCCCTGTCACTGCGCCCGGTCACTGCGCCCGGTCACTGCGCCTCGGTCACCGCGCCTTCATGGCGCCCGCACGGCGCTTCATTCACGCCGCTTCACTCACGCCGCTTCACGGCGCCGCCGCCAGCCGCGGGGCGCTGGCCAGCACCTTGGCGAGTTCCTCCTTCCAGAATTTCGCCTGCCCCGTGGTGCCGTGCCCCACGGTGGCCTCGCTGGCCGGGATCAGGAAGATGCGCCCGCCCTTGACGCGCTTGATCTCGCGCTCGAGCACGCCGAGTTCCGGTGGGTTGCGCTCGTCGTCGGCGGAGTTGATCGCCAGCAGCACGCCCTGGATCTTCTCCAGCCCCGCCGAGGGGTTGAAGTCGCGCGACGAGTCCCACTGGTACAGCGTGTCGTTGGCGTCGGCGGCGAACGGCGCCGCCAGGCGCGCGTCGAGCAGCGCGTCGGCCCGGGCGCGCGTCGGCGCGGCCTTGTACAGCGCCTGGTTGCCGCCGTTGGTGGCCAGCGCGAAGAAGACCGAGGCCACGCGCGCGCTCGCCGGCTGCTTCGTGTACTGGCCGTTCATCCACTCGGGGTCGTTGCGGATCGAGTCGACGATGAGCCTTCTCAGCATCCAGTTGCGCCCGGCCATCTCCACCGGCAGCGAAGCCATCGGCACCGCGATGTCGGCGAACCCCGGGTACATCTGCGCGAAGAGCCACGTCTCCATGCCGCCCATCGAGTTGCCGATCACCAGCCGCAGCCGCTTGACGCCCAGGTGCTCGGTGAGCAGGCGGTGCTGCGCCACCACCATGTCGTCGTAGTTGTACCGGGGGAACGCGGTGCGCAGGCCGTCGCTCGGCTTGCTCGAGCGGCCGTGCCCGATGGCGTCGGGCAGGACGATGAAGTGGCGCGCCGCATCCAGCGGCTGCCCGGGCCCGAACAGCTCGCCGGCAAAAGCCGGGCTCAGCATCGAAGCGCCCGAGCCCGTGGTGCCGTGCATCACCAGTACCGGCTCGCCGGCGGGGTTGCCGAGCGTGCGGTAGTGCAAGCGCAGCTCGGGCAGCGTCTCGCCGCTCTTGAAGCGGAAGTCGCGCACAACCCATGAGCCTTCCTTCACCGCCGGCCCGGGTGGCGAGGTGGCGGCGCCCTGGGCGAACGCAAGGTTCGCGGTCGGCGCGATCAGCACAAGCGCGAGCGCGGCTGGGCGCACGGCGGCAAGCAGGCGGTGCAGCATCGGGGTGTCTCCTTTCGTTGTGGGCGCGCATTCTGCGCCCGCAACGCCTTTGCTGCTGCTGCTGCTGCCGTGGCTGCCGCTGCTGCGGCGGCGCGGGCGCCTCAGCGCTCCCTGAACGCCTCCTGCGTCCTCAGCATCGGCCGCAGCAGGTACTCGAGCACCGTGCGCGCGCCGGTGCGGATCTCGGCGGTGCCGGTCATGCCCGGCAGCACCTCGAGCGGCCGCGCGCGCCGGCCCTCGCCGGCCTTGAACGATTCGCGGTCGGCGTCCACCAGCGCCCGGTACCAGGTGCCGTCGGCGTTGGCGGCGCGCTCGGGGTCGCCCAGCGCATCGGGGCTGATCGACAGCACCTTGCCCTTGAGCGCGCCGTAGACCGTGGCGTCGTAGGCCGAGAGCTTGATCGCCACCGGCTGCCCCACCTTGACGAAGCCGATGTCGGCCGGCTTGATGCGCGCCTCGACCAGCACCCGCGCGCCCACCGGCACGATCTCCATGATCGGCGCACCGCCGGCGACGACGCCGCCGACGGTGTTGTTGCGGATCTGCTTGACGATGCCGTTCACCGGCGAGACGAGCACGGTGCGCTTCAACGCGTCGTCGCGAACGACCATCTGTTCCTCGAGCAGCGCCAGCTCGGTGCGCACGCGCACGAGTTCGGCGCTGGCCTCCTGGCGGAAGCGGTTGATGCGCTCGGAGTTGGCCAGGCGCAGGTCGTTCACCTGCCGGCGCAGGCGCATCACTTCGACGTCGCTCATCAGGCCGCGCCGCGCCATGCTGTCGGCGACGTTGAGTTCCTCCACCAGCAAGCCGATGCTGCGGCCGTTGGCGGCCACCGCCTCATCGAGCGCGCGCTTGCGCGCTTCGTAGTTCTCGGTCTCGCCCTGCACCACCGCGGCCGACTTCTTCACCTCGGGGGGGAAGACGAGCGGCTTGCCGGTCGATTCGGCGACGAGCCGCGCCACGGCGCCCAGCAGCGCTACGCGCTTGGCCTGGCCTTCGGCCTGCTGCGCCTCGACGCGCGTAGGGTCGAGCGTGGCGAGCTGCTGGCCCTGGCGCACCTGCTCGCCTTCGCGCACCGACAGCTCGCGCAGGATGCCGCCTTCGAGGCTGGCGATGAGCTGCTCGCGCCCCTCGGGGATGATGCGCGTGGGCGCCTTGGCGACGATGTCGACTTCGGCCACTGCGGCCCAGCCGAGGGCGCAGGCCACCGTCACGAGCATCAGGTACACCGACCACATCGCCGCCGGCGCAGCCTCGACCACCTGCGCGCCGCGCACGGGGCTCAGGTAGGCGAGGTCGCCGGGCTCGAGGCGCAGCGTCATGGCTGTCTCGCCTGAGCGAGGGCGATGCGGGCGATGCGGGCGATGCGCATCCTGCGCACCCTGCGCGCCACGGCCTGTGGCGCGCCAAGGGCGCCGGGTGGTCGGCTCTGCTCGTGTCCTCTTTCGGCCGCCCTGCTCGCAAGCTTCGCAGGGCGCCCGAATGCCCCCTTTACCTCGCTGAGCCGGCCACCCGGCGCCCTTGGCGAGAACCAGCGTGGGCCATCCACGAAAGCGTGCCACCGGTGGTGCACGATCGGGACGACGGGGTGCCCTGCGCAGCGAGATAAAGGGGGCATTCGGGCGCGCTGCGGAGCTTGCGGAGCAGCGCGGCCGAAAGAGGACACGAGCAGGCGAGCCCGGACACGAACAGTCCAGTGGACTGTTCGTGCCTGGCGAGCGGCCGGGCGCTTGCGCCCGGCGCGGCCTGCAAGGCCAGGGCACCGCGTCGTCCCGATCCCGCCACCAGCCTTCGAGGTGCGGCCTGCAAGGATCTCAGCAGAAGAGCGACTTCCACCCAGCATCACACCGACGCCTCCCGCTGCACCGGCTGCGCACTCGGATGCATATGCAGGTTGCTCGCCGCAGCCTGCGCATTCGGCGGAGCGGCCGGCTTGGCGCCGGACAGCGCCGCCAGCACCTGCGCCTTCGGCCCGTCCATGACGATGCGTCCGCCGTCGACGACGACGATGCGCTCGACGAGCTCGAGCACCGCCGGGCGGTGCGTGACCATGATCAGCGTGCAGGTCGAGCCCTGGCCGCCGACCGCTTCCTTGAGCTGGCGCAGGAAGGCGACCTCGCTCTGCGCGTCCATCGAACTCGTCGGCTCGTCCATCAGCAGGATCTGCGGCCGCGTCACGAGGCAGCGGGCCAGCGCGACGAGCTGCCGCTGGCCGCCGGAAAGCAGCGCGCCGGCTTCGCCGACCGGCAGCTCCCAGCCTTGCGGATGCGTGCCGACGAGGCGGTCGAGCCCGGTCAGCCGCGCCACGTCGGCCAGCCGGCCGGGGTCGGCGGTGGGCCGGTCGAGCAGCACGTTGTCGCGCAGCGTGCCGTTGAAAAGCCGCGGGTCCTGCGCGACGAAGCCGACGCGGGCGCGGTAGTCGGCCGGGTCGATCTGTCTCAAGTCCATGCCGTCGACTTCGACATGGCCCTCGGTCGGCTGGTACAGGCCCGCGAGCAAGCGCAGCACCGTGCTCTTGCCCGAGCCGATGCGCCCGAGCACCGCGACGCGCTCGCCCGGCTGGAACGCGAGCGTCACGCCCTTGAGCACGCGCGGCCCGGGTTCGCGATCGGCAAACCCCGGCGTCGGATAGGCGAAGGCCACTTCGCGCAGGCCGATGCGGCCGGAGAGCTCGCGCCGCGGCACGTAGACGCGGCCTTCCTCGCGGTCCACCGGCTGGCTCATCACGCGGTCGAGCGCGCGCATCGCGGCGCGCGCGCCCTGGTAGCGGGTGGCCAGCTGCACCACGCTCATCAGCGGCGCCACGGCGCGGGTGGCGAACATCACCGCGCCGATCAGCGCGCCGGCAGTGACGACCTTGTCGTCGATCAGGAACACGCCCCACACCAGCATCAGCATCGTCACCACCTGCTGCGACACCGACGACAGGTTCACCGTCCAGCTCGAGATGCTGCGCGAGCGCAGCATCGCCTCGGCCGCGGCGACGGTGGCTTCCTCGTAGCGGCGCAGGAAGCGGCCCTGCGCGCCGGCCGCCTTCAGGTCTTCCAGGCCGTCGACCGCTTCGACGAGCACGCCGTGCAGGTCGGCCGTCTCGCGCATGTGCCGGCTCATCGCGCGGCGCAGCGCGCCCTGGATGAGCACCGCGATCGCCAGCAGCGCCGGCACCGCCAGCGCCGGCACGAAGCCCAGCGGCCCGCCGATGACGAACGTCATCGCGACGAAGAGCACGATGAACGGCAGGTCCGACAGCGCCGACAGCGTGGCCGAGGCGAAGAACTCGCGCACCAGCTCCACCTGTGCCAGGTGGTGCGCGTAGGCGCCGGCGCTGTCGGGCCGGTGCTCCATGCGCAGCGCCAGCGTCTGGCGGAACAGTGTCGTGCCGACGATCAGGTCGACCTTGCGCCCGGCCATGTCGATGAGGTAGGCGCGCAGCTGCCTCGCCACGAGGTCGAAGCCGATCGCCAGCGCGCACGCCCCGGCCACCGCGCCCAGCGTCACGTAGGCCTGGTGCGGAATGACCTTGTCGTAGATGACCGAGGTCGCCAGCCCCGTCACCAGCATCAGCACGTTGGACAGCAGCGCCGCGAAGAGCGCCGAGCGGTAGTAGGGGACGAAGCGGCGCAGCGTGCCCCACAGCCAGTGCCGCGCCGGGTCGCGCAGTGCCGCGGCCTCCTCGGCGGTTTCGTGGCGGCGCACGGGTTCGGGCAGCGGCTGCGGCGTGGCCACCAGCGCGAAGCCGCTGTATTCGGCATCGAGTTCCGCCAGGCTCGCCGAGCAGGCGTGGTGCTCGACACCCGGCATCACGATGTCGTAGCGCTGCGGGTCGGCCGCGTCGCGCGCCACCACGATGCAGGCGTCGCCTTCGTTGAGCAGCAGCACCGCCGGCAGCAGCAGGTGGTGCAGTTCGCCGATCGGCCGCTGCACGAGGCCGGCGCTGTAGCCCGCTTCGCGCAGCACGCGCAGCGCCTGGTCGGGGCCGATGCGGCCTTCGATCGGCTGCCCGGCCAGCAGCGACTGCGGCGAACGCTCGCGCCCGTGGTGACGCGTCAGCCAGGCGAGCGCGTGCGCGAGGGCGTCGTTCTCGAGGTCCCAGCCCGGAGCAGCCGGCAGCGCGGGGGCGACGGCTCGCGGCGACATCGTCGTCAGGGGGCGGCTCGCGCCGGTGACTCACCCGGCGCGGCTCGCGCCGGTGACGCCTCAGGCGCGGCTCGCGCCGCTGACTCACCCGGCGCGGCTCGCGCCGCGCGGGCCAGCCGCTCGAACTCGCCTTCGATGTCGCGCACGATCTGCGGCACGTCGAACAGCGGCGAGGCGCGCCCGTGCTCGGCCAGGTAGCGCTTGAGCGAGGCCGCGCGCGCCGGCGTGCGCCCGAGCGTGACGGCGAGCTTCTCGTACTCCGCCAGGCTCGTCGTCACCAGGTCGGGCAGCCCCACCGCGTGCAGCAGCGAGCCGGCCATGCGCGAGATGAACGTGCGGCCGGCCAGCGTGACGATGGGCGTGCCCATCCACAGCGCGTCGCTGGCGGTGGTGCCGGCGTTGAACGGGAACGTGTCGAGCACGAGGTCGGCGAGCGCAAAGCGCGCCAGGTACTCGGCCGGCGAGACGCGCGGCGCGAAGACGAGGCGCTCGGCGGCGACGCCGGCCGCCTGTGCCGCGGCGAGCAGGTTGGCGCGCGCGGTGTCGTTGTCGGCCAGCAGCCACAGCACGCTGCCGGGCACCGCACTGACGATGCGCATCCAGGCCGCGAACATCTGCGGCGTGAACTTGTGGTTGTTGTTGAACGAGCAGAAGACGAAGGCGCCGCTGTCCGCGGCCGGCAGGCCGTAGCGCTGGCGCGTCTGCGTCTCGGGCGGCGCCACCTCGCGCCGACGGTCGCTCACCTGGTAGCAGTGCGGCAGGTACAGCGGCCGCTCGCTGCAATAAGGCAGCAACTCGGGCGGCATCACGAAGCGGTCGGCGAGCATCCAGTCGACGCCCGGCAGCGCCGACGTGCCGGGCAGGCCGAGGTAGCTCACCTGCACCGGCGCCGGCCGCTGCACCAGGATGCCGGGCCGCGCGCCGTTGGTGAGCCCTTGCAGGTCGACCAGCACGTCGATGCCGGCCTCGGCGATGCGGCGTGCCGCATGCGCATCGTCCACGCCCACCAGCGCCACGTGGCGGTCGATGGCGCGCAGGATCCGCTGCCGCAGCGGCTGCGCCGAAGGCGGGGTCCAGTCGAACGCCCAGACCTCGAAGCGCTCGCGGTCGTGCAGCTCGAACAGTTCCGCGGTCAGCAGCCCCACCGCGTGCATGTGCAGGTCGCCCGAGAGGTAGCCGATGCGGATGCGGCGCTCGCGCTGAGCGGTTGCTGCTGCGTCCGCCGCGGCGCCGCTTCGCAGCGCGGCGCTCGCCAGCGCGTCGGCCGGCTTGGCGAAGGTCTGCCACAGCGGCGTGGCGCCCGGCCTGGCCACTTTCTCGGCGACGAAGCGCTGCGCGGCCAGCAGTTGCAGCGCCGGGTCGTCGACGAGCCCCATCATCGCCAGCAGCGACGTGCCGGTGAGAAGCTGGTACGGGGTCACCTCGCCCACCGGCTGCTGCGCCGGCCAGGCGCATTGCTTCTGGCGCACGTGCACGAAGTGCTGGATCACGTCGGGCTGCGCCGGCTTCAGCAGCAGGCTGGCGCGCATCTCGGCCTCGGCTTCGGGCAGGCGCTTGAGTTGTTCGAGCAGCCGGGCGCGGTTGTTCAGCGCGTGCAGGCGGTGTTCGAGGGCGGGTGCCGGCAGCGCGTCGCGCACCTGCTGCCAGGCGGCCAGCGCTTCTTCGTGCGCGCCGCGCCGCTCGTGCAGGTGGCCGAGGTTCAACAGCGCCGGCGCGAAGCCGGGCAGGCGCGCCAGGACACCCCGGTACGCCTGCTCGGCGCCGGCGTCGTCACCGGCGGCGGACAGCGTCGTGCCCCAGTTGAAGCAGGCCACCGGCCAATGCGGCTCGTGCGGGTTGTGCCTCACCCAGGCCTCGTACAGCGCCGCGGCTTGCGCGCCCTGGCCGCGCGCGGCAAGCGCCTGCGCGCGCTCGATCAGTTCGCCCAGCGCGAGCGCCGGCCCGGGCTTCCCGGGCGCTTCTGGCGCGTGGGTCTGCCTCTTCTCTGGAGCAACGAGGGCTTCGGCGGCGGCCATGTGGCGTGGAGGGCGGAGGGACGGTCTCGCAGCGTCCGCGCAGGCAGACGCCATCACGCGGCATGCTAGGAAGCACGGCCGGCGCCTGAAGGCGCATCAGCGGGGGGAAAGCGGTTCAGTTCGCTGGCTGGCGTTCGGCGGCTGCTGCGCGCACGTTGCCCGCGCCAGACCGTTCAGCAGCGCTCCCGCTAGCATCGGCGCCGCGCCGAGGCCCGACGACACCGACCATGCCCGACTTCCCGAGCGACATCTACACCGAGCCCGCGAACATCGACGTCGACACGCTGGCCAACCTCGGCCCGCTGGCGCCGATGGCCGGCATCTGGCAAGGCGAGCGCGGTCTGGACGTGAAGCCCAAGGCCGAGGGACCGAAGAAGCAGGCGTACGTCGAACGCATCGAGCTGCAGCCGATCGACCCGCAGACCAACGGCCCGCAACTGCTGTACGGGCTGCGCTACCACACCCACATCACCAAGCCGGGGCAGGTGAAGACCTACCACGAGCAGGTGGGCTACTGGCTGTGGGAGCCGGCCACCGGCACCGTGATCCACACGCTGACCATCCCGCGCGGGCAGACGGCCATGGCCGCCGGCACCGCCGCCGCCGGCGCGAAGACGTTCGAGCTGAAGGCCACGCAGGGCCTTCAAACCTGGGGCATCTGCTCGGCGCCGTTCCTCCAGCACGCGTTCCGCACCACCGAGTTCCGCATCCAGGTGACCGTCAACGACGACGGCACCTGGGGCTACGAGGAAGACACGGTGCTGATGATCAAGGGCCGCGACGAGCCGTTCCACCACACCGACCGCAATCTGCTCGCCCGGATCGGCGAGCCGACGCGCAACCCGCTGGCGCGCTGAACCACGCGGGCAACCACCCCGGAGGGCTGGCCGTGACGATGACCGCGACGAAGACCGTGACGAAGCACGTGGCGCAGCAAGCGCGCCGGCGCCGCTGGCGCGCCGCGGCGCGACTGGCGGCCGGCGCGGCGCTGGCGCTCGGCGCCGCCGGCCCGGTGCTGGCACAGGACGGCGGCCTCGCCGTCTCGGCCGGCGTGCGCGCCTGGTACACGCACTGGACCACGTTCAGCTACTACGACGGCGGCGGGCCGGTGAACCTGGCGCTCACGCAGACCTCGGGCCCGGCGACCTGGGTCTTCCTGCCCACGGCCAGCGTGCGCTGGGGCAACTGGTTCGGCGCCGCGAGCATCTTCCCCAGCACGAGCTTCGATTTCACCGACGGCAGCAGCACCAAGCGCTCGGAGCTCGACGTCAACGTCGGCTACGCGGTGCTGCCGGGGCTCAACCTGACGCTCGGCTACAAGAAGGTCTCGCAGCGCGGCGACTTCCGCTACGAGCCGAAGGGCCCGGTGGCCGGCATCAGCGCCAACGCGCCGCTCGCCGGTGCCTTCTCGCTGTACGGCTCGCTCGGCCTCGGGCGGCTGAAGACGCCGGCGAGAAACGGCGACCCCAAGGTCGTCGACTTCAAGGCCGACTACCGCCTCACCGAAGTGGGCCTGGCCTACGCGCTCCCCGGCAGCGCCTTCGTGCAGCGCTGGACGATCACCGCCGGCCACCGCATCCAGGTGATGCGCTCCAAGGACGCATTCACGTCGGCCACCGGCCAGGCGCAGGACGGCATCGACACCGCCCAGGGGTTCACGCTCGGCGTGCTGGCGACGTTCTGAGCGGCTGCACCGGCGCGCCGGCAGCGCCGCCGGCGCGGTTCAGAACGCCGGCGGCACGTCGGCTTCGCCCGGGCAGCCGGCAAAGCAGAAGCGGCCGGTGAACGAGCCGTAGATGTACGGCGTCTGGCGCTTGCGGTAGTCGCGCAGCGTCTCGGCCTCGACACCGGCGGTGACGCGCTTGATGAACTCCTCCACCGGCTGGCCGCGCGTGCCGATGTGCTCCAGCACATGGCGCGTCAGCGGGCCGTTGCGGCCCTCGCCGTCGAAGGCCGCTTCCCGGGCGCCGGTGGCATACAGCACGATGGTGGCCGGCGGCGCATCCTTGATCGGTGCCAGCCCGGTGGCGGCACGCGACTGCGATTCGAGCGCCCGCAGCAGGCGCGTGCGGCTGCCGCTGGCCGCACTCGTGCCGGCCGCGCCGGCCGTGCCACTCGCGCCACTCGTGCCACTCGTGCCGGCCGCGCCGGCCGTGCCGCGCGACGGTGTCGCAGCAGCCGTCGCGGCGGTGTTGCCCGCGACGCGCGCCCCGGCCGGGCGGTCCGGTCGCGGCGTGCCGTCGTCGAACAGGTCGTTGCGGCAGGCGTCCAGGATGATGAGCTGGAAGCGCGTCGGCCGCCCGCGCAGGCGCTCGAACAGTTCGTCGATGCCGTAGAGCACGCGCAGCGGCTGCGCCAGCGCCTCGTCGGGCTGCGCCTGGGTGGGAATGAGGTAGTTGGCGTTGCCCGCCTGCACGCCGTGGCCCGAGTAGTGAACGACGCCCACGGCGCCCGGCGTCAGCAAGGCCAGGTACTCGGCCACGCGCGCTTCGAACTCGGCGCGGTTGCGCAGGTTCTGGTGGCACAGCGTGCGAAAGCCCAGGCGCCGCAGCGCCGCGCACATGTCGGCGGCGTCGTTGGCCGGGTTGACGAGGACCGGCGCGTTCTCGTAGGCCGCGTTGCCGATCACCAGCGCCACCCGCGGCGCCGCGCCGCCGCGCGGACCGGCGGCACAAGCAGCCAGCAGCCAAGCCGCCGCCGTTGCTGCGAGAAGCCAGACGAACAGACCGCGGCGTTGGAGGGACACGCGGAAATTATGCGCGTCGTCGAGCACTGTGGCGGCGCCGGCTTGGACCCCGCGCGCCGGCTGCGCAGGCGCGCAGGGCGCACTGGGAGCACAGGGCGCGCGGCCGCGTCAGCGGCCTCAGCGGCGTCAGGCCCGGGAGGCGCTGCGCCGGGCCACCCAGTAGGCGGCGCCCGACGCGCCATAACGCTCGGCGTGCGGCGTCTCGCGCGGCAGGCTGAAGCGGCCGCCGGGCCCGAGGTGGCGCGTCTGGCCGGCGACGGTGAGCCACATCTCACCGCGCACCACCACCGCCTCGGCATCGAAGGGGTGCGTGTGCGTGCCCACCACGGTGTGCGGCGCCCACTCGCGTTCGAGCACCTCGTCGAAACCGGCCGCCAGCATCTGCGCGCGCCAGGCGTCCAGGCTCGATGGCACCGGCACCGGGTCGGGGAAGCTGGCAGCGGCGGCGGCATGCGACATGGTCGATTCCTTCTCGCGGCGGCAAGCCTAGCAGCTTCGCCAGCCGCACCGCCTCACCGGCGCGCCCGCGCGTGCGCCTTTGAGCCCGGTCATGCCGCTGTCGCGGCAACCGCCTAGACTGGGCCGTTTCGCCTCGCCCGCCCACCCCATGAGCATCCGCCACCTCGACGACCTGTTCGAACCGGCTTCGGTCGCCGTCGTCGGCGCTTCCACGCAGCCGGGCACTGTGGGCTACACGGTGTGGCGCAACCTGCGCTCGGGCTCGTTCGCCGGGCCGCTGTGGGCGGTGAACTCGAACCACGGCGAAGTGCAAGGCGACAAGGCCTATGCCAGCGTGAGCGAACTGCCCGGCGTGCCGGCGCTGGCCGTCATCTGCACGCCGCCGGCCAGCGTCCCTGCGCTCATCGCCGAACTGGGCGCGCGCGGCACGCGGGCGGCGGTGGTGCTCACCGCCGGGCTCACCGCCGAGCACAGGCAGGCGATGCTCGATGCGGCGCGCACGCATGTGCTGCGCATCCTCGGGCCCAACTGCCTGGGCCTGCTGTCGCCGCCGGTGGGGTTGAACGCGAGCTTCGCGCCCGACCACGTGGCCGCCGGGTCGCTGGCCTTCGTCTCGCAAAGCGGCGCACTCGCCACCGCGGTGCTCGACTGGGCGCGCGCGCGCGGCATCGGCTTCTCGCGCGTGGTCTCGCTGGGCGAGGGCGCCGACGTCGACTTCGGCGACATGCTCGACTGGCTGGCCAGCGACGCGCGCACGCGCGCGGTGCTGATGTACGCCGAGTCGCTGTCCGGGCCCGCCGGGCCATCGAGTGTCGCGCGCAAGTTCATGAGCGCGGCCAGGGGCGCGGCACGCAACAAGCCGGTGCTGCTGGTGAAGGCCGGCCGCAGCCCCTCGGGCGAACGCGCCGCCGCCTCGCACACCGGGGCCCTGGCCGGCAGCGACCTCGTCATCGACGCCGCCGTGCGGCGCGCCGGCATGCTGCGCGTGGGCACGCTGCAGGACCTGTTCATCGCCGCCGAGACGCTGACGCGCTTCAAGCTCGCCGCCTCGCTGATGCGCGGCCCCGGCGCCGAGGCGCTGGCGCGGCTGACGCTGGTGACCAACGGCGGCGGTGCCGGCGTGCTGGCCGCCGACGCGGCCGCGGCCGAAGGGCTGGAGCTGGCGCCGCTGGCGCCGGCCACGGTGGCCGCGCTCGACCTCGGCCTGCCGGCCAACTGGTCGCGCGGCAACCCGGTCGACATCATCGGTGATGCACCGGTCGAGCGTTATGTGTTCACCTTCTCCACGCTGCTGGCGGCGGCCGAGACCGGCACCGTGCTGTTCATGCACGCGCCCACGGCCATCGTGCCGGCGCGCGAGATCGCCGCGGCGCTGCTGCCGCTGCTGAAGCAGTACCCGGGGCGCGTGGCCAGCGTGTGGCTGGGCGCCGCCGCGGTGGCCGAGGCGCGCGCGCTGTTCATCGATGCCGGCGTGCCGGTGTACGACACGCCCGAGCAGGCGGTGCAGGCGCTGGGCATGCTGGTGCAGTACCGGCGCAATCAGGAGCAGCTGCTCGAAGCGCCGGCCGATGCGCCGCCGGCGCCGGCGCCCGGCGCTTCACCGGCGTCGGCGCCCGCGCCGGCGCCCTCGTCCGCAGCCTCCTCGGCTTTGTCGGCGCCGCCAGCCACCGGCCCCGGCAGCCGCGAAGCCGCCCGCGCGGTGCGCGAACTCGTCGACGCCGCGCTCGCCGCCGGCCGCGAGATGCTGACCGAGCCCGAAGCGAAGACGCTGCTGGCCGCCGCCGGCATCCCGGTGGTGCACACGCGCACGGTGATCGCCTCGCCGATTGCCGCCGCGGCCGCCGCCACCGCGCTCGGCTATCCGGTGGTGCTGAAGATCCTGGCGCCCGAGATCACGCACAAGAGCGACGTCGGCGGCGTCGTGCTCGACCTCGGCTCGCCGGCCGAGGTGGTGGAAGCGGCCACGCGCATGCTCGAGCGCGTGGCGGCGCGCCGGCCCGACGCGCACATCGAAGGCTTCACGCTGCAGCCGATGGTGCGCCGGCCGCGCGCGCTGGAGCTGATCGCCGGCACCCACGTCGACCCGCTGTTCGGCCCGGTGATCCTCTTCGGCGCCGGCGGCACGCGCGTCGAGGTGGTGGCCGATCGCGCCGTGGCGCTGCCGCCGCTGAACGAGCCGCTGGCGCGCGCGCTGGTGGCGCGCACGCGGGTGGCCCGGCTGCTGGCCGGCTGGCGCGACGTGCCGCCGGCCGACGCGCAGGCGCTGCACGGCGCGCTGATCGCGCTGTCGCACCTCGTCGCCGCCGAGCCGCGCATCGCCGAGCTCGACATCAATCCGCTGCTGGCCGACGCCGAAGGCGTGATCGCGCTGGACGCGCGCGTGCGCATCAGCGCCAACGCGCCGGGCGGCGCGGCCCGCTTCGCCATCCGCGCCTACCCGGCCGAACTCACCGAGTCGTACGTGTGGACCCCCGCCGAGGGCGCGCCGCGCGAGATCACGATCCGGCCGATCCGCCCCGAGGACGAAGCGCGCCACCTCGACCTGCTGGAGCGCACCAGCGCCGAGGACATCCGTCTGCGCATCTTCTACTCGCGCCGGAGCATCGAGCGCAGCGAACTGGCCCGCCTGACGCAGATCGACTACGAGCGCGAGATGGCCTTCGTCGCCGTGGCCGCGGTGCCCGCCGGCACCGGCCCCGGCGGCGGCGACAGCGAGACGCTGGGCGTGGTGCGCACCGTCACCGACCCCGACAACCAGGAGGCCGAGTTCGGCATCCTCGTTCGCAGCGACCTGCAAGGCGCGCACCTCGGGCAACGCCTGCTGTCGAAGATCATCGCCTACCAGAAGGCGCGCGGCACGCAGCGCATCACCGCCACCGTGCTGCGCGAGAACGTGAAGATGCTCGGCCTGGCCAAGCAGCTGGGCATGACGTCGCAGGCCAACGCGATGGAACCGGGGACGGTGAAGGTGGCGCTGGCGCTGAACTGACTCGCCCGCGCCGGGCGCGCCGGGCGCGCCGGGGCGATGCGCACAATGGCCGCATGACGAGCTCCGGTCCGCGTCCCGTTTCCGCCGCGCTCAGCGGCGCCGCCTTCGCCACGCTGCTGCTCATCGCGCTGATGATGGGCGCCAACCACGTCGCGGCGCGGCTGGCGTTCGACAACGGCGTCGACGTCGTCACCGCGGTGTGCGTGCGCAGCGGCGTCACGGCGGCGGTGGTGGCGCTCATCGTCTGGCGCCAGCGGGTGCCGCTGGCGCTGCACGCCCGCCATCGCTGGGCGCTGCCGGCGATCGGCGTGCTGATCGCGCTGCAAAGCTACTGCCTGTACTCGGCGGTGGCGCGGCTGCCGGTGGCGCTGGCGCTGCTGGCGTTCAACCTGTACCCGCTGTGCACGGCGCTGTGGGCGCGCGTGCTGTACGGCCACCGCGCCGAGCGCCGCGTGCTGGTCGCGATGCCGGTCATCCTGGCCGGCCTGGCGCTGGCGCTCGACGTGCTCGGCGCCGCTTCGGGGCTCAGCGCCGGCGCGCACTGGGGCCGCATCGGCGCCGGCGTCGCCTTCGCCGTGGCGGCGGCGCTGATCTTCGGCCTGGCGCTCGTGCTGACGCAGCACGAGGCGGGCACGCTCGACGGCCGCGTGCGCACCGCCAGCACGATGGCGCTCGTGGGCACCATCGCCTTCGCCGCCGGCGTCGCGCAAGGCGGCTTTCACTGGCCCGTGGCCGCCGCCGGCTGGTGGGGGCTGGCGGTGCTGACGTTCCTCTACGGCACCGCGTTCACGATCATGTTCACCGTGCTGCCCAAGCTGGGCGTGGTGGGCAACTCGGCGATCATGAACGTCGAGCCGATCTTCGCCCTCGTTCTCGCCTGGGCCATCCTCGGCCAGCGCATCGCCGCGATGCAGGTGGCCGGCGGGCTGCTGGTCGTTGCCTGCGTCGTCTGGCTCGGCTTGCGGCGGCGCTAGCGAGCACGCGCTCGCCGCTCAGCTCAGCCGCTCAGCCGCTCAGCCGCTCAGCCGCTCAGCCGCTCAGCCGCTCAGCCGCTCAGCCGCTCAGCCGCTCAGCCGCTCAGCCGCTCAGCCGCGCGGCAGCGCGACGACGACGCGCTCGCCGCGCGGCACCGCTTCGCGCTCGACGGGCAGGCCGAGCGCGCGGGCGAACCACTGCAGCAGGCTCGAAGCGAGCGTGTCGCGCGCCGGGCTCTGCGCGGCCGGCTCGCTGCTCACCGCGGCAACCAGGCGCACGGCGCCGCCGTCGGCCGGCAGCTCGATCTGCAGGCGCACGGCGCGGCCCTGCTGCAGCGCATGCTCGACCATCAGGTCCAGGAGGTGCTTCAGTGCCGCCGGGTTGGCCAGCACCGGCTCGCTGCACGCCGGGCCGTGCAGTTCCACGCCCTGGCGCGCGGCTTCGGCGCTCCACTCGGCCACCGTCTGCAGCAGCGCCAGGCCGAGGTCGACGCTTTCCTGCCTGAGCTGCTGCGCGCGCGCCACCACGTGCGCGAGTTCCTGCAACTGCAGCCCGAACGCCTCGAGCCGCGCCAGTTCGCCGGCGGCCGTCGCGGGCGAAGCGATGGCGCGCGAGGCCACCGCGGCCAGCCGCTCGCCCACCGCGGCCAGCAAGGGCAGCGGCAATGCCGCCGCGGCAGCGTTGCCGTTGCCGTTGCCGTTGCCGGTGCCCGGGCGCGGCGCAGCAGCCGGCGCGGGCGCCATCGGGGCCGCCAGCGGTGAGGCCGGTGGCTCGGAAGCCGAGTGCATGGCCAGGGGCGTCGAGGCCCTCGGGGTGGCGCGCGGCTCGGCAGGGTCGGTGCGGTAGACGGCGCGCAAGGTCGAAGCAGCAGCGTTCATTGGTTCGTGGCGGCGATGACCTCGGGCATGTCGGTCAGGCCTTGCAGCATCTTCTCGATGCCGTCCTGGCGCAGCGTGCGCATGCCCGCGGCCAGCGCCGCGGCCTGCAGCTCGGCCGCCGGCGCGTGGTGGCGGATGCCTTCGCGCACCGCTTCGTCGGCGCGCATCAGCTCGTGCAGGCCCAGCCGGCCGCGGTAGCCGTGGTGCTCGCAATGCACGCAGCCCTCGTGGCGCCATTGGCGCACGCGGCCGTGTTCATCGGCGTAGGCGGCGCGCCAGCGCGCCACCGTCGCTTCGGCCGCCGGCCCCTGGCCGTTGGCGCTGGCGCGGTACTCGCCGGCCAGCGCGTGCAAGGCCTCGTCGGCAAGCGGCTCGGCGACGCGGCAATGCGGGCACAGCCGCCGCACCAGGCGCTGCGCCAGGATGGCCAGCAGCGAATCGGAGAACATGAACGGATCGAGCCCGATCTCCAGCAGCCGCGCGATGCTCTCGGGCGCCGAGTTCGTGTGCAGCGTCGACAGCACCAGGTGCCCGGTCAGCGACGCCTCCACCGCGATGCGCGCCGTCTCCTCGTCGCGCATCTCGCCGATCATCACCACGTCGGGGTCGGCGCGCAGGAAGGTGCGCATCGCCGCGGCGAAGGTCCAGCCGATGCGCGGGTTCACCTGCACCTGGCGCAGGCCTTCCTGCTCGATCTCCACCGGGTCTTCGGCGGTCCAGATCTTGCGCTTGTCGGTGTTGAGCTCGCGCATCACCGAGTGCAGCGTCGTCGTCTTGCCGCAGCCGGTGGGGCCGCAGATCAGCACCAGGCCGTAGGGCTTGCCGATCACCTCGCGCAGCGCGGCCAGGTTTGCCTCCGCCAGGCCGATCTCGCCGATGGGCATCGGCTTGAGCCCCGACAGCACGCGCAGCACCACGTCTTCCATGCCGCCGTGGGTGGGCACCGTGACGACGCGCAACTCGACCTTCGGGCCGCCGAAGCGCGCGAAGGCGATCTTGCCGTCCTGCGGCTTGCGGTGCTCGGCGATGTCGAGGTCGGCCATGATCTTCAGCCGCGCCACCATCGCGAAGCGAAGCCGCGCCGGCAGCTCCAGGCACGGCACGAGCTCGCCGTCGACGCGCAGGCGCACGCGCACCGGCCGCGGCGGCGGCGCGGTCTCGATGTGGATGTCCGAGGCGCGCAGCCGCACCGCCTCGGTGATGAGCGCATTGATCATGCGCACCAGCGTGTTGTCCGATTCGGACGCGGCGGCCACCGCGTCGTCGGCACCGCCGCCGGCGGCGGCCAGCTCGGCGGCCAGCTCGTGCAGGCCGGTGCTGCGCAGCGCCACGTGCGGCAGCGGCACCTGGTCGGGCGCTTCGCGATCGGCGCCGGCCTGCGCCGTGCCGGCCGCCGCGCCGGGTTCGCCGCCGCCGGCCGCGGGCACCACCACGCCGTAGGCGCGCAGCAGCGCCGCGGCCAGCGCCTGCGGTGGCGCGGCCACCGGCTGCACGCGCGCGCCGCCGCTGGCGAAGCGCAGTTCGTCGGCCAGGGTGCGGTTCCACGGGTCGGCCATCGCCACCGCAAGGACGTCGTCGCGCAATGCCAGCGGCAGCGCCTGGCTGCGCTCAGCCACGGCGCGCGGGATGCGCGCAAGCGCCTCGCGCTCGGGCGCGAAGTCGCGCAGGTCGACCACCGGCACACCCATCCAGTCGGCCAGCGCGGCGGCGAGCTGCTCGGCACCGAGCGCACCCGAGTGCACGAGGATCTGGCCGATCAGCAGGTGCGGCTCGCCGCGCTCGCGCCGCTCGGCCTGCGCCGAGAGCGCCTTGGCCAGCGCGGCCGGCGTGATCTGCCCCGCTTCGACGAGCGCCATGCCCAGGTGGCGGGCGTGCCGCACGGGGGCCCTGTCCAGCGCCGCCCACAGTTCCGTGGCGTTGCGCGGCGGCGCGCGGCGGGCCGCCGCCAGCGGGCTCAGCCAATGCATCAGCGGCAGCGAGCGCGGCGGCACATGCCAGCACTCGCTGGCGCCGTCGGGCCGCTGGATGTCGAGCCACAAGCCGCCGTGCGGCGCGGTGTGCGTGCCGGTGCAATGCACGGTGAGGGTTTCGAGGCCAGGCAGGCGCAACGTCAGCGCGCGGCCGGGTGCGCCGCCGCCACCGTTGCCAGCACCGTTGCCAGCACCGTTGCCGGCACCGGCGCCGTAGCCGGGGCCACCCGCACCGGCCACCGGCCGGCTGCCGTGCGGCGTGGCGAGGCGCAGCAGCATCAGCGCCGAACGCGGCACGCGCTCGGTGGCGCCGTCGGCCGCCCGCACGCGCAGCGCTTCGCTGTCGGCCTGCACCGGCAGCAACTCGCCGCGCAGCACGCGGCCGTCGTCGACGTGCAACTCGCAGGCGCCGCCCACCAGCACTTCGATGGCCGCTTCGGGGTCGACCGGGGTTTCGATCACGGGGCTTCTTCGCCGGCGGATGCCGGCCTTGTCCTTGCCAATCCCCAGCTTAGACGCCCCGGGCGGCGCGGGCGGGTCGCAATTCACGCCCGCAGGCGCACCGTAGGCTTCAATCCCGGTGCGCTTGACCCAAAGCAGGATTCCGGCCGGGCCACCGGCCCTGAGGCCCGCCCTGGCGCCCCACCTGCCGCCCCACCTGCCGCCCCACCCGCCGCCTGCCCCGCCGCCCCGCCGCCCCTTCAGCCCATGGGGACGATGGCCTTGCGGTACTGCACGAAGCCGCTCTTCTCGGCGATGCGGTCGTACAGCAGCATCGCCTGCGCGTTCGTCTCGTGCGTCAGCCACCACACGCGCGTGCTGCCCGCCTCGGCGGCCCGGGCGTAGACATGCTCGATCAGCGCGCGACCGATGCCGCGGCCGCGCATGTCCGGCGCCGCGAACAGGTCTTGCAGATAGCACGACGGGCCGGCCAGCCAGCAGCTGCGGTGGAAGATGTAGTGCACGAGGCCCACCAGGCGGCCGCCACCGCCCCCGGTGGTCTCCTCGGCCACCGCGCAGTGCATCGGCTCGGCCGGGTCGTGCAAGCGCTCCCAGGTCAGCGCGGTGACGGCCTCGCCGAGGTCGACCTTGTAGAAGGCCTGGTAGCCTTGCCACAGCGGCAGCCACTGCGCGCGGTCGGCGCGTTCGGCGGCGCGGATCGTCACGCTCGCGTTGCCCATCGCGTTCCCGTTCGCGTCCCCGTCCGCGCTCACGCTCCCGTTCGCGTTCCCGTTCGCGTTCCCGTCGGCGTTCACGCCCTCGCTTGCGCAGGCCATTGCTGTCCCCTTGCTTGCCGATGAAGTTCCCCGCGCCGGATGGCGGGCGCGGTGATTCTTGGCGGCGGCGCCCGGCTGTCAATGCGCGCCGGCCCGCCCGCGCGCCTTAGCCTCTGCGGCCGCGAGCGGCGCAGCGCCCCGAATCATCGGCTGCGTGACGCCGGCTCGCAGCGACATCACCCGCAGCCCGCCCCTTGTCCTTCACCCTCGCCCGCTGGCTCCACTCGCTGCAGATGCTGTTGGCGCTGCCGGCCCAGTTCGTGCACTTGTGGTGGCGCGGGCGCGAGGAGCGCCTGTGGCGGCTGCGCTGGAACGAACGGCTGGTGTGGGGCGGCGCGCGCGCGCACCCCGGCTCGCTGTGGCTGCACGCGCGCACCGCCGGCGAAGCGCAACTGGCCGGCGTGCTGATGGCCGAGCTGCGCCGGCTCAACCCGAGCTGGCGCTACCTGCTGACGCACGCCGATGCCGAAGGCCGCATCGAGGCGCGCGCCTTGCTCAGGCCCGGCGACGTGCAGGTCTGGCTGCCGTTCGACACGCCGGGCGCCGCGCAGCGCTTCTTCCGCCGCCACAAGCCGCGCGTGGGCGTGCTGATGGAGCAGCTGGCGCGGCCGAACCTGCTGCATCGTGCCGAGCGCGCCGGTGTGCCGGTGATGATGGCCAACGCCCGCCTGCCCGAAGGCGAGTTGCACCGCGCGCAGCGCAAGGGCGCGCTGACGATGCCGGGCTTTCGCGGCCTGGCGCTGGTGCTGGCGCAAAGCGACGCCGACGCGCAGCGCCTGGCCCGTGCCGGCGCGCAGCACGTGCGCACGTTCGGCAACCTGAAGTTCGACGTCGAGCCGCCGCTGAAGCTGCTGGCGCGCGGCCTCGAATGGCGCCAGGCCGTGGCGCGGCCGGTGGTGCTGGCCGCGGGCACCCGCGAAGGCGAAGAAGCCGCCTTGCTGCAGGCGTGGGCGGCATTGCCGGCGCCGCGGCCGCTGCTGGTGATCGTGCCGCGCGGCGCCAAGCGGCTGGCGCGCATCCGCT
This sequence comes from Rubrivivax sp., assembly GCA_016790425.1. Classification (GTDB taxonomy): domain Bacteria; phylum Pseudomonadota; class Gammaproteobacteria; order Burkholderiales; family Burkholderiaceae_C; genus Rubrivivax. Next base: position 74,687 of record JAEUPF010000025.1, read on the forward strand.
TCGAGGTGCTGGGGCACGGGCTGGCGCTGAAGCGCCGCTCGTCGTGGGGCCGCGAGCTGCCGCCGGCCGAAGCGCGCCAGGCCGACGTGTGGCTGGGCGATACGGCCGGCGAGATGGCGCTGTACTACGGCCTGGCCGACGTGGCGCTGCTGGGCGGCAGCTTCCACCCCGAGCACGGCGGCCAGAACCTCGTCGAGGCCTCGGCCTGCGGCTGCCCGGTGCTGTTGGGGCCGCATGCCGGCCGGCACGAGAACGTGGCCGACCTGGCCATCGGCGCCGGCGCCGCCGAGCGCGCCCGCGGCATGCCCGAAGCCGTGCGGCGCGCCGTGGGCCTGGCCCGCGACCCGATGCGCGACGCGTGGGTGCGCAACGCGCTGGCCTTCACGAAGGCGCACCGGGGCACGGTGAACCGCGTCGTCGGCGCGCTGCTGGCGTTGATCACCACGCGCTCGGGCGGCGGCATCGCGATGCCGGGGCGCTGAAGGCCGCGCCCGGCGCGCACGCCCGGGCTACTTCAACACGCCGCGGGCGAACCACTGCGGCCACACGTCGGCCTTGGCCGGGCCGCCGGCCGGCGGCAGCGCGCCCACCGCGGCCCACAGCGCCTTGTCGTCCTTGCTGCGGGTGAACAGCACCTCGGACACCGGCCCCGCTTCGAGCGTGTACCAGGCGCCGAACGTGCCCTGCTCGACGAGGCGCCTGATCGCCGCGCGCTGCGCCTGCGCCTCGGCCGGCGCGGGCGCCCGCTCGGGGCGCAGCAACTGCACGATGCGCCCTTCCTCGATGGCGCTGCTGTCGATGCCTTCGGTGGCCAGCGGCTTGTTGACGAGCGCGGGCACCGCGTCGAGCTTCAGGTAGCCCTCGCGCACGTACTGGTCGGGCTGGAAGTACTCGGCCAGCACCTGCAGCGAAGGCGCCTTGACGACGACGATGCCGCGCTTGAACTCGCTCGGGTCTTTCAGCGGCCCGGCGGCGAAGAGCTTCTTCTCGCCGAACAGGCGCTGGAAGTTGGCGATGTGGCCGCGCTGCATGGCCTCCTGCGCGGCGCGGTCGGCGAAGCCGGTCTTGCCGGTCTCGAGGTAGACGAACCAGATCTCGTCGCGGCTGGCGGCCATCGGCTCGCGGCTGGCGAAGATGTCGGGCACGCTGCCCTGGGTGGCGCAGCCGGCGGCGACGGCCGCCGCGGCGGCCGCTGCACTCACGGCGAGGATCCGCGCCGAAGCGGCGCGGCGCGTGAACACGACACTCATGCAAGTCCTCCTGGTGCCTTGGAAAACGGGCGATGCTATCCGGCGGGGGCCTTCACCGCCCCGCCGTCACCGCCACGCCCTTGAACTGCCCCGCCTGCGCCACGCGCGGCGGCGCCGGGTAGCGCGCCGGGTCGAGCCGGTGCAGCAACTCGGCCTCGCGCGTGCGCGCCAGCGCCACGTTGGCCAGCTTCACGTGGCCGAAGCCGCGCATCGCCAGCGGCACCTGCGCCACCTGCACCGCCAGCGGCCGGTTGCGCTCGTCGAGTTGCGGCAGCAGCTCTTGCAGCCGCGCCTCGAAGCGGGCGATCAGCTCGCGCTCCATCCGGCGCTCGGCGGTGCGGCCGAAGACATCGAACACCGTGCCGCGCAGCGCCCGCGCGCGCGCCAGCACCTTCATCGCCGGCAGCAGCCACCACGCGGCGAGCCGCACCTTCTTCGGCGGCTCGCCGTTCGGACCCGGCCGCGCGAGGATGGGCGGCGCCATGTGGAACTCGAGCGTCAGCTCGCCTTCGAACTGCTCGGCCAGCTGGCGCGCGAAACTGCCGTCGGTGTACAGGCGCGCCACCTCGTACTCGTCCTTGTACGACATCAGCTTGGCCAGGCTCATCGCGACGGCGCGCGTGAACGGCAGCTCGCCATCGGCCCCGCCGTCGCCCTCGCTCTCGCGGTCGCCCTCGCCCTCGCCCTCGCCCTCGCCCTCGCCCTCGCCCTTCGCACCCCGCGACCCGGCCAACGCCTCTTCGCGCGCCCGCGCCGCGGCCACCGTCTTGCGATAGCGCCCGGCCCACGCCTCGTCCTGGTAGGCCGCGAGAAACGCCGCATGCCGCTCGACCAGCGCGTCCAGCGTCTCGGCCGGCACCGGCTCGTCGGCATGCCCTTCGCGCAGCCGCTCGCAAGCCAGCGGGTCGGCCGCGGCCAGGCGCCCGAGCGCGAAGGCCAGCCCGTTCGCTTGCACCGCCACGCCGTTGAGCTCGATCGCCCTTTGCAGCGCCGCCAGGCTCACCGGCACCAGGCCGCGCTGCCACGCGAAGCCCAGCGCCAGCACGTTGGCGGTGACCGTGTCGCCGAGGAAGTCCAGCGCCAGCGCCTGCGCGTCGAAGGTCTGCACGCGGTCGGCTCCGGCGGCGAAGCGCAGCTTCTCCAGCAGCGCAGGCACATGCAGCTGCGCGTCGGGGTTGCGCACGCTCTCGGCCACGGGAATCGGATGCTCGTTGGCGAGGATGCGCGTGCGGCCGCGCCGCACCGTGTTCAGCGCCTCCGCGCTGGCGCCGACCACCAGGTCGCAGGCGAGCAGCGCGTCGGCCTGCTGCGCGTCGATGCGCACCTGGTTCAGCCGCTCGGGGCGATCGGCCAGGCGCACGAACGACAGCACCGAGCCGCCCTTCTGCGCGAAGCCCATGAAGTCGAGCACGCTGGCGCTCGCGCCGTCCAGGTGCGCCGCCATCGCCGTGAGCGCGCCCACCGTCACGACGCCGGTGCCGCCGACCCCGGTGACGAGCAGGTCGTACGGTCCCGTCCATGGCCACGGCGCCGGCAGCGGCAGCGCCGCCACGGCGCGTTCGAACGCCGCGCGGTCGCGCCCGAGGATGCCCGAGTGCCGCCGCGGCTTGCCGCCGGCGACGCCGACGAAGCTCGGGCAGAAGCCCTTGGCGCACGAGTAGTCCTTGTTGCACGCGGTCTGGTCGATGCGGCGCTTGCGCCCGAACGCCGTCTCGTGCGGCAGCACGGCCACGCAGTTGCTCTGCACGCCGCAGTCGCCGCAGCCTTCGCACACCGCCTCGTTGATGAACAGGCGCCGCGGCGGATCGGCCAGTTCGCCCTTCTTGCGGCGGCGCCGCTTCTCGGCCGCGCAGGTCTGCTCGTAGATGAGCACCGTCACGCCGGGCGTGGCGCGCAGTTCGCGCTGCACGGCGTCGAGGTGGTCGCGGCCGTGGAAGGTGGTGCTGGCGGGGAAGCGGCCCTTGATCGCGTCGTACTTGCCGATGTCGTCCGAGAGCACGGCGACGCGCCTGACGCCTTCGCTTTCCACCTGGCGCGCGATGGCGTCGACGCTGGTGGCGCCGTCCACCGGCTGGCCGCCGGTCATCGCCACCGCGTCGTTGAACAGGATCTTGTAGGTGAGGGTCGCCTGGGCGGCCACGGCCTGGCGGATGGCAAGGTAGCCGCTGTGGAAGTAGGTGCCGTCGCCCAGGTTCTGGAAGATGTGCGGCACGCGCGTGAACATCGAGTGGCTGACCCAATCGACGCCCTCGCCGCCCATCTGGATGATGCCGGCGGTGCTGCGGTCCATCCACGCGGCCATGAAATGGCAGCCGATGCCCGCCGCGGCGCGCGAGCCTTCGGGCACCTTCGTGCTCGTGTTGTGCGGGCAGCCGGCGCAGAAATACGGCTGGCGCTTCACCGCGTCGCTGGCGTTGCCGAGCAGCTCGGGCGGCGTGAAGTCGCGCACGTGGTGGCGGCGGTCGAGGTGCGCGTCGTGCCGCGCCAGCCAGTCGGCGACGATCTCGATCAGCCGCGAAGGGCGCAGCTCGCCGACGGCGGAAACGAGCGGCCGCCCGTCGGCGTCGGCCTTGCCCAGCACCTGTGGCCGCGCCGAAGCCGGCGCGTTGTACAGCAGGTTCTTGATCTGCTGCTCGACGACCGGCCCCTTCTCCTCGACGACGAGGATCTGCGCCAGGCCTGCGGCGAAGGCGCGCATGCGCGTCGCCTCGATCGGGAAGGTGAGGCCGAGCTTGACGACGCGCACGCCGCGTTCGGCGAGCAGCGCCGTCGTGATCTCCAGGCGCCGCAGCACCTCCATGAAGTCCAGGTGCGCCTTGCCCGCGGTGACGATGCCCACCCGCGCCGCGGGGGCCGCGACGATCTCGCGGTCGATCGAATTCACCTGCGCGAAGGCAGCCACCGCGGCCAGCTTGGCATGGGCGCGCGTCTCGATGCCGAGCGAGGGCAGATCAGGCCAGCGATAGTGCAGCCCGTCGGCCGGCGCGGCGTGGCCGGTGGCGGCGCGAACGGCCTGGGCATCTTGCCAGCGCCCGGCGCGGCGTTCGATCTCGTCCAGGTCCACCGTGGCCGCGCTTTCCACCACTTCCGACAACGCCGTCAAGCCGACCCACGCGCCCGAGTAGCGCGACAGCGCATAGCCGTACAAGCCGAACTCGATCAGGTCGGCCACGTTGGCCGGCGAGAGCACCGGCATGTGCCAGGCCTGGAACGCGAGGTCGCTCTGGTGCGGCATCGAGCTGCTGACGCAGCCGTGGTCGTCGCCGGCGACGACGAGCACGCCGCCCGCGGGCGAACTGCCGTAGGCGTTGCCGTGCTTGATGGCGTCGCCGGCGCGGTCGACGCCCGGGCCCTTGCCGTACCACATGGCGAACACGGCGTCGGCCTCGCGCTCGGGGTCGCTTTGCACGCGCTGCGTGCCCAGCACCGCGGTGGCGCCGAGTTCCTCGTTGATGGCCGGCAGGAAGCGGATGCCGCGTTCGGAGAAGCGCACGCCGGCCTTCCACACCGCCTGGTCCACCGCGCCGAGCGGCGAGCCGCGGTAGCCGCTGAGAAAGCCGCGCGTGTTCAGCCCCACCGCGGCATCGCGCTCGCGCTGCATCAGCAGGATGCGCAACAGCGCCTGCGTGCCGGTGAGGTAGACGGTGCCGCTCTCGGCCCACAGCGCGTCGCCCAGCTGCGCTTGCGGCCGCGCCAGCGGTGTCGTGGCGGTCGCTGCTGCGGCCGGCCTGCCGGCCGTCGGAGGCTCGGCGGCAGCGGCACTGGCTGTGGCAGTCGCATCGTGGGGCATGGCGCTCTCCTGCCTGGGCGCAACGGCGGCGCGGAAGGTTCGGCAGGTTAGTTCCGTCGCGGCAGAATAGGTTGCCGCATTCGTGCTCACCCCGCAGCGGACGCAGCAAATCCTTCGCCGCAACCGCCATGCCCGAGAAGAACGTGCTCGACGCTTCACTCGACGCCTCGCTCGACGCCTACAGCCTGGCCATCCTGGCCGAGCTGCTGCGCGACGCGCGCCAGACGATCCAGCAGATCGCCGACAAGGTGGGCTTGTCGGCCAGCCCCTGCTGGAAGCGCATCAAGGACATGGAAGCGGCCGGCGTGATCCGCGGCTACACGGCCATCGTCGACACCGAGAAGATCGGCCTCGGCCTCAAGGTCGTCGTCGAAGCCAACATGGCCCAGCACAACGAGGTGGCGGTGCGCCAGTTCGAGCGCGCGGTGGCCGCCGCCGAGCCGATCGTGCAGTGCTACAGCACCACCGGCGAGAGCGACTACGTGCTCAACGTGCTCGTGCCCGACATCAAGCGCTACGAGCAGTTCCTGCACGACACGATGTTCAGGCTGCCCGGCGTGACGCACGTGCGCTCGGCGATCGTGCTGAAGGAAGTGAAGAACGAGATGCGGCTGGCGCTGCCCGCGGGCGCGGCGCCGGGGCCGCGCCGCAGCGCGCGGCGGCGAGCGAGGTCCGCTTGATCGGGGCCGGCACGGCCCTGCGAGTGGCTCGTCCGACCCGGCGGACGGCCATCGTTGCGGCACTGCTGCCCGCGCTGCCGACGCCAAGGGCCTGGGCGCAGGCAGCGGCGCCGCCTGAGCCTCGGCTGCAGACCCGGACGCAGACCCAGGCGCAGACGCAGGCGCAAACCCAGACGCAGACACCGGCGCAGGCACCGAAGCAGGCACCGCAACCCGCCGCCGTCCCCGGCGGCGTGGCGTTCGTGCCCCTCGCCCCGGCGGCCGCGGCGCGCCCCTCGGCCACCTACAACGGCCGGCCGGTGCTGGTGCAGGCGATCGACGGGCGGTGGACAGCGGTGGTCGGCATCGCGCTTTCGGCCGACGCGCGGCAGCCGCAGGCGCTGGTCGTGCGCGAAGGCGCCGAGCGCGGTGCGCGCGAGCGCCGCGCCACCTTCAGGCTCGAGCGCAAGCGCTACGCCGAGCAGCGGCTGACGGTGCCGCCGCGGCACGTCGAGCTCTCGCCGGAAGACCTGGCGCGCTTCGAGCGTGAGCGAGCACACCTGGCCGAGGTGCTGCGCCGCTTCGACGCCGCGCGCGAACCGGCGACGCTGCGCCTGCTCGCGCCCACGGCCGGGCCGCGCTCGTCGTCGTTCGGCCTGCGCCGCGTCTTCAACAACCAGCCGCGCGCGCCGCACAGCGGCATGGACATCGCCGCGCCCACCGGAACGCCGGTGGTCAGCGCCGCCGCCGGCGTCGTCATCGACAGCGGCGACTACTTCTTCAACGGCCGCACCGTCATCGTCGACCACGGGCAGGGGTTTCTCACGCTGTACTGCCACCTGTCGGCCATCGACACCGAAGCCGGCCAGCGGCTCGAAGCGGGCGCGCCGCTGGGCCAGGTGGGCGCCAGCGGCCGCGTCACCGGGCCGCACCTGCACTTCAGCGTGTACCTGAACGCGCAGGCCGTGGACCCGGCGCTGTTCCTGCCGCCGGCTTGAGCCGGCGCCGGTTCGCCGGCGCGTCGGCGCGCGCCCGAAGATGAACCCGGCCGCGGCGCTGGCAGCAAGCAGGCGCGCGAGTCACCCGCCCCGCGCCGCCTCCCCGCGCCGGAACAACGACGACGCGGCGCTCAGCGAGGCGATCTCGCGCGCCGTCTCGGTGAGCGCGCCGCCCAGGCGCTTCATGCGCGCCTCGGTCAGGCGCACCGAAGGGCCGGCGATGGTCACCACGCCGATGGCGGCGCCGCGCACGAGCACGGGCGCGGCCATCGCGGCCATCGCCGGCGCGAAGACCTCGCTGATCGTGGCGTAGCCGCGTTTGCGCGCCGCGTGCACGTAGGCGAGCAAGGCTTTCACCGTGGTCGGCGCGTTCGGGCCGTAGTCCTTCGCTGCGCCGAAGCCCTGGCGCGCCACCCGGCGCAACGCCTCCTCGTCGTCGAAGGTCGAAAGCCACGCGTGCCCGGCGGAGCTGCACGACAGCCGCACCGAAAGGCCCATGTCGGGGTCGTAGCGCAGGCCGCGCGTCGCGCCCTGCGCCTTGGCGACGAAGACCAGATCCTCGCCGTCGATGATGGCCAGCCGCACCAGTTCGCCCGATTCCTGCGCCAGCCGGTCCAGCGCGGGCTGCGCGACATCGACCACGCCGGAGGTGCCCAGGTAGGCCAGGCCGAGCGCGACCAGCTTGATGGTCAGGCCGTAGTCGCCCTGGTTGCGAAGCTGGCGCACGTAGCCGCTCCTGATCAGCTCGGACAGGAGGCGGTGGGCGGCGCTGAGCGGCATCGCCATCGCGGTGGCGATGTCGGACAGGGCCGCGCCTTCGGGGTGGCCGGCCAGGTGCTCCAGCAGCGCCAGGCCGCGTTCGATCTGGGTGGTCATGGCGCCGCGATGCTAGCCGTTGCAGTAAGTGTTTTCCATGTTGGAAAGACTTTCCAGTGCGGCCACGATGCCGCCTCTTTCCCTGCCGGAGTGCCGCCCATGCCCACGCGCCGTCGCTTGCTCGCCCTGCCCCTGCTTGCCGTGCTCGCCGCGTCCGGCCTGAGCGGGCCCGCCGCCGCGCAGGACATCCAGGAGCGCACCATCCGCTTCGGCCACCTCAACAACACCGACCACCCCACCAGCTTCGGCGTCAAGAAGTTCGCCGAGCTGGTGGCAGCCAGGAGCGGCGGCAAGATCAAGGTGCAGGAGTACGCCAGCAGCCAGTTGGGCAACGAGCTGCAGCAGCAGGCGGCCATGCAGGGCGGCGTGCAGGAGATGCTGGTGGCATCGACCACGTCGCTCGCCGGCATCGTCAAGGAGTTCGGCCTCTTCGACTTTCCTTTCCTCTTCAGCAGCTCCAACCAGGCCGACGCCATGGTCGACGGTCCGCTGGGCAGGATGCTCGCGGGCAAGCTGGCCGACAAGGGCATCGTCATCCTCGGCTTCTTCGACCTCGGCGCGCGCAACGTCACCAACAGCAAGCGGCCCATCACCAAGGGCGAAGACCTCGAAGGCCTGAAGCTGCGCGTGATCCCGAACCCGGTGTTCCTGGAAACCTTCCGCACCTTCAAGGCCAACCCGGTGCCGATGGCCTTCGCCGAGCTGTACGGCGCGCTGGAGAGCAAGGCGGTCGATGGGCAGGAGAACCCGTACTCGGTGATCCTGTCGAACAAGTTCTACGAGGTGAACAAGTACGTCAGCGCGACCAACCATGTCATCGCGACCAACCCGGTGCAGATCAGCAAGCGCTTCTGGGACAAGCTCACTGCCGCCGAGCAGAAGCTGCTGCAGGAAGCGGCCATCGAGGCGCAGAACTACCAGCGAGTCGTCAGCCGCGAAGCGGCCAGCAAGGCCGTGGGCGAGCTGAAGGCCAAGGGCATGCTCTTCAACGACATCGCCCCGGCCGAGGTGGCCCGCATGCGCGCCGCGGTGAGGCCCGTCTACGACAAGTTCGCCGCTTCGTACGACCCGGCGGTGATGACGCTCTTCCGGAGCGAACTGGAACGCGTCTCCAAGCTCTGAGGCGCGCCGGCGGGCCGTTCCGGGCCACACGGCCGGCCGGCCGTGGCGCCGTCGCGACGACAGGCCAAGCGAGATCCAACCATGATCCAGTTGCTGGTCCTGCATGGGCCGAACCTCAACCTGTTCGGCCGGCGCGAACCGCACATCTACGGCAGCACGACGCTGGCCGAGATCGACGCGCGCCTGCGCCAGCTCGCCGAGGAGCTGGGAGTCGGCCTGGAGATCTTCCAGTCGAACCACGAGGGTGCCCTCGTCGACAGGCTGCACGAGCGCATCGACAGCGTTGCCGGGGCGCTGGTCAACCCGGCCGGGCTCACCCAGCACGGCGTGCCGCTGCACGACGCGATCAAGGCGATGCCGTTTCCGGTGATCGAAGTGCACATGACCAACATCGCCGCGCGCGAGGCGTGGCGGGCGCATTCGATCATCGCCAGCGCCGTGCGCGGCACCGTGCAGGGGCTCGGCTGGCGCTCCTACACCGCGGCGCTGCGCGCGTTGGCCGAGATGGCCGGCGAAACCGCCGCGAACGGCCCGCGGAGCTAGCTTCATGGCGCTGGCCGGCAGGGCGGCCCTGGCGATGTGGTGGGACATCGCGCCGCAGGTCCGCCCGGACTTCGAGCACTGGCATGCGCACGAGCACTTTCCGGAGCGGCTGGCGATCCCGGGGTTCCTGCGTGCCTCACGATGGCAAAGTGCCGAAGGCGGCGAAGGCACGTTCGTGCTCTACGAACTGGCCGATCACGCGGTGCTGCGCTCGCCGGCCTACCTGGCCCGGCTGAACGCGCCGACACCCTGGTCGACGCGCCTGATGCCGCACCACCGCAAGATGGTGCGCTGCCAGTGCCATGTGCTCGAAAGCCGCGGCGGCGTGACAGCGCGCAGCGCGCTGACCATCCGCCTTGCGCCGGCCGCCGGCAGCGAAGCGCGCCTGCGGCTGGGGCTGCGCGGCCTGGCCGAGTCGGCTTGCGCGCGGCCGGGCATCGCCGGGCTGCACCTGCTGCGGCACGAGCCGCCGCCCATGGAGGCGACAGCGGAACAACGCCTGCGCGGGCTGGCCGACGACGCCGCCGAATGGGTGCTGGTGGCCTGCGGCTACGACCGCGCAGCGCTGGCTGCCCTCGCGCATACCGGCGAGGGCGAACTCGGCGAGCGCGCGCTGGTGGCGATGGGCGCCGCGGCAGGCCCGGTGCATCGGCACTTCGACCTGGCCTACGCGGCCACCGCCGCCGACGTGGCCGGAATCGCCGCCGCCGCCGCGGCGCCGCCCGCCGGCCCGGCGGCATGAAGGCGGCGGAGCGGATCACCGACCTCTGCGATGAGTGCCAAGGAAATCGCCTGCGCAGCGCCTTCGCGCGACATCCTCGGCGAGTCGCCGTCGTGGTGCGAGCAGACCGAATCGCTGCTGTGGATCGACATCGACAACGCAACGCTGCAGCGGCTGCACCCGGCCAGCGGCCGGCGCGACACGTTCCGCTTCGCCGCGCGCTCGCTCGGTTCGCTCGCGCTGCGCCGCGCGGCCGGCAGCGTGGTGCTGGCGCTCGATGCAACGCTGCACACGTTCGACCTCGGCAGCGGTGCGCTCACCGTGCTGGCCGAAGTCGAGCCCGCGACCTCGGGCACGCGACTCAACGACGGCCGCTGCGACGCCAACGGCAACCTGTGGGTCGGCACGATGGACAACGGCCTCGCAGCGGCGAGCGGCTCGTTCTATCGGGCGCGCGCCGACGGCACCGTGGCGCGGCAGTTCGGCGATGTCATCGTCTCCAACACCGTGGCCGTTTCGCCCGACCAGCGCACGCTGTATTTCTCCGACACCCGCCGCTTCGTCACCTGGGCGTTCGACCTCGATCCCGGGCACAGCACGCTGTCGAACCGCCGCATCTTCGTCGACCACCGTGCGCGCAAGGAGCGCCCGGACGGCGCCTGCGTGGACAGCGAGGGCGCGCTGTGGGTGGCGATCTTCGCCGGGGGCCGCGTGGACCGCTACACGAGCGACGGTCGTCGCGAGCGCAGCATCGCCCTGCCGGTGACGAACCCGACCTGCGTCTGCCTGGGTGGAAGGGACTACCGGACCCTCTTCATCACCACGGCGCGCAAGTTCCTGAGCGCGGGGCAGCTGGAAAACGAACCGCTCGCCGGGTCCGTCCTGGCCATCGAAGTGGACGTGCCCGGCTTGCCCGAGAAACGGTTCGGGCCCTGATCGACACCTGCCTGCCGCAGGGTTTCCCTGCGCTGGCTTCGGCGCTCGCTGGCTATCATGAAATCCCACGAGGAGACAAGATGAAAGCACGAATCTCGCTGGCAATCGCCTTGAGCGCCTTGTTCTCGCTTTCAGTGGCGGCCCAGGAAGTGACGCTCACGCGGCTCGATTGCGGAAGCGGGCAGAACGACCCGCGGCGCTTCACCGACACCTTCGCCTACACGGAGCTGACCCGGCCCTTCACCTTCAGCTGCTACGTTGTCCGGCGCGGTTCCGACGTGATGGTCTGGGACGTCGGCTATCTGCCCGGTTCGGTGCCCAGCGCCAACAACAAGCCGCTGGCCGACCTGCTCAAGCAGATCAACGTCAACGCCGAAGACGTGAAGTTCGTCGGCATCAGCCACTTTCACGCCGACCACACGGGGCAGCTCGCGCCGCTGAAGAACGCGACCCTGCTCATCGGCAAGGGCGACTGGGACGGCATCACGGCCACGCCGCCGATGGGCGGCGCGAACGTCAAGGGCTTCGCTGAGTGGATCGCCGAGAAGCGCAAGGTCGAGCCGCTGACCGGCGACAAGGACGTCTTCGGCGACGGCAGCGTGATGATCCTGCGCTCGCCGGGCCACACGCCGGGGCACAGCCTGCTGCTCGTGCGCCTGAAGGAGATGGGGCCGGTGCTGCTCAGCGGCGACGCCGTGCACTTCCGCGAGAACTACGAGCTCGAAGGCGTACCCAGCTTCAACTACGACCGCGCGCAGACCATCGCCTCGATCCAGCGCATGAAGCAGATCGAGAAGAACCTGAAGGCGACGGTGATCATCCAGCACGACCCGCGCGACATCGGCAAGCTGCCGGCGTTTCCGGCGGCGGCGAAGTGACACCGCGTTCATCGCCCGGCAGCCCCCGATCGCAGCGGCATCGACCTCGACGCCGGCCTCGCCCTCCACGCCTAGTAGCGCAGTGCCGACACGTCGAGCCGCCGGTCGTTCGGCGGGATGAACGACTCCAGAAAGTAGACCGGATTGCCCCGGCCGGCCGCAGCGGCGCTCTCCAACAGCAAGCCGCGGGTGCCCGGCTTCACGCCCATCGCCTTGCACCCGGCGGCATCGAACTGCACGAACGAGACGTGCTGCTCGACGTCGCTGATCGGCATCGCGATCGCTTCGCCGAGCAATTGCTTGAGGTTGACGCCGTCGAGCGTGGCGAGCGGGCGGGCCGCGATGTCGGGGAATTCGCGCGCGTCGAAGTAGAAGCGATTGAAGACGATGAACTCGCCGTTGACGCTCAACTGGCGATCGATGCGCACGATGTCGGTGCCCTCTTCGGGGCGCAGCCACGCCGACCACGCGCCGCTGCCGCGGGCGCGGGTACGAGACAGCACCTTGGGGTAGAGCGGCAGGAACGCCGGCTCGCCCTGCGCGCTGCCGCGAAAGCGCAGGTGCAAGGGGGCGTCGATGGCGCCGCCGCTTTCTGACGCGTACGTGCCGCTTCCCTGGCTGCGCACGACGACGCCCCCGTCGGCGAGCTCGCGCAGCGCGCGCTGCACGGTGCCCAGGCTGTAGCCCGTGAGGCGCGTCAGGTCGCTGTCGCTGGGCAGCCGGGCGCCTGGCGCCCAATGGCCGGCGTTGATAGCGCCGCGCAGCGCCTCGCGCAGCTGAACGTATTTCGGCAGTCCGTGCAGCGCCCGCTTGCCGTAGCGGCGCAGGAAGTCGTCGCTGGCGGGACGGGGCGGGTCGACATCCATCGGGTGCGAATGGTAGGCGAATCGCGCCACTTGACTAGTCCTATATAGGACTATAGCATTCTGTCCATTCACGCCCCTCGACGGTCTCACCGGAAGAAGCCCATGAACCCGAAGTCGCTGATCTGCTCGCTCGCCGCCTCGCTCGTCGCCTCGTTCGCCACCCTCGCCGCTGCGCCTGCGGCCGCGGAAGCCAACTGGCCCACCAAGCCGGTGAAGATCCTTTTCGGCTTTCCGCCGGCCAGCGCCACGGACGTGATCGCGCGCGCTGTGGGCCAGAAGCTGCAGGACAAGTGGGGGCAGCCCGTGGTCATCGAGAACCGCCCGGGCGCGGGCGGCAACCTCGGCAGCGAGCTTGCGGCGCGAGCGCAGGCCGATGGCTACACCATCTTCTTCGGCACGGTCGCCAACGCGATCAGCGCGTCGCTCTACTCCAGGCTGAACTACGACTACCTCAAGGACTTCACGCCGATCACGCTCGTGGCCACCACGCCGCTGGTGCTCGTCGCGCCGCCTGACCTGCCGGCGAAGGACGTGAAGGGACTCATCGCCTACGCCAAGGCGAACCCCGGCAAGCTGAACTTCGGCTCGGGCGGCGTGGGCACGTCGAACCACCTTGCGGGTGAACTCTTCAAGAGCGCCACCGGGACGGACCTCGTGCACGTGCCGTACAAGGGCACGCCGGCCGCGTACACCGACCTCATGAGCGGCAAGATCGAGCTGATGTGGGACAACATCGTCGCGGCCACCCCGCACCTGAAGTCGGGCAAGCTCAAGGCCATCGCCGTGACCAGCGCGCAGCGCGCGCCGTCGCTGCCCGACGTGCCGACGATGGACGAGTCCGGCGTTCCGAAGTTCGAGGCCGTTTCGTGGATCGGCGCGCTGGTGCCCACCGGCACCCCGAAGGCGATCGTCGACAAGATCCACGCCGATCTGGTGAGCGTTCTGCGCATGCCGGAAGTGAAGGAGCAGCTCGCGCAGTCCGGCGCCGTGGTCGTCGGCAACACGCCCGAGCAGTTTGCGGCCTGGAACCGCAACGAGATCGCCAAGTGGTCCAAGGCCGTGCAGCTGTCGGGCGCCAAGGCGGACTGACGCGGCGGACTGACGCGACTGACGCGGCGCACCGCACGCAAACCGAACTCCGGCGCGCCCGCCCACCGCGCGCTCCGGGAACCCCCTTCTCGAACCGAGGCGCCCCGGGCGCCACACGAGGCAATGGCATGCTCACGAATCCCACACGGCGCACGATCTCCGAACCCGCACGCGAGATCCCCGTGCTCATGGACGCCGACGTCGTCGTCGTCGGCGGCGGCACCACCGGCCCCATCGCCGCCATCGCGGCCGCGCGGCGCGGCAAGAAGGTCGTGCTCATCGAGCGCTTCGGCTCGCTGGGCGGCATCCTCACGCTCGGCCTGAACACCAAGCCGTCGGGCTCGCTGCTCGGCGGCATCCCGCTGGAGATCTGGAACCTGGCGCGCTCGGCAGGCGGCGCAGGCGACGACTACATGGCCACCACCAAGACCGGCGGCGTGAAGATCGCCTCGCCGACCGATCCGGAGGTCATGAAGATGCTGCTCACGCGCCTGTGCGTCGAGGCCGGCGTGCAGATCCTGTTCGAGACCTTCGTCTCCAACCCGGTGCTCGAGAACGCAACCGTCACCGGCGTCGTCATCGAGGGCAAGGGCGGCCGCCAGTTCGTCGGCGCGAAGGTGCTGATCGACTGCTCGGCTGACGCCGACATGGCCGCGAAGGCGAACGCACCGTTCGTCATGGGCTCGGGCGAGAAGGAAGCGCGCATGCAGCCCGTGTCGATGTACTTCATCATGAAGAACGTCGACCTGGTGCGCCTGGCCGAGTGGGCACGCACCTGCGACGACGTGCCCGCTCGCGCCATTCCGCCGGACGAGGCCGGGCTCGCCTACGGCCTGTGGCTGACCGGCTTCAACGGCATGCTGCGCCGCTTCCAGCAGGAGACGGGCGTGCGTCTGCAGCGCGACAACATCACGCTGAAGACGGCCGACGGACAGATGTACGTGAACGCCACGCGCGTCCTCGGCGTCGATGTGTTCTCGCCCGAGCAGTTCACCGCCGCGATCCTCGAGTGCTATCGGCAGATCGGGGGGGTTGTGCGCTTCCTCAACGAGCGCGTCCCGGGCTTCGAGTCCGCGCGGCTCGGTCAGGTCTCGCCGATCCTCGGCGTGCGCGAGACGCGCCACATCATCGGCGAATACACGCTCACCGGACCGGACTCGCGCGGCGAGACGCGCTTTGCGGACAGCATCGCGGTGGATGCTTCGGCGCTCGACATCCACGACCCGAAGGGCGGCGACGTTGATTTCCAAAGCATGCCGCCTTACGAGATACCGTACCGCTGCCTGGTGCCCCAGGGCGTCGAGCAGATCCTCGTCGCGGGCCGCTGCATCTCGGCCGACCACGAGGCGCATGCACGCTCGCGGAACATGCCCGCTTGCATGTCGATCGGTCAGGCGGCGGGGGTCGCGGCGGCCGTTGCCATCGACGAAGGCACGACGGTGCGTCGCGTGCCGGTGACGAAGGTACAGGCCGCGCTGCGCGAATGGCGCATGCCGCTGCACCCCGAGGACATCGCGGCCTGACGGAGCCTTGCGAATGGCCGGCACGGTCCAGTACTGGTTCAGCACGGCGAGCCCGTGGGCGTGGCTCGGCAGCGCGCGCCTGGCGCAGCTCGCCCTGCGCACGCAGGCGGCCGTGCGGGTGGAACCGATCGATCTCGGCGCGGTGTTCGCGGCAACGGGCGGCACGCCGTTCCCGAACCGATCGCCGGCGCGGCAGAGCTATCGGCAGCTCGAGCTTGCGCGCTGGTCGCGGCGTCTGAGCGTGCCGATTCGCCTGCAGCCGGCGCACTACCCTGTCGACCGCGAGCCGTCGAGCCGGCTCGTCCTCGCCGCGCGCGAGCACGGGCTGGACGCTCTTGCGCTCTCGCACGCGGTGCTGCGCGCCATCTGGGCCGAGGACCGCGACATCGCCGACTGGGGCACGCTGCAGGACATCGCGCGCGATGCCGGCCTGGACGGCGCGGCGCTGATCGACTCGGCGCGCGACCCGCGCATCCACGCGCGGTACCTCCAGAACACGCAGGCAGCCATCGCGGCGGGCGTCTTCGGCTCGCCGACGTACATCGTCGACGGCGAGCGCTTCTGGGGGCAGGACCGGCTGGACTTCCTGGAGGAACGGCTGGGCGGTGGTGCGTAGACCGACGGCGGTCAGACCCTCACCTCCTGCCCGCCACCTCCACCGCCTTCTTCGGATCGATCAGGTTCCGCCGCCCGTCCGCCGTCCTCTCCGCCGTCTCGACGATGATCCTGATCAACTGCGGTGGCGTCAGCTTCGGGTTGATGGCCAGCAGCTTGGCCGCCAGGTTCGCCACCTGCGGCGAAGCCATCGAGGTGCCCGAGAGCGCGACGCGCGCACCGCCCGGGAGGAAGCTCTCCACCTGGTAGCCGTTGGCGTGCACCTTGACCATCGGGCCGTAGCTCGTGAAGCTCGCTTCGTCGCCGGCCTGGTCCACCGCACCCACCGTCAGCAGGTTGGGCAGCACGATCGCGGCGGGCACGTCTTCGACGAACGCCGGGTCGTTGTTGCTGTTGCCGGCGGCGGTGACGAAGAGGATGCCGGGCGCGCCGGCGAAGGCCTCGGTGAGCGCCTTCTTCTGGATCTCGAAGTAGACGCGCGCGATCTTCTTGCGCTCTTCGGGCGTCTTGCCGGTGCCGCATTGCTCCAGCGCGTTCTCGATGCTGCGCACGTCGCCGCCCCAGCTCATGTTGACGACGCGTACCTGCTGCGCCTTGAGGAAGTTCACCGTCGCCTTGGCTGCCGCGGCGTCGCGCAGCGTCTGCGCCTCGGTCGGGCACGGGTCGGGGTGCAGGCCGGCGTCGAACTCCAGCCGTGCCGGCACCAGCCGCACCGCCGGGTTGCCCGCCAGCGCGATGCCGGCGACATGCGTGCCGTGTTCGTAGTTGCCCACGAGGTTCAGTTCCTCGACGGTCTTCTTGTAGTCGGCCGGTGCCAGCTCCGACAGCAGCTTCTTCACCTGGGCCGCCTCGGGGCTGTCGATGTTCGATTGCAGGTCCGAGAAGCCCTTGGTCAGCGCCTGCAGCTGGGGCAGGCGGGCGCGCACGGCCTCGGGCAGCGGCACGAGCAGGCTCCGCGAAGGCCGGCTGTACTTGTCGAAGGCGATGAACAGCGGCCGGCCCTTCGCGTCGCGCACCACCTGCTCGCCGAACAGCGCCACGTCGACGCCGCTGTCCCACACCGCAAGCCGCACCGGCGTCAGCTTGCGGCCGGTTCGGCCCGATGCGTCGAGAACCGCCTCGCGGGCCGCCCAGATGTCGGGCTTCACCACCTTGTGCGCTTCGAGGTAGCTGCCGAAGACGGCGACGAGCGTCGCCTTCAACGGCAGCGTGGCCAGCAGGGCGAAGCGTGCGTTCACGAGGCCCGGCGCGAAGTCCGAGCTCAGCTCGCCGGTGCGGGTGGCGATGGGCTGCATCACCTCGCGCACGCGGCCGAGGACGAGCGCCTCGCCGATCAGCTCGGCGCCTTCCTTCAGCTCGCGCACGTCGTTGGCGATCACCGCGTAGTCCAGCGGCGCCAGCTCGCGTGCGATGCCTTCGGCCACGGCACGCTGGAAGGCCTCCCCGGCCGGGCCGTGCGCCTTGGCCGCGGCGGCCATCGTGCGCAGCCGCAGGCCCGACAGCAGCTTGTCGGCGGGCTTGTCCTGCAGGCCGCGCACTTCCTCGGCGCGCGCCAGCGCTTCGTCGTAGCGGCCTTCGAGGTAGTCGAGGATCGCGATCTGCGTGACGAGGCCGCGCCGGGTGGCGCGGTCGGGGATCTCGTACTTGTCGAGCACGCCCTGCGTGTCGCGCCGTATCGCGGCGGCCAGCGGCGCGAACTTGTCGGCAGCGCGCACGATGTCTTCGAGCGGACCCGCGACCTTGTAGGTGAAGCGCGGCAGGTCGGCCGCTTTCTCGATGCGCGGCCTGGCGCCCTGGGCCCAGGCGGCGCTCGGCGCCACGCTCATCAGCGCCATCGCGGCCGAGGTGGCCACGAAGGAGGCGCCGGTCGCGGCCGCCATCGCCGTCGTCGCCGTCACGGCCGCCACGGCGGTCGCACGGCAAAGGCTCTTCAAGTCGGGCATAGCGTGGTCGGCCGGCGAAGCGGCCCCGGGCTGGCCCCGGCTGGGGCGGGGGCGGCGATGCTAAGACGAGCCGCTAAGGCTGCGGCAGGTCATGGCCATACAGCCACGCGCTTTGCCGGAGCGGCTCGCCGCGCGCCAGTTCGGCGTCGCGCCGCTCCTGCTCAGGGCCGTCGGGCAGGTGGTTGCGGTACTCGCGGCCGCGGCTCATCAGCTGCACTTCGCTGGCACGCGGGCGGCGCAGCGCCTCGTAGCGCGCCAGCGCCGCCGGCATCGAGGCCACGTCGGCGCCGCGCACGCATTGCGCCAGCACCTCGGCGTCTTCGATCGCCTGCGCCGCGCCCTGGGCGAAGAACGGCAGCATCGCGTGCGCCGCGTCGCCCAGCAGCGTGACGCGGCCGCTGGTCCAGCGCGGCAGCGGGTCGCGGTCGTACATCGCCCAGCGCCTGACGTCACGCGCCGCGGCGATCAGGCGTTGCACGTCGTCGTGCCAGCCGCGGAACTCGGCGGCGATGTCTTCGGCGCGGCCCTCGGCCGTCCACGATTCGGTGCGCCAGTGGCCGGCCGGCACGATGGCCACCACGTTCACCAGCCGCCCGCTCGAGATGGGGTAGTGCACCAGGTGGCGCCCGGGCCCGAGCCACAGCGTCTGCACCGGGCGCAGCGCCATCGCCGGCGCCTCGGCCGCGGGCACGAGGAAGCGGAAAGCGCACAGGCCCGAGAAGCGCGGCGTCGTCGGCACCGCCGCCGCCGGGTCGGCTTCGGCCGCGGCCGCGAACACCGCCGGCGCCACCGCCGAGTGGATGCCGTCGGCGCCCACCGCCGCGTCGGTGCTCACCCACTCGCTGCCGCCGTCGCGGCGCACGAAGGCGAGTTGCACTTCGCCGTCGCGGTAGTGGCCGTCGCGCTGTTCCACCGCATGGCAGCGGTGGTCCAGCCGCAGCTGCGCCGCCGGCAGCGCGCCTTGCAGCAGCGCCAGCAGGTCGGCGCGGTGCGCCACGTAGCACGGCGCGCCGTACAGGCGCTCGCACTCGTCGCCCATCGGCTGCACCGAGAGCACGCGGCCGTCCTGCCAGCGGCGGAACTCCCACGCCGCCTCCAGCCGCACCGCGAACTCGGGCAGCCGCTTGGCCAGGCCCAGCCGCTCCAGTGGCCGCACCACGTTGGGCGGCACCACGAGCCCGGCGCCCACCTCGCGCAGCGCCGGCGCCTGTTCGTAGACCGTGGCGTCGATGCCGGCCTGGCGCAGGAACAAGGCCGCGGCCAGCCCGCCAATGCCGCCGCCGACGATGGCCATTCGCATGTGGCGCAGGATATCGCCCGGCGGCCGCCGTCGGCCAGCAGGAGAAACGAGCGATGAGCCCTGTCGTTGTCGTGCAGCGCGAGCGCGCGCACAAGATGAAGCACTCGGTCCGCATCCGGCAGCACGCCTTCGCCACCGACGAGCCGCCGGGCAACGGCGGCGAGGACCTCGGAGCGACGCCGCACGAGATCCACGACGCGGCGCTGGGAAGCTGCAAGGCACTCACCGTGCTGTGGTTCGCGCAGCGCAGGCAGATGCCGCTGCAAGACATCCGCGTCACCGTCGAGCGCGACGACAGCGAAGAACGCCAGGGCATCTACCGCCTGCGCGTGGTGCTCGAACTGGACGGCCCGGGGCTCACCGAAGCGCAGCGCCAGCAGCTGCTGGCGGTGGCCGAGAAGTGCCCGCTGCACAAGCTGATGACGCAGGTGAAGACCGAGATCCGCACCGAGCTGGAACCTCGCCAGGCAGCCGGCTGACGGTCGCCACCGAGGCGGCAGCGTCGAGCGAGACGGCGAGCGCGCGGCGCGTATTGAACACGCCCCTTGCGCGGATTTGCGCTACATCAAACACAGCGCGGATCGCCGCACGAACCGACCATTGGTTGAGCCAACTTAGGGGGCCGTCCCTAGGCCCTGCCCTAACGTTGGTGTAGGGATTCGAGAGCAGTCCGCCCATCGAGGCAGGCGCCGAACAGGAGCAACCAATGAGAAGTTCCGTCACCACCGGCTTGGCGCTGGCCTGCCTGATGGCGCTCGCGGCAGCCGGTGCCCCGGCGCTGGCGGCCGACGTCGATGCCGACGCGGCGCAGGCGCTGATCAAGAAGAACGACTGCGGCAAATGCCACTCGCTCGATCGCGAGAAGAAGGCGCCCTCGTGGAAGAAGATCGCCAGCAAGAACAAGGGCAAGCCCGACATCGAGGAGAAGTTCATCAAGCACCTGACCACTTCGCCCAAGGTCAAGCTCGATGACGGCACCGAAGAAGAACACAAGGCGATCAACACCAAAGATGTGGCGGCGATCAAGAACCTGATCGCCTGGGTCTTGTCTCGATAGGGGGTCGGCGCCGCGGCGGCGGTGCCCCCCGGTGGCGGCCTACGGGCCGCGGGGCGGGGCCGGCGCTGCGGCAGAGGGATTTCACGGTTGTCAGTGGCTCGTCCGACAGGCACGGGCAGGCGCGCGGAAGCATGCGCGCAACCGGGGGCGCCACGGCGCTCCGGCCAGGCGGGCCGCGAACGCGGCTACGGAGGTCATCATGCGTTCTGCGCTGTTCCGGTGGTTGGCTTTCCTGCTGGTGCTGGTGCTCGCTGCCTGCGGCGGCGACAGCGGCGAAACGGGCCCCACGGGGCCGCAGGGCGCCACAGGACCGCAAGGACCGGTCGGCCCGCAAGGGTCGGCCGGCACGAACGGCAGCGTGGTCGTGGTGGCCAGCAATGCCACGCCGGCCAGTGATGCCGCCGCCGCCGCCTGGGCGGCCATGGCCCCCAAGGTCGAGATCACCGGCGTCACGATCGCCAGCCCGCCGGTCGTGAACTTCAAGGTCGCTGCCGCCGACGGCTCCCCGCTCATCGGCCTGGGCAACCGCGCGCAGAGCGCCACGGCGACGGTGGCCGGCCTGACCAACCTCTCGTTCGCGCTGGCCAAGCTGGTGCCCGGCAGCAACGGCAGCCCGAGCAAGTGGGTCAGCTACATCGTCACCACGGTGCCGACGAAGAACGCGACGACCGGTGCGGTCACCGCCGCGGCACCGACCCGGCCCACCACCGACAACACCGGCACGCTGGTCGATCACGGCGACGGCAGCTACACCTACACCTTCGCCCGCGACGTCACGCAGATCAAGGCGCAGGTGGAAGGCATGACGGTCGCCGCGCCCAACGTCAAGGCCGATCTGGGCGACCTGACCTACGAGCCCAACCTCGTGCACCGGCTGGCGATCCAGTTCTCGGGCGCAGCGCCTGGCACCGGCACCAACACGCCCAACGGCAGCGAAGTCGCCGGCTATCCGGCCGTCGCGCTGACCAACCCGGTCGACGCGATCTACGACTTCATCCCCGCCACCGGCCAGCCGGCCGCCTCGGGCCGCGAGATCGTCGCCACCCAGAAGTGCAACGAATGCCACCGCAAGCTCGGCGGCATCCCCGGCGACTCGGCGGAGAGTTCAGGCGCGAGCTTCCACGGCGGCAACCGCAACGAGACGCGCTTCTGCATGGTCTGCCACACCGACCAGCGCAAGTACGGCCGCACCGAGGCGACGCTGGACACGGCGACGAACACCTTCTCGACGGCCACCGAGCGCGTCGACGGCCGTGCGGTGGGCAACATGCCCAACAACATCCACAAGATCCACCTCGGCAAGCTGCTGGCCAAGAAGAACTACAACTATGCGGGCGTCGCCTACAACGAGGTGCTGTTCCCGCAGGACATCCGCAACTGCACGAAGTGCCACGACGGGTCGGCCACCTCCACCGCGCGCACCGCGCAGGGCGACAACTGGAAGGCGATGCCCAGCCGGCTGGCCTGCGGGGCCTGCCACGACGGCATCAACTTCGCCACCGGCGGCGGCGTCACGCTGCGTGACGCGGCCAAGGGCCTGACCGCGACGACGAGCTTCAACGGCTTCGCCCACGGCGGGCTGGCGCAGGCAGACGATTCGCAGTGCTCGACCTGCCACACGCCGGGCGCCATCGACGTGATGCACCTGCCGGTGACGCCGCCCAGCACGGCCAGCGCCTTGCACGTGGCCGGCGGCAACGCGAACACCAACGCGGCCTGGATCGCCTCGAACACCAGCCGGCTGCCGGCCGGCGCGGTCAAGGTCACCTACGACATCAAGAGCGTCTCGCGCAACGCCTCCAAGCAACCGGTGATGGTCTTCCGCATCCTGCAGAACGGGGCGCGCAAGGACCTCAACGTGCTGGCCTCGGCGGTGCCCAACCCCGCCACCGGCGCCAAGGAGATCTGGGACGACTTCATGGGCTCGCCCAGCGTCTACTTCGTCTTCGCGGTGCCGCAGGACGGCATCACCGCGCCGGCGGACTTCAACGCCTCGGTGTCGGGCTACCTGAGGAGCATCTGGAACGGCACCGCCACCGGCACCGGTGCCGGCAGCCTGAGCGCACCCGACGCCGACGGCTACTACACGGTGACGCTCACCGGGGTGACCATCCCCGACTCGGCGGTCATGCTCACCGGCGGCCTGGGGTACTCGTACAACGTCAGCACGACACTGCCGCTGACGCAGACCAACCTGGCCAACTACCCGGTCAGCGCTTCGCCGATCGGCGCGGCCAACAAGATCGGCGGCCTGATCGTCATCGCGCCGAATGCGCAGAAGGTGGCCACGAGCTACAGCGGCCGCCGCGCCATCGTCGAGGACGCACGCTGCAACAAGTGCCACCAGGAACTGGGCACCTTCACCGAGGAAGCCTTCCACGGCGGGCAGCGCAACGACGGCAGCACTTGCGCCTGGTGCCACACGCCGAACCGCACCAGCAGCGGCTGGGCGGCGGATTCGACGGCCTTCGTCCACGCCATCCACGCGGGCAACAAGCGCACGGTGCCGTTCACCTGGCACGCCTCGTCGACGACCGAGTCGTTCGCCGACATCACCTACCCCGGCGTGCTCAAGCAGTGCGAGACCTGCCACCTGCCCAACACCTACAACTTCGCGACGACGGCCTCGGCAGCGGCGCTGCCCGACCGCCCCTACCGCAGCGTGGCCACGGGCAAGTTCAACGGCACCGCCTCGGCCGACCCGGTGGCGAAGTTCTCGATCTCGCCGTACGTGGTGGCCGACAACGTGTTCGACTATGGCGCGGGCTTCGCCTTCAACGCCGGCACGGGCGTGACCACCGCGCCGGCGGCCACCACGCTGGTGACCTCGCCGATCACCGCCGCGTGCTTCGCCTGCCACGACTCGGCGCTGGCGGTGGCGCACATGCGCTCCGGCGGCGGCTCGATCTACGCGGCGCGCTCCACGGCACTGGGCACGATCGAGACCTGCATGATCTGCCACGACAGCGGCCGCATCGCCGACATCAAGGTCATGCACAACAAGTGAGGCGGCCGTGCGCGGCATTGCGGCGATGTCGTGGGCGCTGGCTGCGGCGCTGGCACCGGCCCCGGTGCCGGCGCAGTCCCCGGCGCAGTCCCCGGCGATGTTCCCGGCGATGTCCCCGGCCGCGGTCGGCTTCGCCGGCGCTGCCGCCGCTGCCGCATCCCGGGCGGCGCCTTCCGCCCGCGGCGTGGCGCCAACACCCGCGGCGCCGGCGCCGCTGGACATCAACAGCGCGCCGGCCGCACGGCTGGCCACGCTGCCCGGCGTGGGCCCCGCCGAAGCGGCGCGCATCGTCGCCCACCGCCCCTATCTCTCCAAGGCCGAACTGGTGACGCGCCAGGTCGTGCCCGAGGGCGTCTTCCTGGGCATCAAGGACCGCATCGTGGCTGTGCAGAAGAGCGGCAACCCGCAAGCGGCCGCCGCGGCGCGCCGGGCTTCGGCGCCGTGACAGCCACCGTCTCCCTCCACCACGACGGGCAACACCGATGAAGCGCATCCCGATCCCGATCGCCGCATGGCTCGTCGCGCTGGCTGCGCTGTCGTGGTTCGGCGCCGCATCGGCACAGGCGCCGGCCCCGGCATCTGCCCCAGCGCCCGCCCAGACCGCGGCCTCGGCGCCGGGCCAGGCGCCGGGCCAGGCACCGGCCCAAGCAGCCAGGAAACCCGCCACCGCCGCCTCCGCCGCGCCGGGCGAGAAGGCCACCCCCGGCACCGAATACAGCGCCAAAGGCGCCGACACCTGCCTGGACTGCCACGACAAGGAAGCCGACACGCTGACCCACACCACCAACGACATCTTCAAGAGCCGCCACGGCCAGCGGCGCGACCCCAAGGTGCCCTTCGGCCCGGGCGGCCTGCAGTGCGAGGCCTGCCACGGCCCCGGCCACGTGCACTCCACCAAGGGCAGCCAGGAGAAGCTGACGATCAACAGCCAGCGGCCGAGTTCCTTCATGCCGCCGGCCGAGCGCAATGCGCCTTGCCTCGTTTGCCACGAGAACCGCTCGCGCACCGGCTGGCATGCCGCCGCCCACGAGCGCTCCGGCCTGGCCTGCGGCGACTGCCACCAGATGCACACCGCGCGCGACAAGGTGCTGGCCAAGGCGACGCAGGCCGACGTCTGCTATCGCTGCCACCAGCGCCAGCGCGCCGACTTCCTCAAGACCTCGGCGCATCCGGTGCGCTACGGCCTGATGACCTGCGCCGATTGCCACAACGCGCACGGCGGCGCGGCCACGACGGCGGCGCTGGTCAAGCCGACGGTGAACCAGACCTGCACCAACTGCCACGCCGACAAACGCGGCCCGTTGCTGTGGGAGCACGCGCCGGTGGCCGAGGACTGCCTGAGCTGCCACACCGCCCACGGCGCGGTGCGCGCCAACCTGCTCACCAAGAGCACGCCGCTGCTGTGCCAGCAATGCCACTCGGTGGCCGGCCACCCGGCGGTGGCGCGCACCGGCGCGGCACTGCCCGGCGGTGGCAGCGGCGGCGCGGTCTTCCTGCTGGCGGGCAGCTGCACCAACTGCCACTCGCAGGTGCACGGCTCCAACCACCCGGCCGGAGCCAAGCTGATGCGCTAGGGCCCGCCCCTCGTGCGCGCAAGCCAAAGGCCCATCACCCGACCCGCCCGCTCCAAGCACCGCCGACCGAGGTCCTGCCATGAACACCCGACGTTGCGCGTTATCCGACATCGCCGCGGCCGTGCGCAAGGCGCTGGCCGCGACGGCTGCAATGGCCGCAGCGGCCGCCACCGGCGGCGCGCTCGCGGCGCCCGACCTCTCCAAGTGGACCTGCTCGCTGTGCCCCGACGAGTCGGCGCCCGGCATCACCGGTTCGGTGACGGCCGGGGTGATCGCCACCAGCGACGACTCGCACAGCTACGGCAACTACACCGGCCTCGCTCGCCAGGGCGTGCACCTGCTCGCCGGCGGCGGGCTGCTGTTCCGCGGCAGCGACGACCTGTACGGCTCCGCCGCCGCCGAGGATCTCGGGCTGGCGACGCGGCGGCTGGCCGCCGAACTCGGCCGCGAAGGCGGCTTCCGGCTGCGGCTGGGCTATGCCGAGATCCCGCGCCACGTGGCCGACGGCGCGCTGTCGCCGTTCACCGGCATCGGCGGCGCGGAGCTCGGGCTGCCTGCGGGGTACCCGGCGGCCACGACGCAGGCCATGCCGCTGGCCTCGACGCTGCAGCCGGTGGAGGTGCAGACCCGGCGCAAGCGGCTCGAAGCGGGCCTCACCTGGTCCTACGGCCGCGACTGGGGCCTTCGCCTGGCCGCACGCCACGAGGTGAAGGATGGCATCGAGCGGCTGGCCGGCTCGTTCTTCTCCACCACCACGCAGCTGCTCGCGCCGGTGGACCAGACGATCGACGCGATCGAGGCGGCAGCCAGCTACACCAGCGGCCGCCTGCACCTCTCGGCCGGCGCTTCGGGGTCCTGGTTCCGCAACGGCAACGATTCGCTGATCTGGACCAACCCGTTCCTCTCCGGCAGCGCCACCGCCACCCGCGGCGAGATGGCGCTGGCGCCCGACAACCAGTTCACCCAGGTCTACGCCGCGGCGGCCTACGAACTCGCGCCCTCGATGCGCCTGAGCGGCGACATCGCCTACGGCCGCATGACCCAGGACGCGGCGTTGCGCGCGGCCACGCTGAACACCGGGCTCGGCGCGGCGCAGGTGGCACTGCCCGTGTCGTCGATCGATGCGCGGGTCGATGTCTTCAACGCCAATGCGCGCTTCAGCGCCCAGCCGCTCGCCGGCGTGCAGCTGGTGGCGGCCTACTCGCGCGATGCGCGCGACAACAAGACCGACAGCCGCGCCTGGCCGGCCGTCTCGACCGACCTCTTCGTCGGCACCACGCCGCGCGTGAACCAGCCGTTCAGCTTCACGCGCGACCTGGTGCGCCTGAGCGCCGAAGGCCGCCTGCCCGGTTCGCTGAAGGTGGCGGTCGGCCTCGACGGCGACTGGCGCGAACGCACGCTGCAGGAGGTGACGACCACGCGCGAGACGACGCTGTGGCTGCGCGCCCTGGCGCGGCCGCTCGACGGGCTGGCGCTGACGCTCAAGCTGCTGCACGGCAACCGCGACCCCGACGCCTACGGCAGCGCGGCCTGGATCAACCCGCCGGAGAACCCGCTGCTGCGCAAGTTCAACCTCGCCTCGCGCACGCGCGAGGCCGCACAGGCGCGCGCCGACGCGACGCTGGGCGAAGGCATCGGCCTGGCGGTGCACGTCGACACGATGCACGATGCCTATGACGGCTCGGCGATCGGCCTGACCAACGCGCGCAGCACGGCCTACGGCGCCGACTTGTCCTGGGCGCTGGACGACGACACCACGCTGCAGCTGTTCGGCCAGGTCGAGCGCATCCGCTCGAGCCAGCTCGGCAGCCAGAGCGCGGGTGCCGCCGACTGGTCGGCGCGCGCGCGCGACGTCGCGCATGCGCTCGGTGCCGGCCTGCGCCACAAGGCGCTCAAGGGCAAGCTCGAGCTGGGCGCCGACCTCACCTTCACGCGCTCCTGGGCCGATGTCGCCGTCGACACCGGGGCGCTCGAGCCGGGCTTCCCCACCGCACGCTCGCGCTTCGACGGCGTTCGCCTGTCCGCGGCCTGGAAGCTGCAAGACCAGATCACGCTGCTGGGCAGCTATGCCTACGAGGTGCTGCGCAGCACCGACTGGCACACCGACGGCGTCACGCCTTCCACCGTGCCGGTGCTGCTGTCGCTGGGCGAAGCGTCGCCGCATTACCGAATGAACGTGCTGCGCCTGGCGGTGCGCTACGCCTTCTAGGCCGGGAGTGAAGCAGCCATGAGAGGTTCCTTGCGCCTTCCCGGCAGTGCCGTTGCCGCCTGCGCCCGCCGCATCGCCCAGGCCGCCGGCTGCTGCGGGTTCTCTTCGCTGCTGCTGCTGGCGGCGGCGGCGTTGCTGGCGCCAGCGGCTGCCGTGGCAGCGGGGCCGGTGCCCAAGGGACTGGAGAACGCCTCCTGCCTGAGCTGCCACGGCGCAGGCAAGGACAAGATCGAGGTTGCCGCTGCCGGCGGCGACAAGCGCGAGCTCGGCACGGTCGATCCGCGCAAGCTCGGCCGCAGCCTGCACGCCACGATGGCCTGCGTCGATTGCCACACCGAGATCACCGACAGCCGCGCCGGCCACCAGAAGAAGGCCGACGCCAGGCCGCCGCAGTGCGCCAGCTGCCACGAGCAGCTGCTGGCCGAGGCGCAGCGCAAGGGCGCGCTGCCGCCCGGCTCGCGGCTCGGCCTCGTGGTGGACAACATCAAGGCCTACAAGGCGTCGTTCCACGCGCGGCCCGACAAGAACCGCCCCGGCCAGCCGATGGCCACCTGCGACGACTGCCACAGCAGCCACGAATTCGCGGTGCCGCCCAAGGGCAGCGAGCGGCGCACCGCGTGGCACAAGGAGATCCCCAAGACCTGCGGCGCCAAGTGCCACGAGGAGCAGCTGGAGACCTACCTCACCTCGATCCACGGCGAGGAGGTGATGGACAAGGGCAACATCAAGGCAGCTGTCTGCACCGACTGCCACACCGCGCACGCGGTGATCAACACCTCCAGCGAGCGTTTCAAGCTGGGCAACGTGCAGACCTGCGGCAGCTGCCACAAGGAGCGCCTGACCACCTACAGCGACACCTACCACGGCCAGGTCAACCGCCTCGGCTACGCCTACACCGCCAAGTGTGCCGACTGCCACGGCAGCCACGGCGTGCTGCCGGCGGACAACCCGAAGTCCACCGTGCATGCGAAGAACCGCATGGAGACCTGCTCGACCTGCCACACGAGCAAGAAGGCCGGCATGCACGACGCGACGCTCGGCTTCGCCTCCTTCGCGCCGCATGCGCACGGCGGCGATTTCGCCAAGTACCCGCAGATGTGGGTGGCCTCCAAGTTCATGACGGCGCTGCTGCTGTTCGTCTTCGCCTTCTTCTGGGCGCACTCGGGCCTGTGGTACTGGCGCGAATGGCGCGACCGCAAGGCCGGCAAGACCATCCCGCACGTCGACCTGGCCGCGCTGGGCATCGACCCGACCAAGCACTTCCGCCGCTTCGCCGCGGGCTGGCGCGTCGGCCACCTGCTGTTCGCGCTGGTGACGATGACGCTGGTGATCACCGGCAGCACGGCGCTGTTCGCCGATTCACGCTGGGCGCCCGTGGTGGCGGCGCTGTTCGGCGGGCCGCGCAACCTCGGGCTGGTGCACCGGGTGGCCGCGGCGCTGTTCGTCTCCATCTTCCTGATCCATTTCGTCTACGTGATGGTGAAGCTGCTGCGCGACCGCAAGTTCCGCTGGTTCGGCTCCGATTCGCTGATCCCGAACTGGAAGGACTTCGACGACTGCTGGGCCATGTTCAAGTGGTTCGTCGGCAAGGGCCCGCGGCCGCAGTTCGACCGCTGGGCCTACTACGAGAAGTTCGACTACTGGGCGGTGTTCTGGGGCGTCAACATCATCGGCTGGAGCGGCCTGATGCTGGCCTTCCCGCACGTGACCGCGAAGTACCTGCCCGGCTGGGTCTTCAACGTCGGCACGCTGGTGCACGGCGAAGAGGCCTTCCTCGCCGCGGTCTTCCTCTTCACGGTGCACTTCTTCAACAACCACTTCCGGCCCGACAAGCTGCCGCCGCCCGACGTGGTGATGTTCACCGGCACGCAGTCGCTGGAGGAATTCCGCCACGACCATCCGGCGCAGTTCCAGCGCCTGCTCGAATCGGGTGAGCTGAAGGACAAGCTCGTCGAGCGGCCTTCGCGGCCGATGCACGTCGGCTCGGTGATCCTGGGCCTGGTGCTGATCACGATCGGCCTGGTGCTGCTGGTGCTGGTGGTCAGCGGCTTCCTGAGCGGCTGAACGCGGGCACCGCCAAGCGGGGCAGCGCCTGGCGCGATCACGGCGCTTCGCGCAGCCCCTCTCTCCGGGCGACGAAGTCGATCTCCACCCGCGCCCCCTTGGCCAGCGCCGTCACGCCCACGCAGGTGCGCGCCGGGCGGCGGCCGGGCGCGAAGTAGCTGGCGTAGACCGCGTTCATCGCCTCGTAGTCGGCCTCGAAGTGCGTGAGGAACACGCGTGCCGAGACCACGTGTTCGAGCCCGAGGCCCAAGCCTTGCAGCACCTGCGCGAGGTTGCGCATCACCTGGTGCGTCTGCGCCTCGATGCCTTCGGGGTAGCCCGAGTCGAGCGCGGTGCCGGCGAACGGCATCTGCCCGGTGACGAACACCCAGCCGTCGACCTCGACGGCGTGGCTGAACGGCGCCACCGGGTCGGGCGCGCCGGCGATCATGTGGAAGAGGGGTGCTGACATCCGGTGCCGACCTTTCTCTGGGGCGCTGGCGCGCGTTCGTGTCGTCTCCATTTGAACAGGCCGCCGCGCCCGCGCACAGCGTTGATCAAGGTCAATGGCACGCCGCATCAGCGGCGTAGATTGGACACAGCGAGCACCAGTCGGCAATCGGGCGAGTCGCCCGCTGCAGCTGTCCGGCGGCGAACGTCTTGCCCATGAAACAAGGGGCCTGACATGCCAGCGACCCTGCTCCGCAGCGCGATGTCATATCCGGCGAGGCGGCTGTTTGCCGGGCCCCCTGCCCTTGCGCTGACGGCGGTGGCCCTGGGCCTCGCGCTCGCCACCGCCGACACGTGGGCACAGCGCCGCGAGCGCAGCGGGCAGGAGGTGGTCGATGCCACCTGCTCGGCCTGCCACGGCAAGGGCGAAGGCGGCGCGCCGCGCATCGGCGACGAGAAGGCCTGGGCCAGGCGCGCGTCGCAAGGGCTGTCGGCATTGAGCGAGCACGCCCTCAAGGGCATCCGCGCGATGCCGGCGCACGGCGGCAACCCCGGCTTGAGCGACATCGAGATCGAGCGCGCCGTCGTGCAGATGGTCAACGCCTCGGGCGGGCACTGGATGCTGCCGGCAGGCGGCGCCACGCCCACGGTGCTGCGCAGCAGCGAGCAGATCGTGCAGGCGGTCTGCGCCAACTGCCACCGCGAAGGCGTCAACGGCGCGCCGAGGATCGGCGACCGCACGGCCTGGATTCCGCGCCTGCGCCGGGGCCTCGATGCGCTGGTGACCTCGGCCGTCAACGGCTACGGCCCGATGCCTTCGCGCGGCGGCTCGGCCAACCTCAGCGACGTCGAGATCAAGGGCGCGATCATCTACATGTTCAACTTCGGCGTCGGCATCGCCGCGCCGTCGCCCCCGGGGCCCGGCGCCGGCAGCGACCCGTTCCATCGCACGATCGCCGGTGCCGACGTGTACCTCGGCGTGATCGAGGCCGGCAAGGTGCCGGCCCGCCAGGGCATGGCCCCGCCGCCCAGGGAGAAGGGCTACTACCACATCAACATCTCGCTGATCGACGGCAAGACCAATGCGCCCATCACCGATGCCCAGGTCAAGGTCAGCGTCAGCGACGGCGTGGGCGGCGAAACGCGCCCGCTGGACCTCGTTGCCGCCAACCAGAGCGTGAGCTACGGCGCCTACTTCCGCATGCCGAACAAGAATCCCTACACGATCGCGGCGCAGATCCAGCGCCCGGGCGTGGCCGGCACATCGGAGGTGCGGTTCGACTACAGGGCCCGGTAGGTCCGACGGCCTCGCGGGGACGAATTGGGCAAGGTCCTGTTCGCCTACTCGAGCACCGACGGCCACACGCGCCGCATCTGCGAGCACCTGCGCGACGCCCTGTGCGCGCAGGGCCAGGCGGTCGAACTCGCCACCATGGCCGAGGCCGGCGAACGCGACCTCGCGGCGTACGACAAGATCGTGCTCGGCGCCAGCATCCGCTATGGCCGGCACAAGCCCGAGGTGGCCGCCTTCGCGAAGGCACACCGCGTCGAACTGCAGGCGCGACCGAGCGCCTTCTTCACGGTCAACATCGTGGCGCGCAAGCCGGGCAAGGACCGGCCCGAAACGAACCCGTACCTGCGCAAGTTCCTGCGCCGGCTGCCCTGGCAGCCACGCGAGCTGGACGTCTTCGCCGGGCGCCTGGACTACCCGAGACTGGGCCCGCTGGATCGATCGATCATCCGCTTCATCATGTGGCTGACCCACGGGCCGACCGATCCGAGCGCGGTGGTCGAGTTCACGGACTGGCAGCGGGTCGAGGCGTTCGGCAGGCGGCTGGCGGCGATGTAGCCCCGGGGTCCTGCGCTCAGGCAGCGGGCAGATCAATGCTGGCGGCGGTCAGCCGCCGCCCGCTTGCTGGCAGGAGGATGAGGGATGACCTCTCCTTCCGGCGCCATGGTCGAGCGGCGACACTTGCGTCCCGGCAGCACCTTTCGACGGGAGGCTTCCCATGGACGAAGCGGCAACCGCACTGGACGTCGAGCGCTCGGAGCGCGAGGCCTTCGCCGACATGGTGGCTGCCGCCGACGGCACCGGGGCCGCTGCGCTCGTCCGCTGCTGGCGCCTGGGGCGCGATGGCCTGGGCGTCAGCACCCCTTCCTTGCCGATGACGCTGTTCAACCGCGTCTTCGGCCTCGGGCTCGAAGCGGGGCCGGACGATGCGCTGCTGGCGGACCTCGCAGCGCGCATCGGCCCCGTCCGCAGCCCGCGCTTCGGCGTGCAGCCGGCGCCAGGGCCGCTGGGCGACGCCTGGCGCGAGCGGCTGCGCGCGCTCGGCTACGAGCCCCGTCTGCAAAGCCTGGTGCAGATGGCGCGCGACCTTGGCGAGGCGCCGCAGCCGCCGGTGGCGCCAGCGCCGGGCCTTGAAATCGTCGAAGCCGATGCCGGCGACAGCCATGCATTCGCCGCGACGGCCGCCACCGGCTTCGGCATGCCGGCGTGGTTCGTGCCGTGGTTGCAGCGCCTGCCGGGGCGCGCCGGCTGGCATTGCTTCGTGGCCACGCGCGACGGCGCGCCGGTGGCCGCGGCCGCGCTCTTCGCGCAAGGAGGCATCGGCTGGCTCGGCATCGCCGCCACGCTGCCCGAAAGCCGCGGCCTCGGCGCGCAACGTTCGTTGATGCTGGCCCGCCTGGCGCGGGCGACGCGCCTGAACTGCCGGCTGGCGACGACCGAGACGGGCGCGCCGGTGCCGGGCAAGCCGCATCCTTCCTACAGCAACATGCTGGGCTGCGGGTTCACGCAGGTGGCGCTGAGAACGAGCTGGGCGCCGCCGGCGTGAGGGCCGGGCCGCCGAGCGCCGACAAGCGCACCGTCACGCCGTTCAGCACCGACTGACCGACCAGGCCCTCGACGTCGCTGTCGTCGGTCCAATCGTTGGCAGAGACGCCCGGCTGCGCGCCCGCGACGTTTTGCCACGGCGCGGCCTCGGAGTGGCCGAAGCCGTGCGGCAGGCAGACGACACCGGGCGTGATCCGCTCGGTCACTTCCACGAGCACCGGGCCGCGGTGGATGCGGCTGTCGAGCATCGCTGAAGCGCCGCTGGCCACGCCCGCCCGGGCCGCGTCCTGCGGATGGACCTGCAGCACGCAGCGCGGCTTGCCCGACACGAGGGCGGGCAGGTTGTGCAGCCACGAGTTGCAGCTGCGCGCTTCGCGGCGGCCGATCAGCACCAGCTCGGGCCGCGGCGCCGCCATCGCCGCGGCAAGCCGCGGCAACTCGCGCAGCACCGGTTCGGGCGCTGCGCGCACCCGGCCGCCACGGTGCAGAACGCGGCGCGCAACGCCGGGCTCGAGCGCCCCGAGGTCCACGCCATGGGGCTGCGCGCGCAGCTTGCTCATGCTCAGGCCGCGCGAGCCGGGCAGGAACCTGTCGCCGTGGCGGCCGAGGCGCAGCAACGCATCGGCCACGAAGGTGGGGTGCCAGCGCAGGCCCAGGCGCCGGCCGGCGCGCCAGGCCGCGTCGAGCACGCCGATGCCCACCGGCCCGCCGCCCAGGCGCTCGGCGATCTCCAGCAGGATCTGCCAGTCGGCGCGCGCGCCGTCGGCCCGCGCCACCGCAGCGGGCGACAAGCGGATCGTGTCGCGCACGGCCACATTGGCGAAAAAGAGGTCGACGTGCTCCTCGGCCAGCGTGCTCGACGGCGGCAGGATCAGATGCGCGTGCCGCGTCGTCTCGTTGATGTATGGGTCGATGGCGACCATGAACTCCAGAGCGGCCAGCGCGCGCGCCACGCGGCGGCCGTTCGGCACCGAGAGCACCGGGTTGCCCGCATAGCACACGAAGGCGCGCACCTGGCCCGCGCCCGGAGTCTCCAACTCCTCGGCCAGCGCGGCGGCGGGCAGATCGCCGAAGGTCTCCGGCAGCCCGCGCACGCGGCTCTTCCAGCGCGACCAGCCGTCGCCCAGGAGCGGCGTCAACGCAGCGATGTCGATGGCCGGGCTCGGGAACATCGAGCCGCCCACTTCGCCCAGGCGCCCCGCGGCCAGGTTCAGCAGGTCGGTCGCCCAGGTCGCGAGCGTGCCGTGGCGCGTGTTGCACACGCCGACGCGCGAGTACGCAACGCCGGAAGCGGCATCGGCGAACTCGCGCGCCAGGCGGCGAATGACTTCGGCAGGCACGCCGGTCCACGCGGCCGCGCGCTCGGGCGTGAAGGGCTCGATGGCCGCAGCGATGCGGGGCCACCCATCGGCGATGCGTTCGACGCGCGCGGCGTCCACTCGGCCATCGCGGGCCAGCACCTGCACCATCGCCAGCAGCAAGGCGGCGTCGGTGCCGGGGCGGATCGGCACCCACTCGTCGGCGGCCTCGGCGGTCTCGGTGCGGCGCGGATCGACGACCACGATCCTGCCGCCGCGCGCGCGGAGGGCGCGCAGCCGGCTGCGCAGGTCCGGCGCCGTCATCAGGCTGCCGTTGGACACCAGCGGATTGGCGCCGACGCACAGGAAGTGATGCGTGCGGTCGATGTCGGGCACCGGAATCGCAAGCGAGCTGCCGTACAGCCAGTACGAAGTGGCGAAGCGCGGCGCCGTGTCCTGCGAGCTGGCGCTGAAGCAGTTGCGCGTGCCGATCGCCTTCTGCAACCCGGCCCGCAGCAGCACGGCGCCGTGGTTGTGGACCGTGGGGTTGCCCATGTACAGGGCCAGCGCATCGGCGCCGTGCGCCGCCCGCACCGCGAGCAGCCGCTCGCCGGCCAGCGCCAGCGCCTCGCTCCACGCGAGCGGCTCGAAACGGCCGCCGGCCGTGCGCCTGACCGGCGTGCGCAGCCGGTCGGGGTCGTGGTGGGCCTGGGTGAGCGCAACGCCCTTGGCGCAGACGAAGCCGCGCGAGAACGGATCGGCTTCGTCGCCGCGGACAGCGACGACCCGGTCGCCGTCCAGGCGGATCGCCAGCCCGCACATCGCCTCGCAAAGCTGGCAGCTGCGCAGTGCGGTGCGGCGTTCGCCCATCGCCGCATCTTGCCACCGGCATCGCGGTCCGTGCGGTGTGAGCGTATGGTCGCGTCTGCCCGCAGGAGGATCCAGGAGGATCGACGAAATGGCAACGACCGAGCGCAGCGGCCGCTTCCTGATCTACGGCGCGACCGGCTACACCGGCAAGCTGACCGCGCGGGTGGCCAAGGCGCAGGGTCTGCAGCCGATCCTCGCCGGGCGCGACGAAGCGAAGACGCGCGCCGTTGCCGCGCCGCACGGGTTCGACTGGCGCGCCTTCGACCTCGACCAGGCGAGCAAGCTCGACGCCGCGCTCGCCGAAGTCGATGTCGTGCTGCACATGGCCGGCCCCTTCTCGGCCACGTCGAAGCCGATGGCCGACGCCTGCCTGCGCAACGGCCGGCACTACCTCGACATCACCGGCGAGATCGACGTCTTCGAGGCCCTGGCCGCGCGCGACGCCGAGGCGAAGGCGGCCGGCGTGATGCTGCTGCCCGGCGCCGGCTTCGATGTCGTGCCGAGCGACTGCCTGGCCGCGCACGCGAAGCGGCGGCTGCCCGACGCGACGCGGCTCCTGCTGGCCATCGGCGGCATGGCCAAGATGTCGCGCGGCACGGCCAAGACGAGCATCGAGGCGCTGTCGCTGGGCACGCGCGCGCGGCGCGGCGGCCGCATCGTCCGCCTGCCCGACACGCCGCGCGGCAGCGTCGACTTCGGCAGCGGGCCGGTGCCGACGGTGGCCCTGAGCTGGGGCGATGTGGCCACCGCCTGGCACTCGACGCGCATCCCCGACATCGACGTGCATTTCCAGTCGTCGCGGCAGCTCGAGCAGATGACCAAGCTCGGCCCGGTTGCGCGCTTCATGCTCTCCACGCGCATCGGCCAGCACTTCGCCAAGGCGGCCGTCGACCGGCAGCCGGAAGGCCCCACCGATGCCGAGCGCGCCAGCGGCCACGCGACGCTGGTGGCGCAGGTGTGGAACGCAAAAGGCGACACGCTGCGCTCGCGCCTGCGCACGCCCGAGGGCTACACGTTGACCGCACTGAGCTCGCTTGCGATCGTGGAGCGCGTGCTGGCCGGCGACTTCAAGGCCGGCTGGCAGACGCCGAGCCTCGCCTACGGCGCCGACTTCGTGCTGCGCCTGCCGGGCGTCACGCGCGAAGATCTCGGCGCCTCGCAGGAGAACGTCGCGCCGTGAGGGCGTCGCCGTGCCCGATGTGCTTCGCCCCCGTGGCCGGGCTTCACCGCGGCAGGGTCGCGGGTTGCACGGAGCGTTTCAAGTTTCTATCGTAGGGCCATGAATGCTGCCGCTTCGGGCCCTGATCTGGAGCGAATCTTCCCCGGCCACGGGGAGATGGCGCTGCGCATGCGCGAGATCCCGTGGCACGAGTCGCCCCTCGGCGATCCGGCCGTCTGGCCGCAGAGCCTTCGCAGCCCGCTGTCGATGCTCCTGGCATCGAAGGCGCAGATCATCCTGTTCTGGGGGCCCGAGTACATCGCCTTCTACAACGACGCCTACATCCCGGTGTTCGGCGCCAAGCACCCGCAGGCGCTGGGCCAGCCGGCCCGCGTGGTGTGGAGCGAGATCTGGAGGAGCGGCGCCAACCTGGGCGGCCTGCTCGACGAAGTCGTGCGCACCGGCGAAGCGTTCAACGCGCGCGACATGCTGTTCACTCTCGAGCGCAACGGATTCGTCGAGGACACCTACTTCGACGTCTCCTACGACCCTGTGCGCGACGAATCGGGAGCGGTCGGCGGCGTGTACTGCATCGTCACCGAGACGACGGCGCGGGTGGTCGGCGAGCGGCGCCTGGCCCTGCTGCGCGACCTCGGCGCGCGCAACGCGAGCGCACGCAGCGCGCGCGAGGCGAGCGCGCTCGCCGTCGAAACGCTGGCTGCTCATGCAGAAGACGTGCCGTTTGCGCTGATCTACCTCGCCGACGCCCTGCAGGCCGGCACGCCGGGCGCCGAGGCGAAGCGCGCCGCGGCGCCGCCCGAGCGCGTGCAGGAGGTGGCGATACCGGGCGGGCGCCTGGTGGCAGGCGTGAACCCGCGGCGGCCCTGGGACGGCCACTACGCCGCCTTCTTGCGCCTCGTCGCCGACCAGGTCAGCACCGCGGTCGCCAACGCCGCCGCCTACGAGGCGGAGCGCCGCCGCGCCGAGTCGCTTGCAGAGCTGGACCGCGCGAAGACCGCGTTCTTCTCGAACGTCAGCCACGAGTTCCGCACGCCCCTGACGCTGATGCTCGGGCCCGTGGAGGACCTCCTCGCGATGCCGGCGCATGAGCTGGCGCCGGCCGATCGCGCCGCGCTGGAGGTCGTCCATCGCAACGGGCGGCGGCTGCTGCGGCTGGTGAACACGCTGCTCGACTTCGCGCGCATCGAGGCCGGGCGCGCGCAGGCGTCCTACGAGCCGACCGACTTGGCCGCGCTGACGGCCGAGCTCGCCAGCAACTTCCGCTCGGCCTGCGAGCGCGCGGGGCTGCGCCTGTCGGTGCAGTGCCCGCCGGCGGGCGAGGCCCACGTCGATCGCGACATGTGGGAGAAGATCGTCCTCAACCTGCTGTCCAACGCGTTCAAGTTCACGCTCCAGGGCGAGATCGGGGTGTCGCTGCGTCGCGCGGGCGGCGCCTTCGAGCTGGCGGTGTGCGACACCGGCACCGGCATCCCGGAGGCGGCACTGCCGCGCATGTTCGAGCGCTTCCACCGCGTGGAAGGAGCGCAAGGGCGCAGCCACGAAGGCAGCGGCATCGGCCTGGCGCTGGTGCAGGAGCTGGTGAAGTTGCACGGCGGCACGATCCGGGTCGAAAGCCGGCTCGGCGCCGGCAGCACGTTCACCGTCTCGATTCCCGCCGGTTCGGCGCACCTGCCCGCCGAACGCGTCCGCGCCGGCCGCCAAGAGCCGGCCTCGACCGCGGTGCGCGCCGATGCGTTCGTCGACGAGGCGCTGAGCTGGTTGCCCTCGCAGGGCCAAACGCCAGGCGGCGGGCCGAAGGAAGGCGCGCGTCACGTGCTGCTCGTCGACGACAACGCAGACCTTCGCGAGTACGCCCGGCGCCTGCTCGCCGAGCACTACGAGGTCGTGGCGGTGGCCGACGGCGAGGCCGCGCTCAAGGCCGCACGCGCCCGGCGGCCCGATCTGATCGTGACCGACGTCATGATGCCCAGGCTCGACGGCTTCGGCCTCATCGCCGCGCTGCGTGCGGACGAAGCGCTGCACGACCTCCCCGTCATCGCGCTTTCGGCGCGCGCCGGCGAGGACGCGCGCATGGAGGGCCTCGGCCGGGGCGCCGACGACTACCTGACCAAGCCCTTCAGTGCGCGCGAGTTGCTCGTGCGCTGCGAAGCGCTGTTGCGCTCGTCCGGCATCCGCCGCGAGGCCGAGGCGCGGGTGCGGGCCATTGTCGAGACCACGCCGGACTGCGTGAAGCTCGTCGCGCACGACGGCACGCTGCTGCAGATGAACGCGGCGGGCCTCGACATGGTCGGCGCTTCGTGCGCCGAGGCGGTGGTCGGGCGCAGCATCTACGACGTCATCGCACCCGAGGACCGCGAGCGCTTCCGGGCGTTCCATGAGCGCGTGTGCGCCGGTGAACGCGGCAGGCTGGAGTTCGACATCGTCGGCCTGGGCGGCGTACGGCGCCACATGGAGACGCATGCGGTGCCGCTGGTCCGGTCGCAGGGCGATTGCAACCAGCTCGCCATCACGCGCGATGTCACGCAGCGCAAGCAGCAGGAGGATCGGCTGCGTGACAGCGAGGCCCGCCTCGCCGCCGAGGCGGATGCGCTCGCCAGGCTGAACGAGGCGAGCTCGCGGCTGTGGCGGGCGAAATCATTGCCCGATGGCCTCGAGATCATCCTGTCGGCGACGATCGAGCTGATGAGGGCGGATTACGGCAACGTCCAGCTTCTGGACGGCGCCGCGCTGAAGATCGCCGCGCAGCGAGGCTTCAGGCAAGACTTTCTCGAGTTCTTCCGCGAGGTGTCCACGCAGGATGACTCCGCCTGCGGCCGCGCCCTGCGCAGCGGCGATCGCATCGTGATCGAGGACGTCGAAACCGACGCGCCTTACGCGCCGTTGCGCGAGATTGCGCGCGGCGCCGGCTACCGGGGCGTGCAGACCACGCCGCTCATCGCCCGCGACGGCCGCCCCCTCGGCATGATCTCCACCCACTGGGCCGCGCCGTGTCGCCCGGCTGAGCAGGACCTGCGCCGGCTCGACCTGTACGCGCGCCAGGCGGCGGATTTCATCGAACGCTGCGCTGCCGACGAGCGCCTGCGCGAGGGCGAGCAGCAGCTGCGTCTGGCGCTCGAGGCGGGGCGCATGGGTGCCTGGGAGTGGCGCATCGCCTCCAACCGCGTCTCCTGGTCGCCCGGCCTGGAGGCGCTGCACGGCATGGCGCCAGGGACCTTCGACGGCACCTTCGAGGGCTTCCGGCGCGACATCGTGCCCGAAGACCTGGAGCAAGTGCAGCAGGCGATCGCACGAACGCTGAACGCCGGCGAGGAGCACCGCATCGAGTACCGCATCGCGCCCGCTGGCGGTGGTACGAAGTGGGTCGAGGGACGCGGCAGGCTCTTCCGCGACGCCGGCGGCCGCCCCGAGCGCATGGTCGGCGTGTGCGTCGACGCGACCGAACGCAAGCTCGCGGAAGCCGCGCTGCTGGCGCGCGCGCGCCAGCAGCAGGCGGTGGCCGACCTCGGCGAACTGGCGCTGCACGAGCGCGAGCTGCAGAAGGTGTTCGAGCAGGCGACGGCGTCGATGGCCGCTGCGCTCGGCGTCGAGTACGGCAAGGTGCTCGAGCTGCTGCCCGAAGGGCGCGAGGCGCTGCTGCGTGCAGGGGTGGGCTGGAAGGAAGGGCTCGTCGGCCGCGCGCGCGTCGGCACGGGAACGAACTCCCAGGCCGGCTACACGCTCGCTTCGGACGCGCCGGTCATCGTCACCGACCTGCGGAACGAAAGCCGCTTCCGCCCTTCGCGGCTGTTCACCGAGCATGGTGTGGTCAGCGGCATGAGCTGCATCATCCGCACCGGCGGCGGTGCCCCGTGGGGCGTGCTCGGCACGCACTCGACGCACCGCGTCGAGTTCACCCACGACGACGTGAGCTTCCTGGTCTCGGTCGCGAACGTGCTCGGCCACGCCATCGAGCGCGAGCGCGCCGAATCGGCGCTGCGCGAGTCCGACCGCCGCAAGGACGAGTTCATCGCCATGCTGTCGCACGAGTTGCGCAACCCGCTCGCGCCGCTGCGCAGCGCCCTGGAGCTGATGCGGCTCGACGGGCATTCCGCTGCGCCGGGCCCGGTGCGCGAGATGATGGAGCGCCAGGTCGCCCACCTGGTGCGCCTGGTCGACGACCTGCTCGAGAGCTCGCGCATCAGCCGCGGCCTGCTCGAGCTCAAGCTCGCTCCAGTGCAGATCGGCGAGGTGCTGCGCGCCGCGGTCGAAGCCGCCGGCCCGCTGATCCGCGAGCGCGGCCATCACCTGGAACTGGCGCTGCCCAGCGAGGCGTTGTGGACCGAGGGGGACGCGGTGCGCCTGTCGCAGGTCTTCGCCAACCTGCTCAACAACGCGGCGCGCTACACCCCGCACGGCGGCCGCATCTGGCTGCACGCGGCCGCGGCGCCGGGCGGCCGGGCGCGCGTCTCGGTGCGCGACTCCGGCGTCGGCTTCCAGCCCGAGGCGCAGGCGCGGCTATTCGAGATGTTCTCGCGCGGCGCCGGCTCGAGCGGGCTCGGTATCGGCCTGGCGCTTGCACGCAAGCTGGTCGAGATGCACGGTGGCATCCTCGAAGCCAGCAGCGAAGGGGAAGGACGCGGCGCGGAGTTCGTGGTGACGCTTGCGCTCGCCGATGCGCCGCCGCGCGCCGCGCAGCCTGCGGTGCTGCAGGCCGGCAAGGTCTTGAAGGTGCTCGTCGCCGACGACAACCGGGACGCCGCAGAGAGCCTGGCGGCGCTGCTGCGGGCCCTCGGCAACGACGTCAAGGTGGCCTACGACGGCGTCGAGGCGCTGGATACCGCGCGGGCGTTCCGGCCGAACGTGATCCTGCTCGACATCGGGATGCCGCTGCTCGATGGCTACGGTGCCGCGCGCGAGATCCGCAGCGACCCGCGGATTGCCGTGGCCAAGCTCGTGGCGCTCACCGGCTGGGGCCAGGAAGAAGACCGCCAGCGCGTGCGCGCCGCCGGGTTCGACGAACACATCGTCAAGCCGGCCGAGCTCGACGTCTTGCGCCGTGTGCTTTCCGAAGTGCGCCCGGAGGTGACGAAGCACTGATGCGGCGCACCGTACGGTGCACGCTTCGTCAGGGCTGCGCGGCGCCGCGCAGCCGGGCCACGAACTGCCCGCCGGGCGCGGGCCGGGCCGCCCGGCCCGGGCGGCTAGGTGATTCGCCGGGTGCCCGCGCCAGCGCCGGTGCCGAGAATGGATCGCCGCAAGGCGAGACCAAAGGGAGCAAAGCGCATGGCCCCGGTGATCGACGTCCACACGCACATGCTGACGCACGAGTACGTCTCGCTGCTCGAGCGGCACGGCGGCCCCGATTACACGCTGAAGGCGGTGGCCGGCGGCTTGCGCGCGATCCACCTGCACGACGCGCCGTTCATGACGCCGGTGCCCGAGATGTTCGACTACCCGGCGCGCCTGGCGATGATGGACAAGGTCGGCATCGACGTCTCGGTGATCTCGCTGTCGTGCCCCAACGTCTACTGGGGCGGCGCCGAGGTCAGCACGCAGGCGGCGCGGCTGATGAACGACGACATGGCCGCGGCACGCGAACGCCACCGCGGCCGCGTCGAGTTCCTCTGTTCGCTGCCGTGGCAGCACGCGCGCGAGGCGGTGGCGGAGCTCGAACGCGCCACGGCCAAGGGCGCCTGCGGCGTGATGGTGCTGGCCAACATCGGCGGCGCGCCGCTCACCGCGCCCGAGTTCGCGCCGGTGTGGCAGGCGATCGACCGCCGCGCGCTGCCGGTGCTCGTGCATCCCACGGCGCCGCCGGGCGTGCAGGCGATGCAGATGCACGAGTTCCAGCTCACTGCCTCGGTCGGCTTCACCTTCGACACCACGTTGGCGGTCAGCCGCATGCTCTACGACGGCTTCTTCGACCGCTACCCGAACCTGAAGATCATCGCCTCGCACGGCGGCGGCGCGCTGCCGTACCTGATGGGGCGGCTGGACCAGTGCTGGCGCAACATCCCCGCCTGCCGCGCGAAGACCGACCAGCCGCCTTCGAGCCACATGGGCCGCCTCTTCGCCGACTCGGTGGTGTTCACGCAGCAGGCGCTGGACCTGTGCCTGCACGTGTTCGGCGAGGAGCAGGTGCTGTTCGGCAGCGACTACCCGCACACGATCGGCGACCCGGTGGGCTGCCTGGCGAAAGTGAATTCGCTGTTCGGCGCGCAGCGCGAGCGCGTGCGCGGCGGCAATGCGCAGCGGATCTTCCGCTTCTGACAGGCGACAAGGCGCGACAGCGCACGACAAGGCGCGACAGCGCACGACAAGGCGCGACAGCGCACGACAACGCGGCAGCAACCGCCGCGGCACAACGACAAGGAGACACCATGACCCAGCGCCGTTCTCTCGTCCTTGCACCCCTCGCGACGCTGGCGCTCGCGGCGGCGCACGTCGCCGCGCAGGACAAGCCGCCGGTGCGCATCCTCGTCGGCTTTCCGCCCGGCGGCTCGGCCGACATCGTGGCGCGGCTGCTGGCCGAGAAGATGCGCGGGCCGCTCGGCCAGAACGTCATCGTCGACAACAAGCCCGGCGCCGCCGGCCGCGTCGTGCTGGGCGACCTGAAGCGCGCCGCGCCCGACGGGCAGACCCTGGTGCTGGCACCCAGCGGGGCGCTGGTGATCCTGCCGTGGCTGTACCGGAACCTCGGCTACGACCCGGTGAAGGACTTCACCCCCGTGGCGCGCGCCTGCACCTTCGACTTCGCCATCACCGCGGGCCCGGGGGCGCCGGCGGGCGACCTGAAGACGATCCTCGCCTGGATGAAGGCCAACCCGAACAAGGCCAACTACGCCACCCCCGGTGCCGGCACGGTGCCGCACTTCACCGGCGTGATGCTGTCGCAAGGCAGCGGCATCCCGATGACGCAGGTGGCCTACAAGGGCGGCGCGCCGGCGGTGAACGATCTGCTGGGCGGCCAGGTGCCGCTGCTGGTGGACACGCCGCTGGAGACCATCGAACACCACCGCGCCGGCAAGCTGCGCATCGTGGCGCTCACCGGCGAGGCGCGCAGCAAGGTGCTGCCCGAGGTGCCGACGCTGAAGGAGCAGGGCATCGACATGGCCGCCGATGCCTACTTCGGCGTCTACGGCCCGCCGGGGCTGCCGGCCGAGATCACCGCGCGCCTGAGCCGCGCCGTGGCCGAAGCGCTGCGCCAGCCCGAGGTGGCCGACAAGATCGTCTCGCTCGGACTGGTGCCCGCCTACGGCACGAGCGAGGAGCTCGCCGCCACGCAGGCCGCGCACCTGAAGCGCTGGGAGGCGCCGATCAAGGCTTCGGGGTTCACGGTGGAGCAGTGAAGCGCTCATGGGGTGGGCCGATCGGCATCTGAGCTGAATCGTCTGCGCGTGAGGACGGTTCTCGCAGGTCGGTCTTTCGAGGTCGGCGCGCCAAGGCCGCCGGGTGGCCGGCTCCGCTCGTGTCCTCTTCGGGCCGCCTGTGCTCCGCTGGCGCTCCGCAAAGGCGCCCCGATGCCCCCTTTACCTCGCTGAGCCGGCCACCCGGCGTCCTTGGCGGGCACAGCCGTCGCAGTGCGAGATGGCATGCCACGGTGGTGCCGGATCGGGCCGTTGGGGTGCGGCGCGCGGCGAGGTGAAGGGGGCAGCGGGCCGCCGGTGGGCAGCGCCAGCGGGGGCCAGGCGGCCCGAAGAGGACACGAGCGGCGCGGCGCACCCCGTCGGCCCGATCCCGCCACGACCTTTTCGCGCGGGTGATTGAGCGACGACAGCGAGCGGCAACGCATCGGCGCGGCCCTGGCGCCGCTCACGCCTTCGCTGCCAACCTCGCGCGCAACTCCGTCTTCAGCACCTTGCCGTAATTGTTCTTCGGCAGCTCGTCGACGAAGACGTAGCGCTTGGGCCGCTTGAAGCGCGCGATGTGCGCCAGGCAATGGGCGTCGAGCGCCGCTTCGGTGACGGCGGGTCCGGTGGCCGCGCCCCCGGGCGCATCGCGCCGGGCGACGACGAAGGCGACGATCACCTCGCCCCACTGGGCATCGGGGGCGCCGACCACCGCCACTTCGGCG
This sequence comes from Rubrivivax sp., assembly GCA_016790425.1. Lineage (GTDB taxonomy): Bacteria > Pseudomonadota > Gammaproteobacteria > Burkholderiales > Burkholderiaceae_C > Rubrivivax. The sequence goes on from JAEUPF010000025.1 coordinate 118,373, forward strand.
ACGCCGGGTGCGGTGAGCAGCACCTCCTCCACCTCGCGCGGGTAGATGTTCGAGCCGCCGCTGATGACGAGGTCCTTGCTGCGGTCCTTCAGCGTCAGGAAGCCGTCGGCGTCGAGCGCGCCGATGTCTCCGGTCCACAGCCAGCCGTCGCGCAGCGCCGCGGCGGTGGCCTCGGGGTTGCGCCAGTAGCCGGCCATCACCGTGTCGCCGCGCACCAGCACTTCGCCGGCAACGCCCGTGGGCACGTCGCGGCCCTGCGCGTCGGCCACGCGCAGGCGCACCGGCGTCTGCGCCACGCCCACCGAGGCCAGCCGCTCGCGGTGGCGCGGGTGCGCGGCGTCGCCGATGTGGCGGCGCGAGAGCGCCGTGGCCACCATCGGCGTCTCGCCCTGGCCGTAGATCTGCACGAAGCGCGGCCCCATCACGCGCAACGCGCGCTCGATGTCGGCCAGGTACATCGGTGCGCCGCCGTAGACGATGGTCTTGAACGCGGCGGCGGCGTCTTCGGGCGTGAGGGCGCACGCCTGCGCATGGTCGACGAGGCGCTTGACGATGGTCGGCGCGGCGAAAGTGGACAGCGGCCCGAGCGCGCGGCCGAGCGCGAACAGCTCGGCCGGGTCGACGCCGCCCGAGGCCGGCACCACGTGGCGCGCGCCGGCCATCAGGTGCGGAATGGCGTACAGGCCGCAGCCGTGCGACATCGGCGCGGCGTAGACGATGGCGTCGTCGGCGCGCACGGGGTCGACGTCGGCGAAGTAGGTGAGGCCCATCGTCAGCAGGTTGCGGTGCGTGAGCATCACGCCCTTGGGCCGGCCGGTGGTGCCGCTGGTGTAGAAGAGCCACGCCAGGTCGTCCGGGGCGCGGTCGACCGGCGGTGGCGGCGCTGCGGCGCCGCTGCCGCCGCTGCCGCTGTCGCTGCCGCTTGCGCTGCCGGGAAGCGGCGCGAACCACGCGTCGGCCTCGGGCGCGAGCGCGTCGATCTGCCGCTGCAGGCCGCTGATCGGCGCCGGCGCCACGTCGGCGGTGACGAAGCCGATGCGCGCCTGGGCGTTGCCGACGATCCACTCCACTTCGGCCGGGTGCAGCTTGGCGTTGACCGGCAGCACGGCGAAGCCGCCCCACCAGGCGCCGAAGAGGATCTCGAGGTAGCGCGGGTGGTTGCGCATGAAGACGACGACGCGGTCGCCGGGCACGAGCCCCGCCGCACCGAGGCGCGCGGCCAGCGCCGCGCTGCGCCGCGCCCACTGCCCGTGCGTCGCGACGAGCTGCGTGCCTTCGAAGAGCGCGGGCCGGTCGGCGGCCGTGCGCGCCTGGCGGGCCAGCAACTCGGCGAGGTTCATGCGGCCCTGCCGACCCGGCGCCGAACCGTTCAGCCCGCGCGGTCGTCCAGCGCGATGTCGATCATCATCTTCTGCGCCAGCGCGTCGAGGTCGCGCTTGAGCGATTCGATGTCGACGTTCTTCGGCACGCGCACGTGCGCGGCCACCCTGAACGTGGCGCGGCGCCTTTGCTCGTTGCCGCTGCCGCCGTCGTGGATCGCGGTGTCCAGCGAATCGATGCTGACGCCGCGCTCGGCCAGCAGGCTGGTGAACTGGCTGACGATGCCCACGCGGTCTTCGCCGACGAGCTGCAGGTGATACGCGCGCCAGCCCGGCGGCAGCGCGCTCGCCGCGTCGCTGGCCGACACCACGACGCGCAGGCCCGCCGACTCGAGCCCGCCCAGCGCCTCGGCCAGCGCGGCGGCGCTGTCGCGCGGCACCTCGAAGTGCACGACGCCGGCGAACTCGCCGGCGATGCTGGCCATGCGGCTGGCGGCCCAGTTGGCGCCGAAGCGCTGCGCGCGCTCGGCGATCTGGCGCACGATGCCCGGCCGGTCGGGGCCGATCACCAGCACCACGAGCGAAGTCGTCGCCGGCGCTTCGCCCTCGGCCAGCACCGCCGCCTTGCGCAGCATCGGCGCGCGCGTGGCGTACTTCGGGTCCTGCGCCTGCGCGGGCAAGGCGCCGTGGTCGCGCGCGTGCCGCACCACCTCGGTCAGCAGGCGCAGGCCCATCGGCGCCAGCGCGCGTTCCCACAGTTCGCGCGCGCCCTCGCCCTTGCCGACGAAGCACCAGTCCTGCAGCGCCACGGCGCCCGCGTCCCAGCCCTCGGCGAGGTGGTAGACCGAGCCGCCGGCGATCGGGTCGCCTTCGAGCACCGTCCATTCCACGGCCGCGATGCCGCGGTGGCGCGGCAGCAGCGAGGGGTGGTAGCCGACGCCGCGCAGCCGCGAGCGCGCCAGCGCCTCGTCGCTGACGCGCGCGTGCGTGTGCGCCGCGACGATGAGGTCGGTGCCCTCGGCGATGGCCTCGCCGGGGACGATCTTCGGGTTGGCCAGCACGTGCACCGGCGCGCCGGCCGCCTTCGCCGCCAGCGCCAGCCGGTCGTCGGCCGCAGGCGCCACGACGGCGGCGATCTGCACCGCGGCCTCCTTGCGCAACGCCTCGAACACCTGCGCGCCGAAGTAGCGCGAGCCCACGATCGTCAACTTCAACACCGTCGTTTCCCTCCCGCCGCGCGGCGCAGATTCCTTCGCGGACCTCAATCGAACAGATTCGCCAGGCGCTGCTTCATCGTGTCGGCCACGTGCAGCGCCACGGCCTGGATTGTCGCCGTCGGGTTGACGCCGCCGCCGGTGACGAAGACGCTGCCGTCGACGATGAACAAGTTCTTCACGTCGTGGCTGCGGCCCCACTCGTTGACCACCGAACGCGCCGGGTCGAGCCCCATGCGCGCGGTGCCGAGCAGGTGCCAGCCAGTCGGGCGCAGGGGCGCCTCGGCGCGCGCATACGCGGCACCGGCTTCGGCCAGCGCCTGCTCGGCGCGCGCCACGCCATGCGCGAGCATGCGGCGGGTGTTCTCGCCCAGGCGATAGGTGATCTTCGGCGCCGCGATGCCGTGCGAGTCCTTCAGCACCGGGTCGAGGGTGACGCGGTTGCATTCCTCGGGCAGGTCTTCACAGCACACGCCCACGCCGATCATGTTGCCGAAGTGGCGGCGCAGTTCGCGGTGGTGTTCGCTGCCCCACGGCAGCGCCGCGTGGCCGTGCAGGTAGCGCGCGGTGGTCACCACGCCCTGGCTGCGCGTGACCTGCAGGTTGTAGCCGCGCACGAAGCCGCGGCTGGCGTCGGTCTCGTAGAACTGCTGGCTCCAGATCGAGACGCTGTTGGGCCCCAGGTGCGAGCGCAGGCCGCCGCCGCCATCGCGGCCGTCGAAGACGCCGCGCACCATGCCCCACGGGTGCAGCATCAGGTTGCGGCCGACGAGGCCCGAGCGGTTGGCCAGCCCCTCGGGAAAGCGCGCCGAGGTCGAGTTCAGCAGCAGGCGCGCCGTGCCCACGCCGTTGCAGGCGAGGATCACCACGTGCGCGCGCTGCCGCCGCTCGCGACCGTGCTCGTCGAAGTAGACGACGCCGGTGGCGCGGTCGTCGTCGCCGACCTCGATCTCGCGCACGCGGCAGTGCGTGCGCAGCTGCACGCCGGCGCGCAGCGCCGCCGGCCAGTAGGTGACATCGGTGCTCGCCTTGGCGCCCTTGGCGCAGCCGGTGAGGCACGGCCCGAGGTTGGCGCAGGCGGCGCGGCCTTCGTAGTCGCGCGTGGCGATGGCGATCTCCGAAGGCCACCAGTGCCAGCCCAGGCGGTTGAACGCGCGCGCCATCGTCTCGCCGGCGCTGCCCATCGGCACCGGCGGCAGCGGCACCTCGTGCGGCGGATAGGCCGGGTCGCCGGCGAGCCCGGCGACGCCCATCATGCGGTCGTTGAGCGCGAACCACGGCTCCAGCGTCGCGTAGTCGAGCGGCCAGTCGTCGCCGACGCCGTCCAGCGTGCGGGTGCGGAAGTCCGAGGGGTGCAGGCGCGGGAAGTGCGCCGCGTACAGCACGGTGGAGCCGCCGACGCCGTTGAAGTTGAGCACCGCGATCGGCGAATCGGCGTCGTTGACCGGGTAGTCCTCGGGCAGCCGGCGCACGTTCGGGCTGGTGGCGAACTCGCGCACCGCGAGCTGCTCCCAGTCGCGGCGCGTACTCGGATATTCCTCGGGGCGCATCCAGCCGCCCTGCTCGAGGCAGACGATGCGCATGCGCGTCTCGGCCAGGCTCCACGCCACGGCGGCCCCGGCCGCGCCGGCGCCGACGATGAGCACGTCGACGGCTTGCGAATCGTCGTCGGGCACGGCCGCGGGCATGGGCGATGACGAAGCGGGCATCACGCCGGCCGCCACAGCCGCCCGCGCGCGCGCACCGGTTCGAGCAGCGACCAGTCGCCTTCGTGCACCGAGTAGCCTTGCGGATGCGGCGCCCGCGGCTCCAGGCCGAGCGAGCGCATGACGCGGTCGTCGCGGTAGTAGCAGGCGTAGACGAGCGCGGCGAAGGTGGCGGCCAGCGCCGGCTCGTTCTCGCGCAGCCAGCGGCCCGCCGCCTCGCGCGCTTGCGGCGGCTGCTCGGCGAGCGGGCCACCGGCGGCGGCTTCGAGCTTCGCCAGCGCCAGCAGCACCTCGGCGCGGTCGCGGCCCGCCGTGCGTTCGATGTCCTCGGCGATCGCTTCGTCGTCGGCACCGGGCACGCCGTATTCGGCGCTCGCCGGCACCACCAGTGCCGCGGCGGCGCGCAGCGCCCGGCGCGCCTCGGGCGGCAGCGGTGCCTCGGCCCCCTGGGGCTTCGGCTGCGACGGCCGCTGTCGCCCGCCGGGGTCGACGGCCACCGAGACGGGGATGGAACGCTCGTTCACGGCAGGCATTGAACCACGGCACGCGGCTTGCCGACCTGCCCGGCGCGAGCGCCGTGCCCCCTGACGCGCCGGTGCCCGCGCCACCTGTGCCCGCCGCGATGAAGTCCATCCTGCACGTCCTGTCACTGGCGCATGCGCTGATGGCGCTGCTGTTCGCGCTGGCGGCGATGGTGCTGATGGCGCTGGCCGGGCATCTGGGCTGGCAGGCGCTGGCCGGCGCCATCGACCGCGGCGCGGCGCAGCAGATCATCGAGGCGATGGGCCTGCTGGCGGCGGCGGTGGTGGCGCTGCAGATCGCGCAGACCATCACCGAGGAGGAAGTGGTGCGCAACGCCCATGTCAGCGGGCCGACCCGCGTGCGCCGATTCCTCTCGCGCTTCCTGGTCGTGGTGGTCGTCGCGCTGACCATCGAGGGCCTGGTGGCCACCTTCCGCGCCTCGCAGGAAGACCCCTCGCAGCTGCTGCATGCGGCGGGCCTGATCACCGCCGTCGGCGTGCTGCTGGCCGGCTGGGGCCTGTTCATCCGCTTCAACCGCGATGCCGAGGTGCTCGAGCCCGAGGCGATGGAGCAGGCGAAGGTGGAGGACAAGAAGCTCGAGTGACGCCTGCCTCATGCGCAACAGGCGCCGTGCCGCCCCTGCCCCGCGCGGCGCCTTGCCGCAGCGAGCCGCCCACGCGAAGCGGCGGCGCCTCAGCGCAGCGCCCGCGCAAAGGCGAGCACATGCCCGTCGGGGTCGAGCGAATACGCGGCTTCATGGCCCCAGCTGCGCGCCGCCAGCGGCGACAGCTCGCGCGCGCCGGCGGCCAGCGCGCGGGCATGGCATTCGGCCGGCTGCTCGATCAGCAGGTACAGCTCGGCACGCGGCAGCCCCGCGGCGGCGAGCGGGTCGGGCAGCGGCGGGCCGAGCAGCGCCGCGATGTTCGCCGCGGGCATCAGCCCGAGCACGGCGCCGTGGCCGAGCGCGAACTCGGTCATGCCGGGAACGTGCAGCCGCGGCTCGATGCCCAGCGCCGCGGCATGGAAGCGGCGCGCGCGCTCCTGGTCGGCGACGTAGAGGATGAAGTGGGCCGCGGCGAACGGGCCGGTCGTGCCCGCGCCGCTCACGGCTTGCGGTCCGCAGGGTCCGGCGGGCTGCCCTTGTCGAAGACGACGCGCCAGACGCCGGGCGCTTCGTGCCGCCAGATCGAGTTGAAGCGCGCGATGACCTTGCCTGCCGGGTCGCGCACGGGGCCGGTGCTCAGCGCCAGCGTGCCCGATGCGAGCACTTCCACGTGGTCGGGCTCCCACGAGAACGGCGCCGCCGGGCCTTCGAAGAAGCGCGCCCAGCCGGCCACCACCGCGGCCTTGCCGCGCAGCGGCGCAGCGCCGCCGAAGAAGACCGCCTCGTCGGCGATGAAGCTGGCGAACGCGGCGGCGTTGCGCTCGGCCATGCTGCGCGCGAAAGTGCGCTCGGCGGCGAGCACCTGCTCCTCGGCCGACAGCACGCGCGGCTGCGCCGAGGCGGCACCGGCGGCCGGCAGGACGCAGGCCACGAACCCGGCGCAAGCGAGGAAACCGCCGGCCGTGCGGGAGAAGGCGTGGAGCTTCATCGTGAGGCGTCAGGCATCGATGCGGTACGGTACCACTGCACCTGGACAGCGAAGGAGCCTCCCGTGCCGACGGACCTGACGCTCGAAGGTGTCCCCGGCGAGGGGTGCGAGCGACGCGGCGGACCGGCGCGGGCAGGCGCACGCGCAGTGGCAACCGGTGCCTTTCATCGTGGCGGCGGCGCACCCGAAGCCGAAGCCGAAGGCGAAGGCGAAGGCGAAGGCGAAGGCGAAGGCGAAGGCGAAGGCGAAGCCGCAGCGCCCCGGCCGCCACCGCGCGCTTCGACCAGCGCATAGCCGGCCAGCGCCAGCGCCAGCGGCAGCAGGTAGTAGGTGGCACGGTACGCCAGCAGCGCCGCCAGCAGCGTCGGCGGCGCGATGGTGCCGCCCAGGCTGGCCACGAACACCGCCTCGATGACGCCGAGGCCGGCCGGAACATGCGTGGCGACGCCGGCCACCGCAGCCAGCAGCAGCACCGCCAGCACCGTGGGGTACGGCGCGGCACGCGCCAGCAGCAGCCACACGATGCCGCCCATCAGCAGCCAGTTGGCCGCCGCCAGCGCCAGTTGCGCCCAGGCCACCGGCGGCCGCGGCAGCGCGAAGCGGTGGCCGCGCAGGCTCATCACCTTGCCGCCGCGGCGCCAGCACAACAGCAGGTAGGCCGGGCCGCAGGCGAAGAGCGCGGCGCCCAGCGCGCGCAGCGCGCCCGAGGTGTCGGGCAGCAAGAAGCGCTCGGGCAGCGGCGGCGGCGCCAGCATCAGCACCGCGCCGGCCACCACCAGGTAGCCCAGCCAGTTGGTCGCCAGCGACAGCGCGATCACGCGCGCCACCGTCACCGCCTTGACGCCCGCGCGCTCGTAGAGCCTGAGCTTCATCGCCACGCCCCCCAGCAGCGAGCCGAAGTTGATGTTGAAGGCGTAGCAGATGGCGGCGATGCGCAGCGTGCGCGGGCTGCTCAGGCCGTGGTGCGTCTCGCGGCGGCCGATCAGGTCGTAGCCGGCGAAGAGCGCGAAGCTCAGCAGCGCCAGCGCCGCGGCGGCCACCAGGCGCCACGGTGGCTGCTGCTTCAGCGCCTTCCAGACGGCCGGCCATTGGACTTCACGCGCCTGATGCACGATGAGCACCAGCACCACCGCGGCCAGCAGCCACGGGCCGAAGCGGCGCACGGCGGCCCATACGGCGGCCCCTACGGCGGTCCATACGGCGGCCCGCCCACCGGCCCGCCCACCCCGCCTCCCGGGCCGCCCACCCGCCCGCGCACCCGCCCGGCCGCCCGAAGGGCTCATCGCGCCGGCCCGCCCTGCGCTTGCACCGCCGGCTCGGCCGCCGCGGCGGTGCCGGCGACGGCAGCGCTGCCGGCCGCGGCAGCGCCACCGGGGGCCGTGACCGGTGCCACCGTGGGCGCCTGCTCGGGCAGCAGCGTCAGCCAGCGCGGCAGCCGGCGCAGCAGGTGGAAGACGACGAAGCTGCGCAGCTGCTGCCACGCCGAGCCCAGCGCCGAGGCCGGCGGCAGCGTCACGCGCTGGCAGCTTTCCTCGATGAGCGCATCGAGCCGCGCCCGCATGCCGGCGGCGAACGCGCTGTCGGCGACGAGCACGTTGGCTTCGAGGTTCAGCCCGAGGCTGGCCGGGTCGAGGTTGCTGGAGCCCACGGTGGCCCAGCGGTCGTCGACGCAGGCGATCTTGCCGTGCAACGGCCGCTGGCAGTACTCGTGGATGCGCACGCCGGCGCGGATAAGGTGCGCGTACAGCATCGAGCCGGCGATCTTGACGATCGGCATGTCGGGCATGCCTTGCAGCACGAGGTCGACGCGCACGCCGCGGCGCGCCGCGCGGCGCAGGTCCTTCAGCAGGCGATAGCCGGGGAAGAAGTAGGCGTTGGCGATGACGATGCGCTGGCGCGCCAGGCGGATCGCCTTGCGGTACTCGGTCTCGATGTCGGCGCGGTGCTGCGCGTTGTCGCGGGTGACGAACGCGGCGAGCGCGCTGCCCGGCGGCTGCAGGCTGTCCGGCGCGGCCGCGCCGGCCGCCACGGCGCCCTGCCGTTGGGCGCCGCGCCGCGGCCGGTGCAGGCGGCGCAGCCACGCGGCACGGCCGGGCTGCGGGGTCTCCAGGCTGGCACGGCAGAAGGCGTGGATCTGCGCCACCAGCGGCCCTTCCACGCGCGCGGCGTAGTCCTGCTTCGCCTCGGGGCCGAATTCGGCCAGGTGGTCCAGCGAGTAGTTGATGCCGCCCACCCAGGCGCGGCGGCGGTCGACGACGACGAGCTTCCTGTGCATGCGCCGCAGCAGGTTCCAGCGCGCGCCGAGGAAGCGCCGCACCGGCTCGAAGGTGCGCAGCTTGACGCCGGCGGCGACGAGTTCACCGGTGAACGCCTCGGAGAGGTCCGGCGAACCCCAGCCGTCGAAGAGCACGTGCACTTCGGCGCCGTTGGCCGCCGCCTGCAGGAGCGCGCCGCGCAGCTGGCGGCCCACCTTGTCGTCGAACCAGATGAAGGTCTCCAGCAGCACTTCCTCGCGCGCCGCGGCGATGGCGGCGAAGACGTCGGGGTAGTACTCCTCGCCGTTCTCGAGCAGCGTGACGCGGTTGCCCTCGGTCCAGTGCAGCTTCATCGCGGCAGGGTCGTTCGGCGCGTGCCGCTACAGCACGATCTCGGCCGCCAGCGGCGCGTGGTCCGACAGCGCCGCCCACGGGCGGCGCGGCAGCGGCAGCGGCAGCGCCGAGCGCACGCGCCGCACGTAGATGCGGTCCAGCCGCAGCAGCGGCCACGCCGCCGGAAAGCTGCGCGCGTGCCGCCCGCCGCCGCGCGCGAACACCTCGACGAGACCGCTCCTGCGCAGCCGCCGGTCGGCGCGCGAGCGCCAGTCGTTGAAGTCGCCGGCGACGACCAGCGGTGCGTCGGGCGGCACATCGGCTTCGACGAGCGCCATCAGGCGGTCGAGCTGGTGCTCTCGCTGGCGCTCGCGCAAGCCCAGGTGCACGCACACCGCGTGCAGCGCCTGCGCCTGCCCGGCCAGCGCCACCACGCAATGCAGCAGCCCGCGCGGCTCGTGGCCGGGCAGCGAGACGTCGTGGTTGGTCCAGCGCGCGATGGGCCAGCGCGACAGCACCGCGTTGCCGTGGTCGAGGCCGTCGGCCACCGCGTTGCGGCCGTAGGCATGGTCGAGCCAGATCTGGTCGGCGAGGAACTCGCAATGCGTGGCCTGCAGCGAAGCTTCCTCGCCGCCCACTTCCTGCAGGAACACGAGGTCGCTGGCGACCATGCGCACCGCCTCGCGCAGCTCGTGCAGCACGAAGCGGCGCTTGAAGGCCGTGTAGCCCTTGTGGATGTTGACCGTCAGCACGCGCACCGGTCCCGTCGTCGGCGGCGGCGGCGCGGGCGGGGCGTCGGGGCGCTCGGACATGCGAAGAAGGCGGGGCGGCGAGTGCGCCCGCTTCAGGCAAGCGGGGTGCCTGCGTGCGGCGCCGCCCGGGCCGGTCTCGGGGCGGCAGGGCAGCGGCGGCGGCCGGCGGCGGGCGGCCGCTGTTCAGCGCCGCGACGCGCCGGCGTTCGCGCCGATGAACTGCGCCACCTCGCGCTGCACCGCCTGCTGCTCGACCGCGATCAGCAGGTGGCCGCCGCGGGAGAACGACACGAGGCGGGCGCCCGGGATCTTCGCGGCGGCGTATTCGGCGTTGCGATGCAGCTGCAGCGCGTCGTCGGTGGCATGCAGCACCAGCGTCGGCGCAGTGATGCCCGCGATGCGCTCGTTGGGCAGCGCGGCGCGGTTGTCCAGGTGCACGCCGCGCGAGCGCAGCGACACCGGCGCCATCGTGTCGATCACCTCGGCCACGAGTTGCCGCTGCGCCGGCGTCAGCGCGGCGGCGACGGCGTCGCTGGCGCCCATCAGCTGCAGCAGCCGTCCGCGCGCGAACGTGCGCACGGCCCAGTACAGCGCGTCGTGCTCGAAGACCGTCGTCAGCGCATCGCCCCTGGCGCTGGCGCCGGCCTGCGGTGCGTCGGCCGCAGAGGCAACGCCGCACGACAGCAGCGTCAGCGACGACACCCGCTGCGGATGCAGCAGCGCGAACAGCAGCGCCGAAGGACCGCCGTGCGACAACGCCAGCACGGCCACGCGCTCGATGCCGAGCTGGTCGAGCAGGTGCGCGTAGGCGTGCGCCTGCTGCTCGAAGGTGGCGCCTTCGGGCAGCGCCGAGCGCAGGTAGCCGAAGCGCGAGGGCGCGATCCACTCGAAGCGCCCGCCGAGCACGGCGCGGGCGATGAGCTGCCCCTGGTCGTGTCCGCCGCCGCTGCCGTGCACGACGAGGACGACGGGCGCTCCGGGCGCGCCGGGCGCGCCGGGCGCTCCGGGCACGCCGCCGCGCGCGAACTCGATCGGCCCGAACGGCGAGTCGACGATCGACGACTTCGCCGCGGCGGCGCGTGCATGGTCGCGGCGGTCGTCGGCGACGAAGGCGAGCCCGGCGGCGACGGCGATGAAGCCGACGGCCGCGACAACCACACCGGCGGCGAGCAGCAGCAAGCGGCCGGCCCGGCGCCACGCGGTCATTCTTCGGGTCGCGCCGCTAGAACCACAGGTCGCGGATGCAGCGCCCGTCGCGCGGCAGGTCTTCCCATTTGTCGAGGCCGTCGAAGTGGTCGATCGGCACGCCGGCGATCGGCCCCGGGTCGGTCATGCGCAGGTTTACGGCGATGCGCCGGCGGCCCTGCTCGTCGGCCTTCAGGCCGCGCCAGTGCGTGACGCCGCCGCAGCGCGGGCAGAAGTTGAAGCTGAGCGAGCCGCCGCGCACGTAGGCGGTGGTGTCGCCGCTGACGCGGATGTTCTCGCCTTCGTGGCCGTAGGCCCACAGCGCGCCGTAGCGGCGGCAGGCGGTGCAGTTGCAGGCGGTGGCCGATTCGGGCAGTTCGTCGAGCTGCCAGCGCGCGGCACCGCAGTGGCAAGAGCCTTCGAGCATGGGGTCCCCTCCAGTCGTTCAGGGCCGCGGCGGCGCCTTGGCTTCCTCGTCGATGGCCTGCTGCACGGCGCGGTAGAACGCTTCGCGCGCGTCGCTGGCCGTGCGGTCGCTGGCGCCGCCGCCCCAGTTGGCATTGGAGGCGATGACGAGCCGGCGCTTGGGGTCGATGAACAGCCCCTGGCCGAAGATGCCGCGGGCGGCGAAGGCGCCGTCGGCGTAGGTCCACCACTGGTAACCGTAGCCGCGGCCGGGGATGCCGGTGGCGGCGCGCTCGCTGGTCGCCTCGGCGAGCCAGCCCTCGGGAACGATGCTGCGGCCGCCGACCCTGGCACCGTCGAGGACGAAGAGGGCATAACGCGCGAGGTCGCGGGTGGCCGCCTGGATGCAGCAGCCGCTGATCTCGCGCCCGGTGCGGCTCAGGATCCAGGTGGCCGGCTGCTCCATGCCGGCCGGCACCCACACTTTCTCCGACAGGTATTCGGCCAGCGGCTTGCCGGTGGCCTGCGCCAGCAGGATGCCCACGAGGTTGGTCTCGCCGGTGCTGTACAGCCACCTCGTGCCGGCGGGCACTTCGCGCGGCAGGCGCCTCAGGTAGCTGACGAGCGCATCGACGCCCTCCTCGGGCTGGTGGTTGTTGAAGCGCGCCACGTCGGAGTTCGGGTCGCCGTAGTCCTCGTTCCACTTCACGCCCGAGGTCATCGTCAGCAACTGGCGCACGCTCACGTCGTCGTAGGCCGAGCCTTTCATCTGCGGGATGTAGGCGCTGACCTTGTCGTCCATGCTCTTGATGTAGCCGTCGGCGAGCGCTGCGCCGACCAGCGTGGAGGTGATCGACTTGGCCACCGAGAAGCTGGTCCAGCGGCCGGCGGCGTCGAACTCCAGGCCGTAGCGCTCGAGGCGCACCTTGCCTTCGTGCACGATCAGGAGCGCCGCGCTGCGCTGGCCGGCCATGTAGGCGTCGACGTCCAGCGGCAGCTTCAGCGGCGGCCCCGGCGGCAGCGGCCGCGGCGGCGTGGCACCGGCGGCCACGGTGCGCGCCTTGGCCAGCACCGGCAGGCGGTCGAGCGCCCGGAACGCCGCGTCGCGCTGCGGCACGCTCCAGAAGAGGATGTCGCGGTTGGTCGGCAGCGTGGCCAGCAGGCCGCGCGTCTCCTTGTCGAGGCTGAACCAGCCGGCGGTGCCGGCGACGACGACGGCGCCGAGCGCCCAGGCGGCGATCTTCTTGAACTTCATCGGGTCGGTTCCTCGCGGCCGCCACGGCGGCGCTGTCGGTGGATGGGTCTGCAGGCGGCATTGGACACCGAACGGGGCCCTTGCCCCGACACAACGAACGCGCGCGACTGCGCGACCTGCCGAGGCACCGCTGCGGCTACCATGCGCGCATGATGCGAGACACCCCGCAACCGGACACCCGCGCGAACTTCGCCGGGCCCGCAACCCCGGTGCGCGGCCGCGCGCCGGTGGCGGCGATCATCCTCATCGTGCTGGGCACGCTGTTCCTGCTCGGCAACCTGGGGCTGATCCCGCGCCTGGGGCCGCTCCTGGCGCAGTGGTGGCCGCTGATCCTCATCGTCGTCGGCGCTGCGCTGCTGTGGCGGCGGTAGGGCGCGCCGTGCGGGTCGTCGCACGGCGCATGTGATGCCGGCCGGTCCCGGCCCGGAGCGACTTCGATGACGACGACGAAACGCTTGCCGAGCGCACCGACCGCAACGGCCGCCCTGGCGCTCGGCTGTGCCCTGTGGCTGTCGCTGGCCGGCTGCAGCCGCAAGGCCGACCCCCTCGCGCCGGCGGCGGGCGACGCGACCGCGGCCACCGCCAGCGCCAACGCCGCGTTCGCGCAGTCGCTGCCGCTCGAAGAGACGCAGGGTTTCGAAGACGCCCGGCGCGGCCTCGTCGCACGCCCCGAAGGCCAGGTGCTCGGCGCCGACGGCAGCGTGCTCGTCGACTTCGACGCCTTCCGGTTCGTCGACGGGCCGGCGCCGCCCACCGTCAACCCGAGCCTGTGGCGGCACGCGAAGCTGAACGCGCAGATCGGCCTGTTCAAGGTCGTCGATGGCGTGTGGCAGCTGCGCGGCTTCGACATCGCCAACATCACGCTCGTCGAAGGCAGCAGCGGCTGGATCGTCATCGACGCGCTCACCTGCCGCGAGACGGCGGCGGCGGCGATGGCCTTCGCCCGCAAGCACCTCGGCAACCGGCCGGTGAGCGCGCTGGTCTTCACGCACAGCCATGCCGACCACTTCGGCGGCGCGCTGGGCGTCCTCTCCGCCGAGGAAGCGGCGGCGCGCAAGGTGCCGGTGCTCGCCTCGGCCGGCTTCATGGAGGAGGCGACCAGCGAGAACGTGATGGTCGGCACCGCGATGGGCCGGCGCTCGCACTACCAGTTCGGCCGCAACCTCGAGCGTTCGGCCAGGGGCCTCGTCGACACCGGCCTCGGCAAGAACGTCGCCTACGGCACCTTCGGCATCCTCGAGCCGACCGACCTCGTCACCCGGCCCACCGAGGAGCGCGTGCTCGACGGCGTGCGCTTCGTCTTCCACAACGTGCCCGGCGCCGAGGCGCCGGCCGAGCTGACCTTCTCGATCCCCGAGCGCCGTGTCTACGGCGGCGCCGAGAACCTGGCGCAGACGATGCACAACCTGCTGCCGGTGCGCGGCGCCAAGGTGCGCGACGCCTTGCGCTGGGCCGCCTACATGCAGGAAGCGCTCGACCAGCTCGGCGACGCCGAGGTCTACGTCGGCCAGCACAACTGGCCCATCTGGGGCCGCGAGCGCATCGCCCGCTTCATCACCCAGCACCGCGACGTCTACAAGTACACCCACGACCAGACGGTGCGCCTCATCAACGCCGGCCTGACGCCCAACGAGATCGCCGAGACGGTGCGGCTGCCGAAGTCGCTGCAGGCGCACTTCGGCGCCCGCGGCTACTACGGTGACCTGCGGCATAACGTCAAGGCGGTGTACCAGTTCTACCTCGGCGCCTACGACGGCAACCCCGCCCGCCTGGACCCGCTGCCGCCGCAGGAAGCGGCCCGGCGCTACGTGGCGCTGGCCGGCGGCGCCGACAAGGCCGTGCAGGCGGCGCAGGCGGCGTTCGACAAGGGCGAGCACCGCTGGGCGGCCGAGCTCCTGAACCACGTCGTCTTCGCCGACAGCGGCCACGGCGCAGCCAAGGAACTGCTGGCGCGCACCTACGACCAGCTCGGCTTCGTCGCCGAAGCCGCCACCTGGCGCAACAGCTACCTGACGGCGGCGGCCGAGCTGCGGCAGGGGCCGCCGAAGGTCGGCATCAGCCGTGCTTCGTTCCTCGACATGCTGGCGCAGACGCCGATCGAGCGCTTCCTCGAAGCGATGGCCGCCGGCCTCGACGGCCCCGCCGCCGAAGGCAAGGAGCTGAAGATCAACCTCGTGCTCACCGACACGAAGGAGTCGTACGTGCTGTGGCTCGAGAACGCGGTGCTGCACCATCGCAAGGCCGCGCCCGACGCCACGGCCGATGCGACGCTCGCGGTGACCAAGGGCTTCTTCGTGCGCATGATGGCCGGCACCGCGGGGCCGAAGGAGCTGATCACCTCCGACGAGGTGAAGGTCAGCGGCAGCAGGATCGACCTGGTGCGCTTCCTGACGCTGATCGACAAGGCGCCGGGAACGTTCGCGATCGTCACCCGCTGAAGCGCCGCCCGGGGCCCCGGCGTCCACGCCGGGCGGTGCGCGGCGCGACCTCGCGGCACGCCGTCGCCTCAGATGTCGAGCACGATCTTCCCGAAGTGCCGGCCCGAGGCCTGGTGCCTGAACGCATCGGCGATGCGCGCCAGCGGAAAGTGGCTGTCGATGACCGGCACGATGCCGTTGGCCTCGATGGCGCGCACCATCTCGCGCTGGTGGCGATGGTTGCCGACGGTGACCCCTTGCACCCGCAGGTTCTTCGCCATCAGCAGCGCCGTCGACACCGGCCCCTCGCGGCCGCTGAGCACGCCGATCATCGAGACGTGGCCGCCGATGCGGGCCGCGCGCATCGACTGCGCCAGCGTCTGCACGCCGCCGACTTCGACGACGTGGTCGGCGCCGAGGCCGCCCGTCACTTCGCTGACGAACCGCGACCACTGCGGCTGCGTGCGGTAGTTGACGACGTGGTCGGCGCCCAGCGCCTTCAGCCGCGCGAGCTTGTCGTCGGACGACGAGGTGGCGATCACCGTCGCCCCGGCCGCCTTGGCGAACTGCAGCGCGAAGATCGAGACGCCGCCCGTTCCCTGCACGACGACGGTTTCGCCGGCGACGAGCGGCCCGTCGACCATCAACGCCCGCCACGCGGTGAGCGCGGCGCAAGGCAGCGTTGCCGCCTGCGCGTGCGTGTAGCCGCGCGGCTGCCGCGTCAGCCCGCTCGCCGGCACGGTGGCGTGCTCGCAGGCGAAGCCGTCGGCGTCGTCGCCGGGCACGCTGCGCACCACGTCCTTGCCCACCGGGCCGTCGCGCCAGCGCGGGAAGAAGGTGCTCATCACCGCGTCGCCCTTCGCGAACGGTTGCGGCACGTCGCCCAGCGGCGGCCCGACCTCGACCACCTCGCCGGCGCCGTCGGACATCGGGATGCGGCCGTCGGCGGCCGGGATCTCGCCGACGACGACGCACCAGTCGTGGTAGTTCAGCGAGCTGGCGCGCACGCGCAGCAGCACTTCGCCGGGGCCCGGCGGGCGCGGCTCGCCGCTGGCCAGGCGCAGGTTGTCGAGGCTCGCCGGCTGGGCGAGGCGGATGAGGTTCATGGGGTGTCTCCCGGCGACAGGGGGTCCGGACTCGGTGGTCGGCGTGGATTCAGAAGCAGCGGCGCGCCGGCCTAACGGCCGGACTTCCTAGTCGCCTCGTAGCGCGCCTTGTTCTCGGCGTTCGGCGGGTACAGGCCCGGCAGCGAGGCGCCGCCGTTGACCTCGTCCATCAGCCAGCCTTCGAAGCGCTCCTGCTCGACGGCGGCGTCGACGATGCCAGGCACCAGCGCCTGCGGAATGAGCACCGCGCCGTCGCGGTCGGCGACGATGACGTCGTCGGGAAACACCGCCACGCCACCGCAGGCCACGGGCTGCTGCCAGTCGACGAAAGTGAGGCCGGCCACCGAAGGCGGTGCCGCAGCACCCGCGGCCCACACCGGCAGGCCCGTCCCGAGCACGCCCGCGAGGTCGCGCACGACGCCATCGGTGATGAGCGCCGCGACACCGCGCCTGGCCATGCGCGCGCACAGGATGTCGCCCCACACGCCGGCATCCTTGACGCCCATCGCATCGACGACGGCAATGCAGCCCGCGGGCATCGCCTCGATGGCCGCGCGGCTCGACTTCGGCGATGCCCACGACTCCGGCGTCGCCAGGTCCTCGCGCGCCGGCACGAAGCGCACGGTGAACGCGCGGCCGACGATGCG